>DBNT01000137.1 GCA_002299835.1 Nitrospiraceae bacterium UBA665 | reverse complement strand
GCATGGCATCAAAGCCTTTGGCGATGCGATAAGATTATTTATCTGCCTGTTTTTTTGCTGAATGTAAAAGGTGATACTGAAGCTGCCCTTAAACGGTGGGACGGTTCAGATCTAATGTGTATCGCCGCTAAAGGCTTGTCAACCATGCCTGCTTTCCTCCTGTAAACGCTTGGCTACGGATTATGGTATATCCACCTTTAATGATAGCCCTGTGAGGCTAAGAAGGTAAGGAGAGTCGGTGAAAAAATACAAAAATAACAGAAAGCCTTTCTCTGAAGACAGGGGAAGGCTTTTTTTTGCGAAAAAGAGGGACTTGCGTCCCTCTTTTGAAATCCCCCGTGGAGAAAAATGATGCCGAAAGAGCTTTTGAATAAAAAAGAGATTGACAGGATTTTATCAAGGATAGCCCATGAAATTATAGAAAAAAACAAGGGTACTGGAAACCTGTGCCTCGTGGGAATACAGCGCGGCGGTGTCCATCTTACCAAAAGGCTGGCGGCAAAAATAAAGATTATCGAAAATACAGATATTCCTGTTGGTTCCCTCGATATATCATTTTACAGGGACGATATAAGCATCAGAAAAGAGCGGCCACTGGTAAGAAAGACAGATATCCCATACGATATAAATGATAGAAAGATAATACTTATTGATGATGTGCTGTTTACAGGGCGTTCGATCAGGGCGGCAATGGACGCTTTAATGGACCTTGGAAGACCTGCACAAATACAGCTTGCTGTGCTGATAGATAGAGGACACAGGGAATTGCCGATAAGGGCAGATTATGTGGGCAGGAATATCCCGACTTCCATGTCGGAAAATATAGAAGTACAACTTGAAGAAGACGGCTTTGAAGATAAAGTGATTCTTCAGGCAAAGGAATGAAGGATTTAATCGGCATAAAAGAACTTTTAAAGGAGGATATTGAGTCAATACTCAGCACGGCCTCATCTTTCAAGGATGTTTTAAAGAGGGATATTAAAAAAGTGCCCACCTTGAGAGGTAAAACGGTTGTAAACCTCTTTTTTGAACCATCTACGAGGACCCGAACATCATTTGAACTGGCAGAAAAGAGGCTTAGCACGGATGTTCTTAATTTCTCTGTGCCCACGAGCAGCGTTGTTAAGGGAGAGAGTCTTTTTGATACGGTCAAAACTATCGAGGCATACGGAGTAAACTTTATTGTGATAAGGCATCAATCAAGCGGAGCGCCTCATTTTATTGCACAGAATGTAAGCTCCTCTGTTATCAATGCAGGAGACGGCATAAATGAGCATCCAACACAGGCGCTTTTAGATGCATTCAGCATTATAGAAAAGAAGGGCAGTCTTAAGGGGCTTAATATAGCGATAGTTGGAGATATACTTCACAGCAGGGTGGCAAAGTCAAATATATATCTTCTTTCAAAATTCGGCGCAAACATCAGGCTTATAGGCCCTCCGACCCTTATCCCAGACATGACAGGCCATAAAGTTGAGGTTTTTTATGAAATGGACGAAGGGCTTAAGGATGTTGATGTGATTATGATGCTGAGGATCCAGATTGAAAGGCAGGGAAAGGGATTTTTTCCATCTACACTGGAGTATTTCAAAAATTGGGGACTGGATATGAGAAGGCTCAAACTCGCCAAAAAAGACGCAATAGTAATGCATCCTGGACCGATGAACAGGGGCATTGAAATAAGCTCTGATGTAGCAGACTCCGAGCAGTCAATAATCCTCAATCAGGTGACAAACGGACTTGCTGTTAGAATGGCTGTCTTGTATCTGCTGAGCGGGAGAAGTGAAAATGCCTGATGCGATTCTTATAAAAAACGGACATATTGTAGACCCATCTCAAGGGATTGATGAGGTGGGAGATATATTAATTGAGGATGGGAAGATAAAAAGTGTCAAAGTGTCAAAGTGTCAAAGTGTCAAAGACTCTGATACTCTGACACTTGGCAACTCTGACGCTTCGCTTACTCTGATGCTCGGACACTCTAATGCTCACACGATTGATGCTACTGGACTATATGTTTTTCCCGGTCTTGTTGATATGCATGTCCATTTAAGGGAGCCGGGATTTGAATATAAGGAAACAATCAAGACAGGCACAATGGCTGCTGTAAAAGGAGGATTTACATCTGTCTGCTGTATGCCAAATACGAATCCTGTTAATGACAACAGGACTGTTACGGAATTCATATTGAGAAAGGCATACGCTGAAGGTTCGTGTTATGTATATCCTATAGGGGCTGTTACAAAAGGGCAAAAGGGTGAAGAATTAGCCGAGATGGGGATGATGCATGAGGCAGGCTGTGTTGCCTTTTCCGATGATGGAAGACCTGTTATGAACAGTCTGATAATGAGAAGGGCGCTGGAATACTCAAAGGCATTGAACATGCTGATTATTTCCCATTGCGAGGACATGAGCCTTTCCGATGGTGGTGTAATGAATGAAGGAAGGCTATCGGCGCAGATGGGGCTAAGGGGAATTCCATATGCAGGAGAGGATGCAATGGTTGCAAGGGATATTATCCTCTCAGAACTTACCGGAGGCAGGCTTCACATTGCCCATGTCTCTACAGAAGGCTCTGTAAGACTCATAAGGCAGGCAAAGGAAAGGGGTGTAAAGGTTACTGCAGAGACATGCCCCCATTATTTTACAATCACAGAGGATGCTGTGAAGGGCTACAATACAAATGCCAGGGTAAATCCGCCTTTAAGGACGCAAAGGGATGTGGATGCTATAAAGGATGGATTAAGGGACGGCACAATAGATGTCATAGCCACAGACCATGCCCCTCACCACAGGGATGAAAAGCTTCAGGAATTTGATAAGGCTCCTTCGGGCATATCCGGCTTTGAGACAGCGCTCTCTTTGTGTCTGAGGCTTGTGCATGAAGGGATCCTGTCTATCCCTGAACTCGTTGAGAAGATAGCATTTGCTCCTGCTAAGATTTTAGGGATAAATGCAGGGACTTTGAAAACTGGTAGTTGTGCGGATATTGCGGTCGTGGATATAAATAGGGAGTTTAAGGTCGAGTCCGAAAAATTTGCATCAAAGGGGAAAAATACACCATTTGATGGATGGACGCTGAAAGGGATGCCTGTGATAACAATATGCAAGGGAAAGGTTTTTGATTGGAGGATAGATGAGTAAGGCATTGCTTGTACTGGCTGATGGAACTTTTTTTGAGGGCAATAGCTTTGGCGCTGATGGTGAATCTATTGGTGAGGTTGTTTTTAATACATCAATGACAGGCTATCAGGAGATACTTACAGACCCTTCATACAAAGGTCAGATTGTTACTATGACATATTCACAGATTGGCAACTATGGCGTTAATGCAGAAGATATAGAATCATCGGGCGGCCCGAAGGTTGAGGGGTTTGTGGTCAAAGAGGCATGTAATTTCCCGAGCAACTGGCGCGCTGAAAAGTCAGGAGTCAAGAGTCAGAAGTCAGGAGTTATAAAAACTCTCGGTGATTATTTGAAAGAATATGGAATTGTAGGCATTGAAGGTATTGATACGAGGGCATTGACAAGGCATCTTCGCAGCTACGGAGCGCAGATGGGGATTATCTCCAGCGTTGACCCAAACCCTGAAAGCTTGCTTGAAAAAGTAAAAGCCCATCCCGGAATTTCGGCTTTTGATTTTGTTAGGGATGTGACGACTAAAGAGTCTTATAAATGGAATGAGGGATGCTGGAAATGGCAGGAAAGTGTCAAAGTGTCAAAGTATCAAAGTATCAAAGACTCTGACACTCTGATACTTGGACACTCTGATACTAAAAAAGTGGTTGTTTATGACTTTGGCGTCAAATTTAATATCCTCAGAAGCCTTGTTGAGGCAGGGTTTAATGTGCGTGTTGTTCCTGCTCATACACCTGCTGAAGCAGTTTTGGAGATGAATGCCGATGGAATCCTTTTAAGCAATGGTCCTGGAGACCCTCAGACAGTTACATATGGCATTGAGAATGTAAAAAAGTTGATAGGTAAAAAACCTATCTTCGGAATCTGTCTTGGACATCAGATATTGGGACTTGCAATGGGCGGAAGGACTTACAAACTTAAATTCGGTCATCATGGTGGCAACCACCCTGTAAAGGACTTAAAAACAGGCAGGGTTGAAATTACTTCACAGAATCACAATTATTGTGTTGATATACATAGCCTCAAGGGACAGGTAGGATTAACTCATAGGAACTTATTTGATAGCTCTGAAGAGGGCATGGAGCATGTGGAATTGCCCATATTTTCTGTGCAGCACCATCCCGAGGCAGGCCCGGGGCCCAATGATTCCACGCATTTATTTAGGAGGTTTAGAGAGATGATGGAGGGATGTTAGATGGCAACTCATCATAGATCAATGAGAGGTATAACCAATGGCTTTTAAAGTAATTTTTTGGGGATATACATCTGATACAAAAACAAAGAGCAGCAAGATTAAACAACTTTCAATGCGTATAGCAAGGTTGATAATGTAAGATGAATAGCGAATTAAAAAAACCAAGAGAAAAATTGCTTGAGGTTAAAAATCCATCTCAGATTAATACTGAGGATTTAATTGCTATTATTTTAGGACATGGCTCTAAAGGGAAAAATGTCTTTGATTTAAGCAAAGAGCTTGTCGAATATATTCGGACAAACCTGAACAATTCTATCACCATAGAGGAGTTGTGCAAATTTCCTGGAATTGGAACCAATAAGGCATTACAAATTATTTCTGCATTGGAATTAGGGAGACGATTCAAATGGGCACAAGAGAAGATTAGAGTCCATAAAATCGGGCAAGGGGAAATCATTCAAGGCGATTGTTTAGATGTTATGAAGACGATCCCTGATGATTCTATTATCCTCGCTTTTACTTCTCCACCATATCATAACGCCATCAATTACGAGGAGCATATCAAAAAACTTGAAGGAAAGATTAAATACTGGGAGCGTAAAGAGGTGTCTTATGATTTTTACCGCACTTTTTTGATTGATCGTTTTAAAGAATTGTATCGAATAATTAAGCCGGGAGGATATAATGTTGTCAATATCTCTCCAGTAGGTTGGAATGGTGTCAGGGTGCCGTTACCATTTCACTTTACCGTTTGGATGGAGGAGATAGGCTGGCAGTTTAAAGAAGATATTATTTGGGAAAAAGAGATTGCAAAAGATAAAAGAAGCGGGGTCTTAATGCAGCATCCTTATCCGGGCTATTATTATCCAAGCCTTGTTGCTGAATATGTGCTGGTTTTTCAGAAACCAGCAGGTAAAAAAGAACAAAGTAACATTTACTATTTTAGGTCATTTAAAGAAAAACAGGCTAATAAACTTGAGATGGATGGCTATCAAGGAGAAATAACAAAGAATGTATGGAAAATTCCTCCCGTTGCTCCTCAGCAAAATCTTCATCCATGTCCTTTCCCAGAAGAATTAGCAAAAAGAATTATTCAGTTTTATTCGTATAAAGATGATACCGTCATTGATATATTCACAGGAAGCGGACAGACAAATATAGCGGCTGAGAAATTAGGGCGAAAGCATATTGGAATTGAGACTCAGGAAAAATATGTTCAATATGCCATTGAGCGATTAAGACAAGAGATTGAGAATAGTCATAAAAGCCAGACGGATAAATGAGCAGGATGTTATGAATACATCTAAATTATTTGGCAAAATAAAGAATACGAGGTATCAAAGTTTTTTAAAAGGACCTTTGCCTACAGTATCCCTTGATTCTGATATTAATGACTGGCAGTCAAAATGCTGTGTTAAAGATAACGACATTATTTATGCTGTTAGTAAATGGACCGGACCAAAAAGGTCAAGAACTTATCCGCTTGCTGGTGTATATGACACACTATCTGCTTGTGGAGGGAAAACTATCACGATTATTCCTATTGTAAAGGATGAAGGGGCAGATACACAGAACATGGATTATCTTCAGTGGGATACTGTTCAGTTAATGAGCTTGTTAAATGTGTATGTCATTCTTGCCTATTACAAAGATGCTCAAAGAAATTATAGAGACCCTAAAAAACCGAATAGAATAACAAACCAAAAGCTAGACAGCGATTTCATAAAAACTCAAATAAAGGAGTTATCCAGCTATTATTCATCTGCCCTTCATTGGAATTTAGATCAGTTAAGCCCTGAAAATTTAGATGGTCTTATGCACAAAGTTATTTTGAGTTATCGTGCAATTGCAAAAAAGACAGGGATTAAACTTCACAGCGAAGATGGATTGGAGAATTTTAGAAAGCGTATAATTGAAGGTAGGGAGAGTTTTTTGTCTTTCTCACGACTAAAATCAGCTAATGCTCAAAAAAGAGAAGTGGTGACAATCCAGCCTAAAGAGGCTTTGAGTATAGGTGAAAAAACACCTATTGAGATAGAAAATTATTTGGGAGGCAAATATTTTTTGACAGTGGATGATGTAATTATCTGTAACAACAGGTATGAGCTTATTGAAAGTAAACATTCCAAAAAGGTAATCTTGCCTTCTGAAAATGATATAAAAGAAGGACTTATTAAAATGCTTCTCTTTTCAAATATAGATGAACTTTATGATAACTTACAAAAGGCTGTCAATTTTATCCCTGTGATCAGACTGACATCTGAAAAAATATATGGAAAAATTACAACAGACACGAATGATGGCGAGATTAAGGCATTCTTTAAGAGGAACGGCTTTAAAGGAAAGAGAGAAAATTTGGTTAACACTCTATTTAAAGAAGCAAGGGCAAATAACTTTGAGGTTATTATAGAATACGGAGAGGTCAAGAAAGATGATTAAAAGTCCGTTACGCTATCCAGGTGGAAAATCCAGAGCTGTAGAATATCTTTATAGGTTTATTCCTCAATATGAAGAGATCAGGGAGCCGTTTTTTGGGGGAGGCTCCTTTTCATTTTTCTGCGTTCAGAAAAGACCGCGTGCAAGATATGTCGCAAGTGATATAAATTATGATTTATATTGCTTCTGGAAGGAATTAAAATCAAATAAGGATGAATTAATCAAAGAAATTCTCAGAGTAAAAGAAGAATACAGCAATGGAAGAGAATTATTTCAAGAGCTTATTGCCAAGCGAAAAAATCCGTTATCAGATTTTCAGCGGGCAGTAGATTTTTTTGTGCTGAACAGGATTACCTTTTCTGGTGTTGTTGATAGTGGAGGATATTCAGAACAGTCATTCAAAAAACGATTTACACTATCTTCTATAGAGCGATTAGAACATGCTTACCATGTTGCTAAGCATATAGAATTCAACTCAAAGGATTATACAGACCTATTATTTAGAGAAGGGGAAAATGTATTTATTTTTTTAGACCCACCATATTATTCAGCGGTTGAGTCAAGATTATATGGCAAAAAAGGGCATCTTCATATAGATTTTAATCATAATGAATTTTTTGAAAATCTGATAAAATGCAAACATAATTGGTTAATAACATACGACAATAGTGAGTACATACGAGAATTATTTCGGGATTTTTATCAGGTTGAGTGGGAATTACAATATGGTATGAACAATTATAAACAGCAAAAAGCAGAAAAAGGGAAAGAGTTGTTAATTGCTAATTATAATATAAAGAAATCAAAGGAAATAGAAATGACGCTATATGATAGTGAGTTTAAGGCAATTCAATATCTTCAAAATCAAACACCATTTTAATGGCTATTTTATTGCCTTACAGGCGGGATTAAAGGAGAATTGATATATGTTAAAACAAATAAAATCCGACATCTACCATCTTATGCATCCGAAGATGGCGTTTTTTCTCACAAGCATTGCAAAGGACGGCAAACCAAATGTCATGGCCTGCGCATGGGCTACACCTGTAAGCGAGGAACCGCCGATTGTAATTGTATGTGTTGAAAAGAGCGCCTATACTGCTGAACTAATAAAAGAGACAAGGGAGTTTGCAATAAACATTCCGAACAAAAAATTATTGAAGGCTATCTGGATTTGCGGAAAGACATCAGGTAGAGATACAGATAAATTTCTAAAAGCAAAACTTAAACAAAGAATGGCTAACTCATTGAAAGTGCCTTTAATTGCTGAATGCGTTGGTTATATTGAGTGTAAGCTTTATAAGACAGTAGATGCTGGTGAATGCTATGCATTTTTCGGCAATGTTCTTTATGCAGAGGCTGATGATGCCTTTTTTAAAAAGGGCATGCGGACAGAAGCAGCAGAAATACCGCTTCATTTAGGTGGAAGCAGGATTATGTATTTTAGGGGTGACAATGCCAAAGAGGACTGATATTAAAAAGATACTTTTAATAGGCTCAGGGCCTATTGTAATTGGACAGGCTTGTGAATTCGATTATTCAGGAACTCAGGCTTGTAAGGCATTGAGGGAAGAGGGCTATAAGATAGTGCTTGTTAACTCTAATCCGGCAACCATTATGACAGACCCCGAGATAGCAGATGCAACTTATATAGAGCCATTGTCATTGGAGATTTTGGAATTAGTTATTAAAAAAGAAAGACCGGATGCAATTTTACCGACAATGGGAGGCCAGACTGCACTTAATCTTGCGGTAGAATTATCGGAATCGGGCATTTTAGATAAATATAGCGTAGAACTTATAGGTGCAAAACTGCCTGCCATTAAAAAAGCAGAGGACAGGCAATTATTCAAAGAAGCGATGAGGAAAATAGGTCTTGAAGTGCCTGTAAGCTATGCTGTTACAAGCGCTACAGAGGGGCTTTCTGCTATTGAGAGTATAGGATTTCCTGCTATACTCAGACCCGCCTTTACATTAGGAGGAACAGGTGGAGGCATTGCGTACAATATAGAAGAGTACAAGGCGCTTCTTGAGAAAGGCCTGAAATTGAGTCCAGCACAGCAGGTGCTGGTGGAGGAATCGGTTTTAGGATGGAAGGAATATGAACTCGAAGTGATGCGCGACAGCAGAGACAATGTAGTAATCATATGTTCCATTGAAAATTTTGATCCAATGGGGGTGCACACAGGAGACTCAATTACCATTGCCCCGGCTCAGACTCTTACGGACAAGGAATATCAGCGGATGCGAGATGCATCTATTGCAATTATTAGGGAAATAGGTGTTGACACAGGAGGTTCAAACATTCAGTTTGCGCTCAATCCTGAAAACGGGCAGATGGTCGTAATAGAGATGAACCCAAGGGTGTCAAGAAGTTCTGCCCTTGCAAGTAAGGCAACAGGGTTTCCGATAGCGAAAATAGCAGCAAAATTGGCAGTAGGTTATACACTCGATGAAATAAAGAACGATATAACAAAGGAGACCCCTGCCTCTTTTGAGCCGACAATAGACTATGTTGTGACAAAAATACCGAGGTTTACTTTTGAAAAATTTCCGGAGGCAGACCCCACTCTGACAACTCAGATGAAGTCGGTCGGAGAGGTAATGTCAATAGGAAGGACATTCAAAGAATCCCTGCAAAAAGCGTTAAGAAGCCTTGAAATAGATTCTGCAGGGTTTGACAATATAGAAGCAGGAATCGATGAAATAAAAGCAAAACTCAAAACTCCGAATGCCGAGAGAATATGGTATGTTGCACAGGCATTGAGGGAGGGCTTGAGCGTCAATGAAATCCACGAACTCACATGGATTGACCCGTGGTTTTTAAATAGTATAAAGCAGATTGTGGATTTCGAAAAAGAGATTCAAGATTCAAGATTCAAGATTCAAGAAAAAAATAACTTGCAACCTG
This sequence comes from Nitrospiraceae bacterium UBA665, assembly GCA_002299835.1. Classification (GTDB taxonomy): domain Bacteria; phylum Nitrospirota; class Thermodesulfovibrionia; order Thermodesulfovibrionales; family Dissulfurispiraceae; genus UBA665. The sequence continues at coordinate 40,857 of DBNT01000137.1, read as the reverse complement.
CAACCTGCAACTTGCAACTTGTAAAAATACTTCGTAATGCTAAAGAATACGGCTTTTCTGACAAAAGGATTGCAGAATTGACGGGCAAAACAGAAGCAGATATTAGACGATTGAGAAATGAATTTGGGATAAAACCTGCATATAAGCTCGTTGATACCTGTGCTGCAGAGTTTGAAGCGTATACGCCATATCTTTATTCAACATATGAAAAACCGTTCTATTCAGTAATAAGTAACGAGTCATCAGTAACGAGTAAAGAAAAAGAACATTCCACAAACTCGTCACTCGTCACTCGTCACTCGTTACTGTCCACTGACTGTGAAGCAAATCCAACAGACAGAAAAAAAGTTGTTATTCTTGGCTCTGGCCCTAACAGGATTGGACAGGGCATAGAGTTTGATTATTGCTGTGTTCATGCGGTCTTTGCCTTAAGGGAGCTTGGCTATGAGACAATAATGGTAAACTGCAATCCAGAAACTGTAAGCACCGATTATGACACAGCAGACAGGCTTTATTTTGAACCCCTTACTATAGAAAATGTCCTCGGTATTATCGAACTTGAAAAACCGGAAGGCGTTATAGTACAGTTTGGCGGTCAAACCCCCTTAAAATTAGCTGTTCCGCTTGAAAGGGAAGGGGTAAAAATACTTGGCACATCTCCAGACTCTATTGATAGGGCAGAAGACAGAAAAAGATTTAAGGAACTTCTCCATAAACTTAACCTTAAACAGCCAGAAAGCGGCACTGCTATGTCCATTGAAGAGGCTGTGGATATAGCAAATATAATAGACTATCCTGTAATGGTAAGACCATCATATGTTCTTGGCGGAAGGGCAATGGAAATAGTGTATGATGAACATTCCATTAGGGATTATATGGTTAGGGCAGTAAAGGCATCTCCTGAACACCCTATTCTCATAGACAAATACCTTGAGGATGCAATAGAAGTAGATGTGGATGCTATTTCGGATGGGATAGATGTTATTATCGGCGGTGTTATGGAACACATAGAAGAGGCCGGAATTCATTCAGGGGATTCTGCGTGCTCTATTCCTCCATATTCGCTGCCGCCAGATGTAGTTAATGATATAAAGAGACAAACTAAAGCCATGGCTAAAGAACTCAATGTTATAGGTCTGATGAATGTGCAGTTTGCAGTAAAGCAGTCAATAGTCAATGGTCAACAGTCAATAGAAAAAACTAATGACCAATGTCCAATGACTAATGGCTATGAAATATATATCCTTGAGGTCAATCCAAGGGCGTCAAGAACTATACCTTATGTTAGCAAGGCAATAGGCATACCTTTTGCAAAATTAGCTGCAAAGGTAATGGCAGGGAAAACCTTAAAAGAACTCGGTCTGACAAAAGAAAAAGAGATAACTCATGTGGCTGTCAAGGAGGCTGTATTTCCTTTTGATAAATTTCCAGGAGTTGATGTTATACTCGGCCCTGAAATGAAGTCTACAGGAGAAGTTATGGGAATAGATGAAGATTTTGGCATTGCTTATGCCAAAGCACAGGCTTCAAGCAAAAACATGATACCAACATCAGGAAGGGTTTTTATAAGCGTAAAGGATAAAGACAAGCCTGCCACTCTAAAAATTGCTTGGAAGTTGTTTGAGATGGGCTTTTATTTGACGGCTACGAGAGGCACTGCCAGATACCTTTCAGAAAATGGAATTGTTGTTGAAGTTATTAATAAAGTAATGGAGGGGCGGCCTCATGTTGTTGACATGATAAAAAACAGGGAAGTAAACTTTATAATAAATACGGTTACGGGTGCGCAGGCTCAGAAGGATTCGTTGTCTATAAGGAGGAGCGCCCTGCAATATAATATTCCTTATACGACAACAATTTCAGGCGCAAGGGCAGCGGTAATGGCTATAGAAATGCTGCTAAAGAGACAATTGAGCATTAAATCAATACAGGAATATAATAAAGACAGTGTCATAGTGTCATAGTGTCATAGTGTCAAAGTGTCAGAGATGGAAGATAGAAAAGGATACAAGAAACTTAAAGTGTGGGGGAAAGCTCATGCATTTGCAGTAGAAATTTATAGGATAAGTAACAAATTTCCTAAAGAAGAATTGTATGGATTAACTTCTCAAATCAGAAGAGCAGCTTTTTCAATTTCTTTGAATATAGTAGAAGGACACGCGAGTAATAGCAAAAAAGAATTCTTGAGTTTTCTTAACATAACAAACAGATCACTTGTTGAGACAGAATATTTACTTGAAGTAGTAAAAGAACTAAACTTTATAAATGAGTTAGAATATCAAAAATTAGAAAAAATGCGTAGTGAAGTCGGAGCTATGTTAAATACATTCTCTAAATCTTTAAAATCTTTGACACTTTGATACTCTGATACTTTGACACTAAAAAGGAGGAGGTTTTTATGTCATCCATCAAAAGAATCGGTGTTATTACAAGCGGTGGCGACTGCGGAGGTCTTAATGCTGTAATTAAAGGCGCTGCAAGACAGGCTTATGCCATGGGCATTGAATCGGTGGTTATACCCAATGGTTATGCCGGCCTTTATAATCTTGGCAACCTTGACAATGTAGTACTCCTTAATGCCGAAAGAGTAAGCAAAATAGAGGCATCTTTAGCCGGCTCAGAGGCAGGCCATTCCCGCGTAAAGCTGAGCAAAATAAAAGACCCCAACACTTATGAAAGGATAAAGGAAGGGTTAAAGAAATTCGGTATAGACGCTCTCATAATCAGCGGCGGAGATGACACAGGAAGTGTTGTGATAGATCTTTCTGAGCAAGGCATTCCATGCATACATGTCCCCAAGACCATGGATTTAGACCTTCAGCCATATAGCGTCGGCGGTGATTCGGCAATAAACAGGATAGCTGTTTTTACAAGAGATTTAAAGACTACCGGGTTAAGCCATAATCGCATACTTGTTATAGAGGTGTTCGGAAGATATGTAGGACATACTGCTTTCAGGGGTGGCGCTGGAGCTGAGGCAGACTGCATTTTAATACCTGAAATACCTGTGGATTTTGATATTGTATATGAACACATGAAAAACACATATTTTAATAGAATTGAAAGAAGCGATGTAAAGGCAGGGACATATATAATAGTTGCTGCTGAAGGCATAAAAACAGCAAGCGGCGAGTTATTGTATGATGAGGCTATACCTGCAGATGCATTTGGACATAGAAAGCTTACAGGCGCAGGTTGGTATGTAAGACAGCAACTTGAAAAAAGACTTAAAAACGACCCAGATGTTAAAGAATTTATGAAGAGAACAGGAATGTATGCGCCTGGCGTTTATGAAATTCCGGAAGTAAGAGAGGTAACACCTGGCCATTTGGTGCGCTCTGGGCATTCTTCAGCCTTTGATGTTAATTTTGGTTATAAAGCTGGGGCATCAGCAGTCTTATTATTAGTAAATGGAAAGATTGGCAATACTATAGTTAATGTAGATGGCAGTAAAATTCATTATATACCTACATCAGAGGCGATTAAACAGAGACCTGTTGATGTCAGCGAGCTTGCCCTATTTGAAGATCTCGGCATATGCTTTGGAAGAAAGCCTGAAAAATATATACCCGAGTTTGTCATATCATCTGGCATTATCTTAAGACACCTATAAAAACTGAACTGTAAAGAAAAATTAACATTGAATAATCTAAAGGCATATGGGAAAATAATACAAATACGTTAAGTATGCTAAAAAATTACTTATAAAATTTCCTCCCAATCTCTCTTTGCTAATAAGGTCTCACAAAATTAAAAAATTCCCTCTCCCCATCGGGGTTAGGGTTAGGGTGAGGGGGGATGAAGAGGGATTTTAATAGGGTAAAGGTATTATGTCTTTTGAGCAATCTGAAATAAAAGAGAAGCTTCGCTGGCTTATAAAGGTGAGATGGGCAGGATGCATCGGAGTGTTTATTGCCGCTCATCTCGTAAGGGAGGTATTCAGTCTCGATTTTCCAATGCTTCCGGTTTATGCAATCCTTCTTTCTGTTGCAGCCTATAACCTGTATTTTCAAAGCAGACTAAAATTCCTTTCTAGGAATTTTCTAAATGACGCCATTATCCAGATTGGACTTGATTACATTGCCCTTGCCGCAGCAATCTATTTTTCAGGCGGCTGCGACAGCCCGTTCCTTTTTTACTACATTTTTTATATAGTGATAACAGGCATAATACTTCCAAAGAAATGGGCGTTTATGTTTACAGGCGCTGCTATTATCCTTCCACCTTTTGTATGGGGCTTAAAACACATAGGTATTCTTCCTCATTTTGCCATATTTATAGACAGACCTGTATTTTTTGCGGACATTGAGATAATATCCATTTACGGCGCCGTATTTATCAGCACAGTGTTTTTGACTGCATATTTCGTTATTTATTTATCTGATAAGCTTTACAAAAAACAGGAAGAGATAAAAGGGCTTTATCTTGCACAGTCTAATTTTATCGCCAATCTTGCCCACGAAATCAAAACACCTCTTAATGCCGTAGCAGGATTTACCGCCCTCATATCCGATAAATCGATCTCCGATGAAGAAAGGAATAAGTTTAAGAAAAAAATAGAGGATGCAGCCAATTATATAAACTCCCTTCTCAACGACATAATGGAGCTTTCAAAAATAGAAGCTGGCAGGGCAAGTCTCTTAGTTGAACCATTCAGGATTGACGATGTGATTAAAGACTCTGTTGGAATGCTTTTTATGAAGGCAAAAGAAAGGAATATGGAAATCTCGGTGGAAACAGAAGATGTAAAGGATACATTTTGCTGTGGTGATACAAGGCGTGTGACAGAGATAATAATTAATCTTCTGGATAATGCAATAAAATATACTCCTGAAGGTGGAAATATCGGGATAATGGCAAAGACAATAAACGACTATATAGAGATTACTGTATGGGATACGGGAAAGGGCATAGATCCCCACAATTTTGAAAGGATATTTGACGCGTATCACAGGCTTTATGAAGAAGAGAAGGTCAGGGGGGCAGGTCTTGGTTTGTCTATTGCAAAGAAACTTATTGAACTTCACAAAGGAAACATCAGGGTAGAGAGCGAATTAGGCAAAGGCAGCAGGTTTATCTTTACAATGCCTGTAAAGAGAAAGGTTTCAGAAGGAAGTAAGAATTGTTTAGATTAATTGTTGTATTTATTTAGATTAATTGTTGTATTTATAGTGTTGTAATCTCTATAATTTATTTATGAGTAGATTGAAAAAAATAAACATAGACTACATCCCACGATATACATACAAAGACTATATGCAATGGGAAGGAAGATGGGAGCTTATCGACGGAGTAGCTTATGCAATGTCACCTCAGCCGAGCATTAAACATCAACATGTCAGTGGGAAAATTCATACACAACTTTCAGAGGCGCTTAAAGAATGTATCGGATGCCTTGCTCTTTTGCCGGTTGACTGGAAGATTAACGAAAATACTGTTGTTCAACCTGATAATCTTGTAACATGCAGAAAAGAAGAAGGGGATTTTCTTTCCAGCCCCCCTGAAATAATCTACGAAATTCTTTCTCCTTCTACAGCTTTTAAAGATAAAAACATAAAATATAAAATCTACGAATCTGAGGGTGTTAAATACTATGTAATTGTTGATATAGATGCGAAGGTTGCCGAGGTGTTTGAACTGATTGATGGAAATTATACAAAGATAAAAAATGCACAAGATGTTGTGGTTACATTTGATATTGGTAAATGCAAGATTGACTTTGATTTTGCAAAGATATGGTGAATTTCATAGGCTCTAATAAAATAGAAAAATGGGCAGCTCAAAATTAATTGATTCGGATTTTGAAAGACTCCTTGCAGAATCGGTAAAGATTCACGGTCACCTTTGTCCTGGACAGGTTCTTGGCGTCAAGATGTCTATTCTCGGACTCAGTAAAATTGGCATCGAAGACCCAAAAGGAAAGGATAGAAAAAGCCTAATCGTGTTTGTTGAGATGGACAGATGCGCAACAGATGCAGTTCAATCTGTTACAGGATGCAGCCTCGGTCATAGGACTATGAAGTTCATGGATTACGGCAAGATGGCTGCTACATTTGTAAATCTTAAAACAGGAAAAGCTGTAAGGATAATAGCAAAAGAAGAAGCGAGAGAAAAGGCAAAGGAATATTTTCCTGAAATACAGGATAAATATAAAGCACAGCTTGAGGCATATAAAATAATGGCAGATGAGGAGCTTTTTGAGGCAATGAATGTAAAAGTTAATCTAAAGCCCGAGGATATGCCCGGAAGACCGTTAAAGAGAATTAGGTGTAACAGTTGCGGGGAATATGTTCAAGATATGAGAGAGATTAATAAAAATGGCAAACTACTATGCAAACCATGCGCAGATGAGGGATATTATGTGCGACATTCATGATGAAATTAAAGACAAAATAGGTGTTAGGACAATTCCTGTAAAAAAGGCTATAGGCATGGTATTAGCTCACGATATTACCGAGATAAGGCAGAATAATTTTAAAGGCAGGGCATTCAAAAAAGGACATATTGTCAGAGAAGAAGACATAAGTCATTTACAAAAACTCGGAAAAGAAAATCTATTTGTTTTAAGTATTGCAGATGATGAGATGCATGAAGACGATACTACATATGCACTGGCAGGCGCCTTAATGGGTGAAGGCGTAAAAATTGAAGGAGAACCTAAAGAAGGCAGGATTAATATACTTGCAGACAGGGATGGACTTTTAAAAATTAATGAAGATGCTCTAATGGGATTCAATATGCTCGGCGATGTAATGTGTGCAACACTGCACGATAATACGGTGGTGAAGAAGGGACAGATTGTTGCAGGCACAAGGGCAATTCCGCTGGTAGTAAAGAAAGAAATGGTAAAAAAGGCAGTGGCAATAGCAAATAGTGTCAAAGTGTCAAAGTGTCAAAGTGTCAAAGAATCTGACCCTCTGACCCTCTGCAACTCTGACGCTTCGTGCTCGGGTGTTGTAGAAGTCAAAGAATTGCGCAAACCTAAAGTCGGAGCTGTAATTACCGGCAATGAGATTTATTATGGAAAGATAAAGGATGTCTTTGCGCCAATAATAACAAAAAAGATAGAGGCATTTGATGGTGAAATTATTGGAATATATTATGCGCCTGACAATGAAGAATTTATAGAGGCAAGACTTAGAGATCTCATAGACGCAGGGGCAGATTTGCTTATTACCACAGGAGGCATGTCTATTGACCCTGATGATGTGACCCGATTTGCCATTAGAAATCTCGGCGCAACAGATATAACATACGGCTCTGCAGTGCTGCCCGGTGCAATGTTTCTGGTAGCATATTTAAGTGTCAAAGAGTCAAAGCATCAAGGTGTCAAAGGCTCTGACACTCTGACACATGGATACTCTGACACTTCTGTTATTCCCATTCTGGGAATCCCTGCCTGCGGAATGTATCACAAGACAACAATATTCGATCTAATTCTTCCCCGTGTGCTTGCTGAAGAAAAGATTAAAAGACAGGAACTTGCAGAATTAGGACATGGAGGCTTATGTCTGAACTGTAAAGAATGCAGGTATCCTGTATGTCCTTTCGGGAAGTAGGTATAACAATAGTAAACGAGTTTACAGTAACGAGTAACGAGTTAAAAACTAAAAACTGTTGATTTTTAAACTTCTCGTCACTTGTTACTGCCGTTAAGATTTGACAGAACACTGCTTTTTTTTCTATTCTCATACACGATGAAAAACTATAGAGACCATTTTGTATTTGTTGTAAAACTCGTTACTCGTTACTCGTTACTCGTTACTTCACTACTTACTATTTACGGCTCACTATTCACTTCTTCTGCCCATGCCTTTGACATAAAGGGACTGCAGCCCCTTTCACCTTATGGAGTCTTTTCTACATTCAGCGCTGAGAGCCTGAAACAAAACAAAGCAGGCTTTGCCCTCAGCGTTGAAAAGTCAGACAGTCCTAATTTTTACCGCACTAATTTTAACTTTGCATATGGCTTGCACGATAGGCTTGAGTTTAACATGAGCCTTCCTTATGTTACAGGATGGAACAATGTTGACGGCTTTGAAGACATAAGCTTCGGATTTAAACATAGGCTTGCCGATGAATCTCGGTATAGTCCTGCCTTTGCTTATATGTTAATGATTTCTGCGCCAACAGGAAGAGGCGAGTTTTCTACTGAAGGCAGCATGGGGGCAGGATTATTGTTTACAAAAAAGGTAGGACCTTTCAGGGGGCATGTTAATGTTATTTACTCCAGGCCAATGGATTCAGCGTTAAAAGATGAATATTCCTTAAATTTGGGCGCTGAACTGGCCGTGGCTCATGATTTAAGAGTGCTTGCAGAGGTTGTCGGCAGAAAAAATTATTTTGAAAACAAGATAGACTTGCTGGAGTGGAGAATGGGTTACAGGGTTACAACTGCAGATAATATATTTACAACAATAGGGGTTGGTTTTGACATTAAAGACAGGTCTCCGGATTACAGGCTGATGTTTTCCGTGAGTATTGTACTTCCTAAAGAAAGGGAAATAATTCATAGGATATACGAAAAGTAAAACATATTCTATGGCTCTGAACATAATCCGTAATCAAGCAGAGCAGGCATGGCTTCAAAGCCACACCTGCTCTGCTTATGTAAATGTTTCTTTACAGATTATGGGATCTGAATCTTTAACTGTGGATATGTTATAATGTGTTTATGATGGGGCTTGGAACGCAAGAACTGATAGTAATATTTATAGTAGCGCTTCTTGTTTTTGGTCCTAAAAAATTACCCGAACTTGGCAGGACATTAGGAAAAGGGCTGGCAGAACTAAAAAGAGCGATGCATGATGTTAAAGAGCAGATTGACTCTGAGATTCAAGAGATAAAAAAACATAATCCCGTATCTTTTGATAATGATATTTATAAAACCGAACAAAACGCAAATTACGAAACTACCTTGACAGAGACAAGCCCTGTTAGAGAAAAACACTCTAACGGGGTAGGCAATAGAGTTGATGAAAATAAGGTTTCTTCCGAAGACCCTGCAGGGAATGGAAAGGCTTAATTTTAATTGTCTTATTTTTAAATAATAAACTCAATGTTTCAAATTGTAAATCAATACAGTCAGGTTAAATTAAATATCTGCTGTTTAGCCCGATGGGAAGGCAAATGGAAAATGTAAAAATGCCTTTTGCCGAACACCTCGGTGACCTCCGAAAAAGAATAACCATATCTTTAATAGCTTTATTCATTACATTTATAGCGGCATTTGCAGTATCAGAACATATTCTCGGCATTTTGATGTTTCCAATTAGATACAGTCTTGATTTTTCAATCAGAGAATTTTATCTACATTTTGTTCCTGATGACAAGCTCGGTGGTAATACAAAGCTTGTATTCCTTGCGCCTGCAGAGGCACTTTGGATGCACATCAAAATTTCTATTGTTTCAGGGCTGATACTTGCGCTGCCGGTAATATTTCATCAGTTTTGGAAATTTATATCTCCGGGCTTGCTTCCAAAGGAAAAAAAGTATGCCCTTCCGTTTATATTTTCAGCCACAGGGCTTTTTATTTTTGGTGCTGCCTTTTGTCTTTTCATTGTCCTGCCGTTTGCTATGGGTTTTCTTTTGACATACAAGGTCGGAGATTTTTTGATGCCTATGCTTTCTGTGGGACAGTATATTGACTTTTGCCTGAAATTTATACTTGCATTCGGTATAGTTTTCCAGCTACCGATAGTCATTGTCTTTCTGACAAGGATGGGCATTGTTAATCCAAAAACCCTTGCTAAAAACAGAAGGTATGCTGCATTGGGAGCTTTTGTGCTTGCAGCGTTTTTAACACCTACTCCAGATTTATTCAATCAGATACTTATGGCCGTCCCAATGATATTGCTTTATGAAGTTGGCATATGGGTTTCGATATTTCTTGATAGGAAGAAAAAGCCGTCTGAATAATTCAGGAAATGACAGAGAAAGGAAAAAGAAATTTTAAGGCAATTGCATCGGATATATCAGAAGGCTTTGTTATGTTGAATCCTATATATTTAAAATCCTTTGATGAGAGTATGCTCAAATCCCTTTATAATGTAATTGAGCGTCAACTGGCAGGGATAAGGTCAGAGCCTTTTCCGTATAATGATGGTTTTTTAATAAGAAAAAGAAACATGAGATTGCAGAGGCTGTACAGCGCATTAATTATAATAAAAAATTTTGCACGCGAAAAGCGATATAGAGTTTATTGAGTTTATTGTGTCTCTTGGGTTTATTGAGTTAAAACTTTATGAATGAAACGAACACAACGAACTCAACGAACCCAACAAACACAATAAACTTGAAACGGAGGAACTGTGAAATTAGCTATTATCGGACTGTCTAATTCCGGAAAAACTACAATATTTAATGCCCTTACAGGGCAGAATGCTGATGTGACTATATATCCGACTGTAAGCGGCGAGCCGAATTTAGGAATTGTAAAAGTGCCTGATGACAGGGTTGATAGGCTTGCAGAGATATATAGCCCTAAAAAACTTACATATGCAACTGTTGAATATATAGACTATGTAGGTCTAACAAAAGGAGATGTTGCACAGAACAGAAAGGTTTTTGATATGATAAAAGATGCAGATGCTATTGTGCATGTGGTCAGAGCCTTTGAAGACGATGCAGTTTTGCATCCTATGAATAATGTTAATCCGGTAAGGGATGTTGAGACATTGGAAATTGAGCTTATATTCGGGGATTTGGAACTTGCAGAAAGAAGGCTCCTGCGGATGGAAGAAGGCATTAAAAAAGGCAAAAAGCCAAATGATGCAGAAAAGAGACTCCTCTTGAAATGTAAAGATGCCCTTGAAAAAGAAATTCCTCTTAGGAATATAAGCTTTGACGACGAAGAACAGAAGGCCATGAAACACCTCCAGTTTGTCTCCACAAAGCCGGAAGTGGTAGTTCTGAATGTAGGAGAAAAGGATTTCAATACAAAGAGAGAGCATGAATTATTAGGTAAAGCAAAAGAATATTTTGAAAGCAAATATAAAGACCCGTTACCCGTTATCAGAGCACTCAACAAGTTGAGTGCTCGACCGAGCACCAAAAATTTTGGTGCTCCGGCTTATTACTCGTTACTGTCTTTATGCGGAAAGATAGAAATGGAAATTGCACAATTAAATTCTGATGAGGCAAAGGCTTTTTTAGATGACCTTAAAATATCGGAGCCCGCCCTTAACAAATTGATACATGTAAGTTACGATCTCCTCGGTCTTATTTCCTTCCTCACCTGTGGAGAGGACGAAGTAAGGGCATGGACGATTGACAGGGGAGCCAATGCTCAAAAGGCAGCAGGCAAAATACATTCCGATATTGAAAGAGGATTCATACGGGCGGAAGTAATAAACTTTGAGAATTTTATCTCATGCGGGAATATGGCAACTGCAAGAGATAGAGGGCTCATGAGACTTGAAGGCAAAGGCTATGAAGTAAAGGATGGCGATATAATCAATTTTAGGTTTAATGTATGAGCCGCTATTTGTTAGCCATCTGTATCAGAAAACTTGGCTATGGATTATGGTTTGATTTTGGTTATAATAAAAAATAATTAAAAACTATGAAAAGGGTAATTTTTATTGTCAGTTTTTTATTTTTAATTTGCTTGCTCCTCATAAGCGGTGAGCAGCCCTTTCTGGTTAAAGCAGCGGAAGGAGCGGAAACTGTGACCATCCGGATAGGAAAACATCCGGATTTTATCAGGATGGTCTTTAGCACAAGTGAGGATTATGTACAGGGTGCATCTGTTATATTGTCTGCGGACAATATTATTAAAATTGACTTTAAACGCCCGATTAATTTGAGAGTCTTTCATAGAGGCGTAAAAAAGTCCATACCTTCAGATGGAACGCCTTTGAAAACTGAAGAGGGGATTTTAATTACCGCAAAGGGCAATAGTTGTTTTATCACAATTAAAAACCTCGATGATATAAACATATTAAAACTTATGCCGCCTCCGAGACTTGTTGTTGATGCCTATATCAGAAAACAAAGAGAAGAAGAGACAGTCACAGCGCCTCTACCTGATGCCCTATATCTGTTATATGAATCTTTTATAATTGATGCAGGTCACGGCGGATATGACACAGGCATTCGGGCGGGCAATAAAACTGAAAAGGGCATAGCTTTGTCTGTTGCAAGAGCTTTTGTGGATACTATAAATAAAGGCGGCAGAAAGGCCTTTCTCACAAGAAGGGGTGATTACAGCCTGTCTTTGAGGGATAGAATAAACTTTGTTAACAGGCACGCCCATGGAGTATTTATAAGCCTGCATTTGTCGTCCGGACATGATTTTACAATATATACTGCGACTCATGCTGCTCATAAGGCTGCAAGCGGCCGTGAGGCGGATACGGGCAGGTTAATAAAAGATATTGCACTTGCAAAATCCATAGCACAAAGCCTTAGGCTTGAGTTTAATCGTGATGTTGTGCATGAGAGGCTGCCGCTGCCACTACTTGCCTATACAAAAGTGCCATCAATAATGATAGAAATGCCGCATCCGGATAAATTTACTTATGATAGAAAGACAATAGAGCGGCTTGTAAATGCAATATTAAGGGCAATGACACATGCGCCTGATGCGCCTGATGCGGATCGAATGAATTAAAGATTAGATATTGACACCTGAATTGAGCGATTTTATGCAGGTCAGGCATGACTCAAAGCCTTTAGAAAGTGTTTGTTGAAATATGTATGAATGATTTAAAATGTATAACTCAACAAGTTACCACCGACGGTGATGACGAATACAAGAAAATGTTATCTGAATTCCGGGTCTAAAGGCTTTTCGCCATACCCGACCTGCATTTTAAGAGCAAGAATCGCTTAACTTAGGTAACAGAATGACATTAAAAAAGAAGATATCTATAGTTCTTGTAGTGCTTTTAATATCAGCAGCAGGCTGGTTTGCTCAAAAGTATTATTTTTTTCAGGATGCAATAGTCGACAGATTGCCACCCAGTATTACAAAAGAGACTATAGAAGAGACCTTACCCATAAAGGTTATAGAGGATGAAGTTACTGTTAAAATATTTCGTCCATTTGAAGATAAAATAGTTGCTACAGAAGTTAAAGTCGGCCACAGGCCACTTCATGTAGAAATGGTAGAGGCCGTACTGGCAGAATATTTGAAGGGATTGGGAGGGGGGCTTGCTGAAACGAAAATTCTGGGTGTTTACAGGGACAGGCAGAATTTTTTATATATAGACCTTTCGGATGAATTTAGAAGAAATTTTTCTGGAGACGCCAAAAAAGAGATTCTGCTTTTGCAATCGTTGTATAATACCATTGTTTCAAATTTTCAGTGGGTGGAAGATATAAGAATTTTAATAGAAGGAAGGGAAATAGAGAGCATAGGAGGCCATTTTATAAGCCTTTATGGACTAAAAGAAATATTTGCAGATTAGCTATGAGCAATGAACCAATTGGCATTTTTGATTCCGGCATAGGCGGTCTTACTGTAGTAAAAGAGGTAAGGCGGTTATTGCCCTCAGAAAATATAATATACCTCGGAGATACAGCAAGGGTGCCCTATGGCATTAGGTCAGCAGAGACTGTTACAAAATATTCTTTTGAGTGTGCGGAATTCCTGATAAAAAAGGGTATAAAATTGCTGGTGGTTGCCTGCAACACTGTTTCTGCTGTAAGTCTTTATGAAATAAAGAAGATTGCTTCAATTCCTGCGGTAGGGGTTATAGAGCCGGGCGCAAATGCCGCGGTTGGTTCTACGAGGAATAAAAAAATAGGGGTAATAGGCACAGAGACTACTATTAAAAGCAGCGCCTATAAAAAAGCTATCAATATTCTTGACAGTGACATAGAGGTTTTCGGTCTTCCATGCCCTTTATTTGTTCCTCTGGTAGAAGAAGGACTTATAGAAGGCGACATTGCCAGATTGATTGCCAAACAATACCTTGGAACTTTTAGAGACAGCAAAGCAGATACGCTTGTTTTAGGATGCACCCACTATCCACTTTTAAAAGATGTAATTCAAGAGGTAATGGGAAATGTTAAATTGATTGATTCTGCTACAGAAACTGCAAAAGTCGTTAGAGATATTTTAAAAGGTCAGGAGTCAATGAACAAGGAAGGGGGAAGGCTGAAATTTTATGTAACAGATTCGCCTGAAAGATTTGTTGCTGTTGGGGAGAGGTTTTTGCAGAGCAGGATTGAGGATATTGAAAGAATTTCGTTATAACGCACAACGCAATAAACGCAAGTGGAGGTATGATGCGCCCTGATGGAAGAAAGAATGATGAACTGAGAAAAGTTAATATTACAAGGGGATTTATAAAAACAGCAGAAGGCTCTGTATTAATAGAAATTGGAAATACAAGGGTTATCTGTACAGCGTCAATAGAAGACAAAGTGCCTCAGTTTCTGCGTGACCAGAAAAAAGGATGGCTGACTGCAGAATATGGAATGCTACCCAGAGCGACTAATGCAAGGACAATGAGGGAGTCAGCATCAGGAAAGATAGGCGGAAGAACTCAGGAAATACAGAGATTAATAGGAAGGGCTTTGAGATCTGTAGTTGATCTCCAGTATCTCGGGGAAAGAACAGTATGGATTGACTGCGATGTGATACAGGCTGATGGCGGAACAAGAACCGCTGCCATAACAGGAGCTTTTATTGCCCTTAATGACGCTTTACATAATGCAGTAAGAAATGGGATTATGGAAAGAAACCCAGTAAGAGATTACCTTGCTGCAGTGAGCGTAGGCATTGTCAATAATGAGGCGCGGCTTGATTTATGTTATTTAGAAGACTCATCTGCTCAGGTGGACATGAATGTAGTCATGACAGGAGACTGCAAAATAGTAGAGGTGCAGGGAACTGCTGAATCAAAGCCGTTTTCCAGGGACATGCTTAACTCATTAATTAACATTGCAGAAAAAGGCATAGCTGAATTGATTAAAATTCAGAAAGAAATACTTAAATCAAATATGTTACAATATTAGAAATATTATGAAATACTCATGCCGATTAATCGGCACAAGGGAGAATGAAAATGTCATTCCCGCTTGTCGGGAATCCTTCTTAAAGACAGGGAAAGACTCTGGACAAGCGTTCGACTGAGCTCACGCCGAAGTCCAGAATGACAACAAGAGGTATTTTAAGGTGAAAGAACGGGATAAAGGTCGAAATATGCATAGAAGTTTATTTATTTGGCTAATGATTGGCTTAACGATGCTTCTTATTTTTAATATGCTACAAGTTCCGCCTGCAGACGACAAAGAGATTGTTTTTTCTGAATTTATTACAAAGGTTGAAGCAGGAGAGATTAAAGAGGTAACTATAAAGGAAAATAACATAACCGGCAGGCTGACAGACGGCACTAAATTCAGAACATATGTTCCTAATTATCCTGAGCTTGTGAATAAATTAAAAGCTAAAGACATAAAAATAACAGCCAAGCCTCCAGATCCTACTCCATGGTATATAACATTTTTCTTTTCGTGGGGACCTATTTTATTTCTAATACTCATATGGATTTTCTTTATGAGACAAATGCAGATGGGCGGCAATAAAGCCATGTCTTTTGGCAAGGCAAAGGCGAAACTGGTCTCGGATAAGGCTGTAAAAATCACATTTGCAGATGTAGCTGGAATAGAAGAGGCAAAGGAAGAAGTTGAAGAAATAATTGAGTTTTTGAAAGACCCTCAAAAGTTTTCAAAATTAGGAGGGAAGATACCAAGAGGTGTCTTGCTTGTAGGGACTCCAGGTACTGGTAAAACCCTTCTTGCAAAAGCAATAGCAGGAGAGGCAGGGGTGCCGTTTTCTTCTATCTCGGGTTCTGATTTTGTAGAGATGTTTGTGGGCGTTGGCG
Organism: Nitrospiraceae bacterium UBA665; assembly: GCA_002299835.1. Taxonomy (GTDB): domain Bacteria; phylum Nitrospirota; class Thermodesulfovibrionia; order Thermodesulfovibrionales; family Dissulfurispiraceae; genus UBA665. The sequence goes on along the minus strand of DBNT01000137.1, from coordinate 25,021 downwards.
CATCCAGGGTAAGAGACCTCTTTGAACAGGCTAAAAAAAATGCACCATGCATAATATTTATAGATGAAATAGATGCAGTAGGAAGGCACAGAGGCGCTGGACTTGGCGGAGGACATGATGAAAGGGAGCAGACCTTAAACCAGTTGCTTGTGGAAATGGACGGGTTTGAAGGCAATGAGGGAATTATTATTGTTGCTGCTACAAACAGGCCTGATGTGCTTGACCCTGCATTACTAAGGCCCGGAAGATTTGACAGACAAATAGTAGTGCCGATACCTGATGTAAAGGGCAGGCTGGAAATACTTAAAGTTCATACTAAAAAAATACCGGTTGCAGATGATGTTAGCCTTGAAAAGGTAGCAAGAGGCACACCTGGATTTTCAGGCGCAGATCTTTCCAATCTTGTAAATGAGGCTGCGCTTTTAGCTGCAAGAAAGACAAAGGACAAAGTAGATATGTCAGATTTTGAATTTGCCAAAGACAAAGTATTGATGGGCGTAGAAAGACGAAGCATGGTTTTAAGCGATGCTGAAAAGAAAAATACTGCTTATCATGAGGCAGGACATGCGCTTGTTGCAAAATTTACACCTGGCACTGACCCCATACATAAGGTGAGCATTATACCGAGGGGAAGGGCGCTCGGAGTCACCCAGCAGCTTCCTATAGATGACAGATATACATATTCGAGGGATTACCTTGAAAAGACATTGAATGTGCTTCTTGGAGGCAGGGCAGCAGAGGAAATAGCCCTTAATCACATGACTACAGGCGCAGGAAATGACCTTGAAAGAGCAACAGATCTTGCAAGAAAAATGGTAACAGAATGGGGTATGAGCAAGAAATTAGGTCCTCTTACATTTGGCAAAAAAGACGAGCAGATATTTTTGGGCAGGGAAATAGCAAAGCATAAAAACTATAGCGAAAAGACCGCGGTTGATATAGACGAGGAGATAAAGCGGATTGTTACAGAGGCTTACGAAAGGGCAAAGAAGATTTTAGAGGACAACTACGACCTCCTTGATATCCTTGCTAAAACCCTTTTAGAGAGAGAGACTATAGATGGACACGAGATAGATAAGTTGATTGAAGATGCAAGGGCAGTGGCAGCATAATGATAAGCAAAAGACTAAAATTAGAAAAAATATTTATTGAAAAGATAAAATAGTATGTGAAAATCGAGTGGCAAAACTTCTCTTTAGACTTTTCTAAGAAGACTTACATCATGGGGGTGCTTAATGTTACCCCCGATTCATTTTCTGACGGCGGTCTTTATTTTAGCGAAAAAAAGGCCATCGAACATGCCCTCAGACTTATAGAAGACGGCGCAGATATTTTAGACATCGGAGGAGAGTCCACAAGACCGGGGTCTGATCCTGTTTCATTGGAAGAAGAAATAAGACGAACCATACCCGTAATTCAGGCAGTTTCAAAAGAGACAAATATCCCAATCTCCATTGATACTTACAAGTCAGAGGTTGCAAGACATGCCCTTGATGCAGGGGCGTCAATTGTAAATGACATAAGCGGGCTGCGTTTTGACCCTGATATGCCAAAGGTTGTTTCTGAATACAAAGCGCCTGTAATTATCATGCACATAAAGGGAAGGCCAAAGGACATGCAAGACAACCCTCAATATGAGGCTTTAATCCCTGAGATTATGGACTACCTAAGGATAAGCATTAGGCTTGCCAACAAATTTGGTATCCCTGATGATAAGATTATAATAGACCCCGGCATAGGCTTCGGAAAGACATTTGAGCACAATCTTGAAATAATAAAAAATTTTAAGGAATTCACCATTCTTGGAAAACCGGTTGCTGTAGGTGTATCACGCAAGGCATTTATTGGAAAAATATTGGGAGATGTCCCTCCATCTGAAAGGCTTGAAGGAACGGCAGCAGCAGTGGCAATATCAATATTCAATGGCGCAAATATTATTAGGGTGCATGATGTAAAGGAGATGTCAAGGGTTGCAAAGGCTTCTGATGCAATAAAAAAAGGTTACTTTTTCCAGAATTGAGGCATAAACAATATCAGCACAGTATATATCTCAAGCCTTCCTATAAGCATGCAGAATATAAGTATCCATTTCCCTGTTAAAGGAATAAATGAATAGTTGCTTGCAGGTCCTGCATCTCCAAGAGCTGGGCCTACATTGGACATTGCTGAAATTACAGTTGAGATTGATGTTATAAGGTCTAACCCTGTTGCAGCCATGCCAATGGTTGCAATCAAACATACAAAGATAAAGAGAAATATAAAACCCCAGATGCTTCCTAATATCTCTTTTGTTAGGAATTTTTCATCAAGCTTAAGGGATGTTACAGCCCTCGGATGTATTAATTGATACATTTCCCTGTATCCCTGTTTCAGCATCAGAAGCATTCTTATCTGCTTTATCCCCCCGCTTGTAGAGCCTATCATGCCGCCGAAAAACATTAGCATAAGAATGACCATCTGCGCAAAGGGAGACCACTGCACATAGTCGGCAGTGGCATATCCGGTAGTTGTTATAATAGAAATAACCTGAAAAACACTATACCTTAAAGAATCCGAAAGAGAGTAATAATTCGATATCCATAGATGTGCTGTCATTATCATGATGACTATTAAAATCATTGTCAGATAAAATCTGAACTCGCTGCTTTTATAGAGTTTTGCTGCATTGCCCCTGAATAAGTGAAAATATAAGACAAAGTTTATTCCGCCAAGAAACATGAATATGCTAACAGTATATTCAATAAACACACTCTCAAAGTGAGCTATGCTTAAATTTTTTGTCGAGAATCCCCCTGTTGATATTGTTGTGAAAGCGTGGCATACTGCATCAAATATATTCATTCCTCCTGCCATATAAAAGACAGTTGCAATCAAAGTAAGCCCCACATAGATAAACCATAGTGATTTTGCTGTGTCTATAATGCGCGGCCTTAATTTATCAACGCCGATTTCAGGCACCTCTGCCTTAAAAAGCTGCATTCCGCCTGTTCCTAAAAGAGGCAGTATCGCAATTGCAAAAAGTATTATCCCCATGCCTCCTATCCACTGGGTGAGGCTTCTCCAGAAGAGGATTCCATTTGGAAGAGCCTCTATATCCGTAAGTATAGAAGCGCCGGTAGTTGTAAAGCCTGACATTGATTCAAAATAGGCATCGGTAAAAGAAGGGATGCTGTTAGAAAGGATATATGGAAGTGCGCCGAAAAAAGTAACCGTAACCCAGCTTATGGTCACCACTGCAAAGGCCTCCCTATGCCGCAGTTCTTCTTTTTTATGTTTCTGCGTTATGAGATAAATGGTAGTTCCTGATACAAGGGTTATTAGAAAAGATAGTATTAGCGGCATAGTATCGTCTTGTCTATATATCAGCGAGACGACGACTGGCATGAGCATAAAAAAAGATACGAATATTAAAACAATGCCGGCCATATTAAATATCAATTTGAAATTCATATGAGGATTTTTTCTACATCTTTTATAGACTCTCTCAGAGTAAATATTATCAATTTGTCGTTTTCTAAAATAATATCCTTACCTGTAGGAATGATGATCTTGTCCTCTCTAATAATAGTGCCGACAATAGATGCCATGGGCAATTTTACATCTTTTAAGACTTTGCCTATAAGCGATGAAGTTTTGCCTACCCTGACTTCCATTACTTCTGCCATGTCTTCTGCTATGGATGTCAGTGAAAGAACATCGCCTTTTCTTACATATCTCAAAATAGTATTTGCAGTAATAAGCCTTGGACTTAAGACAGCCTGAATGCCCAAGCTGTGCGCAAGCTGTATATAATCTATCCTATTGACAATTGATATGACTTTTTTTGCCCCAAGTTTTTTTGCAAGAAGGGATGCCATTATATTAAGCTCTTCATTATTGGAAACAGCAACAAACATATCCATATCGCAGATGTTTTCTTCAAGTAAAAGCTTTTGATCTGTGCCATCTCCACACAGTATCAATGATTTTCCCAGATATTTGCTTAAAAATTTGCATCTTTCCTCATCTTTTTCAATAATCTTGATGTCAGCCCTGTTTTCCACTGTAGAAGCTACATAATAACCTATTCTGCCTCCGCCGAGCAGCATGACTTTTTTGGATGGCTTTGTTGAAACTTCCAACAGTTTGGCTATATCGCCAATGTCCACTTTTTTTATCGGCATATAGATTGTGTCGCCTTCTTCAATAGTATCGCTGCCTGAAGGCACTATTGCCTTATCATCACGTTCTATTACTCCTATAATAAACTCTTTTTTAATGCTTGTCCGCAGGTTTTTCAGCGACTTTCCGGTCAGGTGGCTCTTTGCATCGACCTTAAAGCCGATTACTTTAACGGCGCCGTTTTCGAAATCCTCAACCTCTGTTGCAAATGGAATCTCAAGAAGCCTTGTTATTGCCTTTGCAACTTCAAGCTCCGGATTGATGGCAGGGTCTATGTCAAGATTGGACTTTCCCAATAACTCTTTATTGAAGAAATAATCAGGGTTTCTTATGCGGGCAATTTTTCTGGGGACATTAAACATTGCCTTGCCGAGCAGGCAGGCTATCATATTTGTCTCATCGCTGTTAGTAACAGCAAGCAGTATATCGGCTTTATCAGCCCCCGCCTCTTTAAGGGCTGATGGATCCCCTCCTTCGGCTTCTATTACAGCCACATCAAGTTCTTCAGAAATTCGTTTAAGGTTGTTCTTATCTTTGTCAATAACAACTACTTCAACGGATTCTAATGTAAGAAATTTTGCAATCTGGTAGCCTACTTCTCCGGCACCAACAATTATCACGCGCATGGAAAATTATAGCATAATAACATGTGTCTGTTGTTAGAAAGTCGGGCAAATGATATAATTATAACTAACATAAGGTTATGAAACATAAAAACCTCTTATTTGACAGAATAATAAAAGCAATACCGTTTTTCGCTTGTCTTTCTGATGAAGAAATGAAAGAACTGCGGCATATGCTTATAGAAAAGCATTTCCTCAGAAACAAAATAATCTTTCTTGAAGAGGACACTCAAAACTATATGTATGTGATACTTTCCGGAAAGGTAAAAGCCGTGCATATCGGTCATGACGGCAAGGAGCATATTCTTGCGGTGCATAAGGCTGGAGATTTCTTCGGAGAAATGGCCCTGCTTGATGGAAAAACCGCTCCCGCTACTGTAATAGCAATGGAGAATACTGACATTCTGATCATGTCAAAAAAGGATTTTGATGCCCATTTATTAAAAAACAGCAAAGTGCTAAGAGAATTGATAGCCGTGCTCTGCCGCCGTCTTAGAGAGGCATGGATAATGAATAAGGTGCTGAGTGCGTCTAATGCTAATGACAGGCTCAAGACACTGCTTAAACTTATGGGCATGCATTACGGCATAAAAGATGAACGAGGCACTTTTATAGCACTGAGGCTTACTCATCAAGATATTGCTGATCATTCATCGCTATCAAGAGAGACTGTAACCCGCCTTCTTAACAGGCTTGTCAGAGATGGGGAGATAGAAATCCTTGACAACAGAAATATTCTTCTTAAGCCCTCTTTTTAACACCTAATCCGAATACAAAATCGCTTAACTTGAGTAGCAAAAAATACTATTTTGTGATTTGGGTCACACTTTTTTGAGTTTAAGTTGGCTATAATGAATTTAGAGAATTATAAGAGTATTCTTTGTTTTTAGAAAAAAAGGCAAGGAATGGGCGCAATATTAAGAACAAAAATCTCTGCGATCAGGGTCTTGTAATTTACAATAGGCAAGATTTTGAGGTATGCAGTAAAGCAAGGAGATAATTAATATGTTTAAGCTTTTAAAAAGAATCATAATTGTATGGGTGTTGTTTATTGCTATCTCGGTTATTGGAGGAGGCGGTGACCAGTTTAGGTGGTTTTTTGATAAGACAGGCATTGTATCTCAAAAAGTTACTGAGTGGATTATAACAAAGGCCGACAGCTTGAAGGAAGAGGCAGATGCAGCAAGAGAATTTGTGAGGGAGTGGACAGACGGTAAAAAGAACCTTGCCCATTATAGCAACTAAAAAATTACAGTCCTTTGTCCAGAAACCCTTTCATTAATGCAGCGGTAAACTGTTCACCTATGTCTTTTTCAGAATCAAAGAGGCGGCGGTTTTCCTGAAGCGCCATTACAACATTTTGTGCATGAAGAAGGCGAGACGGGATGACTGCAGAGGGATTTTCGCTAACGATAAAAAAGCCTTCATCATTAGCCCATACACGCCAGTGATAACTGTTTTTGTCCTCTGCTGTAAATATCATCATAGTTGACTTGCTCAGTTTTTTTAAAACATATTCGTATGTTTCAAGAAATTTATCAGGCACTATTTTTTTTGACCCAATAAATCTTTTCCACTGCGGATTTAAAAATTCTACACCGGTCGGGGCAATGTCTGTTTTATAATCTATATGCTGAAATTGTATCAAATCCACATGGGCATTATGCATTCTGTTTGAGGGACTGTGTTCAAGCCATATGATTTTATCCGGCAGGGCAGTGGATAGAAATTTTTTATAGACCTGCGTTGCGATATAACTGCAGGCCATGGTAACAGACACCCCTTTAACTCTTTTATCATCTATCATCATTACACAGCATGCTCCGTTATCGTATTTGACTATATTTATGAAGCAGCGGCTCGCAGAGCTTTTTCCGGATCTGCCGGGTATGTTATACTGAAAAATTCCGCTGTATATTGTTTCCATAATTAAAGATACTCTTTTTACATTCTTTCAGGCGCTTTTACGCTCAGTATTTTGAGTCCGTGTTTTAGCACAATCATTATTGCAGCACATAGGGCAAGTCTTGATTTTGTCAATTCAATGTCTTCTGAAACCACTCGGTATTTATGATAATATGGGTGAAACATACCTGCAAGCTCTTGAAGATAAAAGGTTATTCTGTGTGGCTCATGCGCCAATGCTGCATTTTTGAATATCATCGGATATAGAAGAAGTTTTTTGACTATACGCATTTCCTCATCATTAAATAATTCTCCGTTAAAATCAATCCATGAGCCATGAGCCATGAGCCATGAGCTTTCTTTTGCCTTCTCAAATATACTATTAATTCTCGCATGGGCATACTGAACATAATAAACAGGATTCTCGGATGACTGTGCCTTTGCCACTTCTATATCTATTTCAAGATGACTGTCAGGTCTTCTTGTGAGGAAAAGAAATTTTATTGTGTCCGCTCCTATTTCATCTATAACTTCACGCAATGTGATAAATTCGCCCGCCCTTTTTGACATCTGAACAGGCTTCCCCTCTCTTAAAAGTGTAACCATTTGCACAAGCAGGACTCTCAAGTGCCCTCTCGGATATCCGAGAGCCTGAAAAACAGACTGCATCCTCGGCACATAACCGTGATGGTCTGCACCCCATATATCTATTATTTCATCATATCCCTTTTTTAGTTTTCTTCTATGGTATGCAATGTCAGGGGCAAAGTATGTGTAGTCGCCTTCTTTTTTTATGACAACCCTATCTTTGTCATCCCCGAAGGCTGTTGATTTAAACCATACGGCTCCATCTTTTTCGTAAATATATCCACGATTTTTTAATTCATCTATTGAATTCTCTATTTCTGACTTCTGGATTTCACCCCCCCATTCCCCCTCTTTATAATGGGGGGAAATAGGGAGGGTATAAAGTTCCCTCTCGCTCTGCCATGAATCAAAGAAAACCCCAAAATCCTCAAGGTCTTTCTTTATCTCATCGAGCATTTTTTTGTAAGCAAAGTCTGTAATTTCTTCGAGTAACGAGTCTTTATTCTCCGCGTCTCCGTATCCTCGGATCTTCATAAATTCCCTTGCCAGATCTTCGATATAATCCCCTTTGTATCCATCTTCTAAAAAGGGATAATCTTTGCCGAGTAGTTGTTTGTATTTGGCAAATACAGACATGCCGAGCAGTTTTACCTGTCTTCCAGCATCATTGATATAATATTCCTTTTCTATATCATATCCAGCTTCTATAAGCAGGTTAGATAGTGCAGCGCCTAAAGCCGCTCCCCTTCCGTGTCCAAGGTGTAGAGGGCCTGTTGGGTTTGCACTCACAAATTCTATCTGAACCCTCTTACCCTTCCCAATGTCTTCTGTTAAAAAATCATCTTGTTTTTTAATGAGTTCTTTTAATTCATCGCAGAGGTATTTTTTTGAGAATGTGAAATTTATAAATCCAGATCCTGCTATATCTATCTTTTCAAATATCACCTTATTTTCGATAGAGTTAACTATATCTTCAGCAATTTTCCTTGGAGGCTTCTTTAATGTTTTTGCAAGTCCCATTGCAACTGGGGTTGATAAGTCGCCGAAGCCTTCTTCTTTTGGGACTTCGATCTCAAGACTACTAATTTCTACTCCTTGACTCTTAACTGCTTTTAACAGTGCTTCCCTGAGAATTTTTTCCATAACTGTTAACCCCGTTAGAAAAATTGGACAGAACTTCTCTAACTTTACTATTTTTTATGCCCTGCCGTAAACCCCGTTAGAGATTTAAATGGAGAGGCTTACTTTCTAACGGGGTTAAGTTTAAGCATCTTAACAGTGGATTGTCAATTAAGCTTAAAATTTACATAAAATTAACAATTATTAACTGTAAATTTACTGTATTTAGTAGTAATATTATTATAGTAGTAGCATGTATTAATAAAAAAAATTAAGGGAGGAGGTGACAAAAGAGAAAGCCTTTTAAGTGTTTGCAAAGGGATAAGTTGTAAAATGTAGGGTTAATTTCCTTGCAGAAACCTTATATCCGGAGGTAATGAAATGAGAAAAAAGGTTACATTAGCATTGGCATTAGCAGTAGTTGTTATTGCTGGCGGCTTTGCCTTCTTTTTGGGCGGCGCTGATGCAACTCCTGCAGCGCCAGCAGTGCCGACATCACCTATATTGCCTGTTGATGAAAAGAGGTGCTATGCGTGCCACAAGCAGATTGCGGAGTTTCGTAAAGGAAGCAAACATGCAGGAGTAAATTGCATATCCTGCCACAGCGACCTTGCCAAGCATCTTGCAAACCCAAAAAATAGACCAGTCACAAGAACTGACCAGAAGGCATGTGCTACATGTCATGCAAAGCAGTATGAGAGCTTCTTTGCTATGAACTGGAAGAGGCCTGCAAAAATGGAAAAGTCACAGTTGACAGGCAAGTCTCCAAATCCAATGTGGGATTTGCTTATGATGCCGCATGGTTTTACAAGGGAACACAACATGCAGAGGTCGCATGCATTTATGCTTATTGACCATGTATTAGTTGACAGGGCATTTGGCGGAAGATTTGTGCCAAAAGATGGATGGGCATTCTTTGCGCAGCATGGTGACATTAAGATGTGGGATGTTCTTATGGATAAGTTTGAAGGAGTAGATGCCCATAGGCCGTTTATGCACGGCACAGGCGCATTTGCAAATACTACCTGTGTTCTCTGTAAATCAACTGACCACATCCTTGATTGGCCATACATGGGAGCGCCTGGCAAAGGAGCAAAATGGGACAGGACATCAAAACCATATGAACTGGTAAAAGAATTAAATCATCCTATGGCATGCTTTGCTTGCCATGACCCACACTCTACAAGACCGAGAATAGTAAGAGATGCCCTTATTGAGGCACTTACAAGACCGGAGGCTGATACCTTGTGGCATAAAGACCCAAATAGAACCGGCATAGAAGTGTACGAGATGGGACAGAGAGGATTTACAAGAAAAATCGCAAAACTTGCAAAACCTGATACCCTTCTTCTGTGTGGTCAGTGCCATGTAGAGTATATTGGTAATCCTGGCATAGACCTCGCCACTGGTAAGCCTGCTGGCATGGCGGATCCAAGGTCAAATCACTTCCAGTTTGTGGATGTATGGCACTATATTCAACACCACGATGATAATATAAAGTGGCGTGAATTCAGGCATGGTGTAACAGGCGCTAAGCTCACTAAAATTCAACATCCTGATGTAGAGGCATTCTACAATTCACCACATCACAAAGCAGGTGTAACTTGTACGGATTGCCATATGCCAAAAATGACTGACACTAAGTCAGGAGCAAAATTTACCTCTCACTGGCAGACAAATCCGAGAAATTACATCAAAGAAACCTGTCTTCAGTGCCATACCGGCTGGACAGAAACACAGGCTAAGTATGTGATGGATTCAACGAAAAACTTCTTATCAGGCAAGAAGAGAAAGGCTGAGTTCTGGCTCATGCACCTAATTAAGAAGTTTGATGAGGCGAGGGCAGTAGGCGTTGATACAGCAGTGCTGGATAAAGCGAGAGAGAAACACTGGCATGCCCATGTGCATTGGGAGTGGTGGACTGCAGAGGTATCCGGTGGTTTCCACCATATTGAACAAGCAAGGGAGTCTCTTAATACTTCAATGATTCGTTCACAGCAGGCTATTATGCTGCTTGATGATGCTATTAGGGCAAAGAGAGGAACAGATACTACATTTATGTCGCCTACAAGGGCAGGAGCTTTTATTGGCGTAGGGCCAGTAAGAGGAGTAGATAGCCTTCATTGGCAAAGAGTTAGAGATAGAGTAAAGCCAGTGAAGTAAAACACAAAAAGCGGGGCAACATGCCCCGCTTTTTTTTAATTAATTAAACTGATAACTAAGCAGGAGAAAATGTTATGAAAAAACTGACACTTTTTTTAATATTACCAATATTCTTTTTGACAGGCCTGCATATTTCCACTGTACATAGCTTTAATAACAGCGCTCCTACTTTTGAATGTCTTACATGCCATGTAGGTCAGATGGCGGTTGACATGGTTGAAATAAGGGGTTTGCCAAAAAACTATGTCCCTGGCAAGACTTACAAATTGACAATAGTAGTAACAAGCGACATGAAGAGCATGGGGGAAGTGCAGGGAGGATTTGCCCTTGAGGCATCTGCAGGGAAATTGATAGAGCAGGATAAGAAAAATACGCAGATAAGCAACGGCATATTAACACATACATGGGAAGGGTCACATCACAGGACATGGACCTTTGGATGGAAGGCGCCAACTGAGAGAAAGGATGTGCATATCACAGTTATGGCATTAGCGGCAAATGGAGATTTTTCTTCGCCCGGTGATATTGTTGGGGTAAATAGCTATACAATTAAGCCAAAAAAATAATTAAACCACAAAGGGGGCAATAAAATGAAACTTAGCAGAAGAGATTTTTTAAGGGCAAGCGCTATAGCTACAGCTGCAGCAGCAGCAGGCATAGCAAGACCGGATATGCTTCTGGCATCTCCCTCTATAAGGACATTTCCTGTTGGTCAATGCAGATATTGTGCTGTAGGATGCACAACAGTTGCTGATTGCGAAGTGGATGTAGCAGGGAAGGTTACGAGGGTTGTTGCTATAAAAGGCGACCTCAGAAGCACTGTGAACAGGGGTGTTCTTTGCACAAAGGCCTTTTTTCTACATAGGGCAATAGCTTATAAAGACAGGCCAAAAGGCGCTCTCGTCAGGAAGGAGTGGATAAATCCGAAAACAAAGAAGCCGGACCTTGTAAATTCTCCGAGGGTGCGTGACGGCAGAACAACAAAGGACCCGAGAGGATTGAAGCTCTCTGAAGTTGATATGAAAGAGAATTTTGTAGAGGTGCCGTGGGAAGATGCTATTGAGTTTGTTGCTGATGCAATAGAAAAATCCGTAAAAGAGCATGGCAGGCATAGTGTTGCTTATTACGGAAGCGGACAACTCGGCTCTGAAGAGACACATATAATGAATAAGACCTTAAAGGGCGGCGGAATGCTTGCCAATAATGCAATTGAGGGTCAGCCGAGGACATGTATGGCATCCGCCGTTGTAGGTTATCTTTACACATTCGGAAAGGATGAGCCATACGGCAGTCTTGATGACCTTGATGTCCCGGATCCAGACTTTAAAAAACATGCTGACACATTTTTTATTATAGGAAACAATACAGCAGAGGGGCATCCAATACTATTTAACAGAATAGCAGCAGTAAAGGCAAAAAATCCTGATGTAAAGATTATACTTGCTGACCCGAGAAAGACCCGCTCAGGAACAATAGCTGATTTATGGCTGCCGTTTGCAACAGGCAGAGACCTTGCCCTTATTAATTCTATTGCCTATGTAATAACCCATGAGCTTGATGATGCAAAATATGATGCAGAAAAAGGCACGGTGGATGCAAAGTGGAAATATATGGACAAGAAGTTTATAGAAAGACATGCAAATTTTGGGATACATGAAGATGTTAAAAAGACATGGATAACAACAGAATACGGCGGCATAAGAGGAACTGCCCGCGACATGAGTCATTCTATTGGGCTTGTAAGAAAAGTATATCCAGACCTTAAAAAGAAATATACATCAGAAGAAGAAATAATGAGAGACCTTTATAAAGGCTTTGCAATATTTCTTAAATTCCTTTCTGACTACAACCCTGACAAAATATCTGATGTAATATTTGAGGGCGAATCTCCACTTCTGTACGATAGAAAAACCCGGACATGGAGGAGCATTAGCGGTCCAGAGGCAATAAGACTTGCGGCAAAATGGTATGCTGAGGGCTATACAACATCTCTCTGGTGCATGGGTGTAAACCAAAAAACTCAGGGCACATGGACAAATGCATCTTTGCATATGCTGAATCTCATAACTGGCAAGACTGTAAAACCTGGAAGGCATTCCTTTAGCCTTACAGGTCAGCCCAATGCCTGCGGAGGAATAAGGGCGCCAGGGGCATTGTGTCATACACTTCCATATGGAAGGGTTGTTGCAAATCCACTTCACAGGGCAGCAGTTGAAAAAATATGGAGAGATAGGGCTGAGGCATATCTTAAAAAAAGAGGAGTCCCTGCTGCAGAGATAGCGTCAGAGATAGCAAAGATAGATATTCATGACATACCTGGTCCTCATACGCAGGAAATGTTTAGAAGGCTTGCAGCAGGCCAGATAAAGATTCAACTTATTTCATGTGTAAATCCTGGGCAGTCTTTAGCCTATTCATGGCCTTACAGGCTGGCAATGGGAGGCGCAAAAAAAGGCGAGGTATGGCCGCTTGTAGTAACCCTTGAGTCATTTCCAGGTGCTACGACAACTGTGTCTGATGTTGTGCTTGGAGCATCCAGTTGGTATGAAAAGGAGTTTATATTCGGAAACCTTGAAAGAAGGTATCAGGTCATAAAGCAGATTATCGAGCCTTATGGAAATACAATTCCCGACCATACAATCTTTGCCTGTATAATGAGGAGGCTTGAGGAAAAGGGGCTTGTGCCAAGAGGCCATATTTCTCAATTCTGGCCTGAAAAATATGACGGAGCAGACTGGATGAAAAAAACCATTGATGCAGCAAAGACAAAGGAGTGGAACAGGGAGTTCAGTGGTAACATCTGGGAAGAAATGATGACGCTTACAGCAGGCACGGCCTATAACTTTACAGGCATGAGCAAAAAGGTACTTCTTGAGAGAAATCACGGCTTCAGGATTCCTTTTCCTGCTGATGTTCATACTGACCCTGCAATGAGGGCAAGGTATGATAGATATGAGGCAAGCATACAGTATGCATTCCCTTATGACCCTCTGATTGAGAGAATTACAAAAGTATATCTTGGCAATATGAAGGCATTTAATCCTGTTTACGGCGCATGGCTTGAGAATAATCTTGAGGCAATGAAAAATGATGAAGGGTATCATAGAAAGGAGAATGTGCCGAGGGGCTGGTATGCGAGCTTTTATAATTCAAATGCCTTTATTCACGGCTTGGTTGATTTGCCAGATAAAAGACGTATTCCGGGCTGGGATGGCAGGGCAATAATATGGGCAAATCCTTGGTGGGCATGCAAATTTGACGGAAAGGAGTTTGTGAAGTACAGGACTGTTGACATGCTGGAAAGAAGATTTAATCCTGCATTAGTTGAAAAAGACAGCATGATGCCGTTTGATGTAGTCAGAAGGGAGACTGTAAGAGTAATAGGAGACCCTGATAAGGACAGTAAATCTCTTAAAACAATTGTGCTTAGCCCTGCAGATATACAGAACCATAGAGAGGAATTTACAAGGGCTGATGGAACAAGGTTGTTGATTTATGATACAACTGGCTACATATATGGAGCTTGTACAGGAAGGGTTATTGAACACTGGCATTCTGGGTCTATGACAACAAGGGTTCGTGAGCTTGCCCGTGCAGTGCCTGGCGCTTATGTGGAGATTAATTCTGAACTTGCAAGGAAACTTCGTATTAGAGAAGGCGATAGGATAATAGTTGAGTCACTAAGAGGGAGAATTGAGCTGCCAGCAAGGGTTTTGGATGTTAAAAGGGCAACAGGCGGGCCACGATTTGATTATGTGTTTATACCGTGGTTTGACGAGCTTAAGCTTGTCAACATGATAATGAATGAATATTTTGACCCATTCAGCTTTCAGATGGACTACAAAATGTTTTCTGTAAAGCTCCGCAAGGGCAGGTTAAAGACAAGACAGGCAGAGCCTGGGCCAAGGATACTTCCATAGGCAATTGCTACAGAAAAATACGGGGGCATGGCTTGTTATGTCCCCGTATTTTTAGTGCAGGTTATATATCAAAATTAAAAAGGAGATGAAAAATGAGGAAATTATTTGTTTTAGTTATGGCATTTTTTCTGATGGTTTCTTGCGCGCCTAAGAAAGAAGAAAAAGCTGGCGAATATCTGATGAAAATAGGGGATAAAGTTATAACAAAAGAGGACATTATGGCTATTCCAGATAGGGAAAGGCATAGATATGTAGGAACTGGCGGCATCGACAGATTTGTTGCTGAGCAAATCTTATATCAGGAGGCATTAAGAAAAGGGATTGATAAAGACCCTGAATACCTGAAGACTATGGAATACCTTAGAAAGAAGGCAAAGATAGAAACGCTTTTAGATAGAGAAATAGCCGAAAAAATAGAAGTAACGGACAAAGAAGTTATAGATCACTATAATAAAAATAAAGAAGAATTTAAAGTAAAGGAGACCGGAGAGATTATTCCTCTTGACAGAGTGAAAGAACATTTACGCCAAATGCTTTTGATGAAGAAACAAAGGGCTGCTTATGATAAATACATGGAGGATTTGCGCAAAAGGTATAATGTTAAGATAAACGATGAAGCGATGAAAAGGGCGGTTGAAATGCTTTCTGCGCCTATGCAGTAGGTGGCATTGTGGATTTTACAAGAAGGGATTTTCTTAAGTTATCTGTTATAGCCGGCGGAGCGCTGACAGTGAGCAGCGGGCTTTATCTTCCGAGAATCTTTGCAGCCGATAAGGAATTAGGCCCTTTGCCAGGCATAGATGTTGGCGGTCTTATAAGGCCGCCAGGGGCTTTGCCCGAAAGGGAGTTCAGGTCTAAGTGCATAAGCTGCGGGGTATGCGTGAATGTCTGCAGGGTTATGAAATATGATGCAATAGCTATAGCAGGGCTGAGGGATTTAAGAAATTTTGGAACGCCTTATATAAAAGAGATGAGAGATTTTCCATGCTACCTCTGCATGGAATGCCCGAAGCACTGCCCTACAGGAGCGCTCCAAAAAATAGAAAAAGAAAAAGTAACAATGGGCATGGCGCTTATTGATTTTGGACTTTGCTTTGGCTGGAACGGAGATATATGCCTTTCATGTAGCAAGGCATGTCCATTGGGCGCACTTGTCTTTGACTTTCATCACGGCACATGGGGCAATCAGCCTTATATAAATGAAAAGTGTGTAGGCTGTGGACTTTGCGTTAGGTATTGCCCTTTGGGCGGTTCGGCTGTAAAAGTTGTTACTCGCAGTCAATATGCAATAGTGAAAGAAGACTATTTAATAAAATTTAAAAGACTTATGGCAATGCCGGATGAAGAAAGATATGCTGTTGTTTATGGACAGAACCTGCCAGAGATAATAGCAAGGGGAAGGCTATTGGAACGTGAGCATCGTTAAAAATATGAAAGACACATGCCGAGCACTCAACGCCTTGAGTGCTCGGCACAAAAGATGGTGAAAATGTCATTCCCGCTTGTCGGGAATCTTTTTTCCGATTCCTAACAAGTCGGAAGGATTGCGGACAAGCCGCAATGACAAAAATAGGTAGGTATTTTAAGGTGAAACTATCAAAACTTAGACGATTTGTCCTGCTTGGGATAATAATATTATTCCTCCTCCAGTTCTTCGGAGTCAAGGCTCTTGTTGGCGGGCTGACAGGCTCTGTTGCCGTATGGTTTGTAAAGCTTATAGATGTATTTGCATATTTTGAAAGCCTCATTGCATCAAAGGATTTTACAATGACTGCTTTTTGGGCAGTCTTGCCTGCAATAGCCCTTTATCTCATATTCGGCAGGGCATTCTGCGGCTGGGTCTGCCCGATGGATTTCCTTTATGAAATAGTGAACAGAATAAAAGATAAAAGACAGGGGTCAGGAGTCGGGAGTCAGAAAAAAACAATAGCAGATAAAATATCACCTAAAATAGGGTATGTTGTAGCAATGTTGCTTATTGTTATTTCAGCCTTAATAAGCATCCCTTTTTTCACAAATTACATTTCCCATCTCACAAACTTTTTCAGGACGTTGACAGGCGGTGTTTTTTTAGCGCTTGATTTGCCGGTTGAGCCTGTTGTGGTTGTTTATTCTCTGTCGGTCATAACAGCATTGCTTGTTCTTGAATATATTTATCCACGATTATGGTGCAGGGCGCTTTGCCCTGTAGGCAAGACCTACGGACTTTTTAATAAGGTGAGCTTGCTTAAGCTTAAGTTTGTAGAGGGTGAGTGTGGAGAATGTAATTTATGCGAGCAGATGTGCTATATGAATGTAAAAATTGCCAGGAATATTGACAGACCGGGCTTGAGGGATACAAACTGCATATATTGCGGAAGATGTGTAGAAGGGTGTGAGACTAAGGGAAAACTCATAAAACTATCACTAAAAAGAGTCAAAGAGTTATAGTGTCAAAGTGTCAAAGTCTTTGATACTCTGATACTTTGATTCTTTGATACTTTAAATTGAGGAGGTATTAAATGATTGTTGCGAGCGGATTTGTTGAAGCCAATGAGCCTGAAGATGTGGAAAAGGTGGTAGAAAGCTTAAAGGCAGGCAATGTAGAGGTGACTGATGTTAAAGAAGACAGAATAACATTTCTTATTGAAAGGGAAACTATCAGTGAGGCAAAAGGCGTTTTAGATTCACTGAAAGACATAGAGGGTGTAAGGAGCGTTTATCTTGCATATTACAGCCTTCCGGGCAGTGATGAGGGCATAGAGGAATCACTGCCTATAAGCTCTAATTAATAATGAAAATGTAGTTAGTCCATAGAGGCTCTTACAAAAGTCGTCATTCCCGTGAAAACGGGAATCCAGAAGATTTTATAACTATTGGAAAAGACTGGATTCCTGCTTCCGCAGGAATGACGCAAAGATATATTCTTCAGACTTTTGCAAGAGGCTCACTATTCAGCAAACTTGTAACCGACTCCTGATACTGTTAAGACATATTCTGGTTCGGAAGGATTTCGCTCTATTTTTTGTCTTAAATGCTGGATATGGACATCAATAACCCTGCTCCATTCGTATGTCTTCGTATTCTTCCAGAGATGTTTTTTTATCTCTTCCCTGCTTACAACATATCCCTTGTTTGAGACCAAAAGACAAAGGAGGTTATACTCTTTTGGAGTGAGAACGATCTCCCTTTTTTTGACAATAACAGTCCTTTTTTTATAGTTGATGCGCAAGTCTTTTATGGCTACTTCATCTTCTGTTGTTACAGATTTAGTTCTACGAAGACACGCCTTTATCCTTGCTATTAATTCAAGTGTTTCAAAAGGTTTTACCACATAATCGTCTGCTCCGCTTTCAAGGCCTATGACCTTGTCCGATATTTTGTCCTTTGCTGTAAGCAGAATTATAGGGATTGTCGCACGTTGTGATCTCAGAGAGCGGCATATCTCTATGCCGTCTCCGTCAGGAAGCATAACATCAAGCAGTATGAGGTCGGGGTTATTAGCAGTCAATGCCTTTTGTCCCTCTGCCCATGAATTTGCTGTTATTACGCGTAATTTATGGAGTTCAATGTTTGCCTTTAATACCCTCAGTATATCTTCATCATCGTCAATGACAAGTATTGTATTTAGCATGGTGTCGTTATTTTTTTAGTTATTTCCAGTAGCCTGTTATGCTGAAAGGCATAGTCTCCTATGATATTCCGTTCATCTTGAATTTCATAGCCGGTCTCATCCCAGAGCGGAAGCATGAAATAAAAGCAACTCCCGCTTTTTTTATTATATTTACCTGAAAATACCTCTAATCCGTCATACAGACTTTTTACGCCGATTACACCGTTATGCGCCTCTATTATTGCCTTGCATATTGTAAGTCCAAGACCTGTTCCTTCCTTGTTTCCGTTTCTGTAAAATTTTTCGAAAACCTTTTGATGTTCCGAGGCAGGAATGCCCGGTCCTTCATCGCATATTTCCGTTACAACATAAGAACTGTTCTGGTAAGCGTTTATTGTTATTTCCGAATTAGGAGGACTGAATTTAATAGCATTTGACAAAAGGTTAATAATAACCTGTCTTATCCTGTCTTCATCAACAAAGACTGTCAGGTTATCCGGAATGCAGGCATTAAGTATTATGCCCTTTTCATCTGCATTTATCTGAAGGTTAGCCATTGTCTCTGCTATAAGATATGAAAGATTTGAACTTGTAAAGTTCATTTCGGATTTGTTCGCTTCTATCCTTTCAAGGTCAAGCATTATATTTACCATCCGTATTAGCCTTTCGGAGTTTTTCTTTATCACCTCAAAAAATATATGGAGGTCATCAAGGGATATTTTTTCAGGATGCTGCCGCTGCAAATTGGACGACAGTTTTGCCGAGATGTAGTCCATTGCCCCTTTTATTGATGTAAGAGGGGTGCGCAGTTCATGCGACGCCCTTGCTATAAAATCAGACTTATTTGCATTAACCTCGCAGAGCAGCTTGTTGGTTTGAAGCAATTTGCTGTTCATTTCTTCTAAATCTTTTGTTGCTGCCTTAATCTTTCCATTCAAGCAACTGTGATATTCTGTCAGTGTATCGGCCATTTCAGCAAATGCCCTGCATACATCTTCAAACTCATCCCCTGTCTTTAACCTGTTTTCAGGACGGTAAGTGCCTTCTGAAAATTGTCTTATTGCTGATTTCAGTTTTCTCACTGGATTAAGCACAATTTTATTCATCATCAAAAACATAGCTGACATCAATGCTAGTGTGATGATTATAGCGTGGACAAACATGCTCTTTTTATTTTCAGATATAGCTGCAAGGGTTTTATCAACCGGGATTGTTACAC
This sequence comes from Nitrospiraceae bacterium UBA665, assembly GCA_002299835.1. Lineage (GTDB taxonomy): Bacteria > Nitrospirota > Thermodesulfovibrionia > Thermodesulfovibrionales > Dissulfurispiraceae > UBA665. The sequence continues at coordinate 5,731 of DBNT01000137.1, read as the reverse complement.
TGATTGCCCCTCTTATGTCGCCTACTTTATAGCCCTGATGGGCATGACACTCAAGGCATGACTCTTCAATATAAAGCGGAGATATGTATCTTAAAAAATTGGCATTTTCAATAGTATCTATTGATATAAATTCTTTTAAACCATTTTTTTCAAATTCAATAAGCGCTTTTCTTTCAAATTCATCAGGTGCGTTTGCCTGATTTATGAGGTTAAGGCTTGTTATATGAAACCAGTAAAGTCCTTTTTCTCGTGAATATTTGGAAAGCTCTCTTGTTACCATTGCGGGGTTTTTTGCCACAAATTTTCTACCTGTCATATCCACTATTTCTGTCTCCTTGCCGATATGAGCAAGATACGGGTTTGGCTTTACCCACGGTAGCCTTTCCACAAATACGCCTCTATGGTCTGCTATCCACTGCCTTGTAATTATAATCTGCCTGAATATGGTGCGGGCTTCATTTTCTATTTGCCCCATGATGAGCCTTTCCTGACGCTTGGCAGTTATGTAAAAAGATATGCTTAGGGCTATGATAAGAATAAGGCTGCAGCCGATTATGAACTTCAGGCTCAGTGATATGCGCAATGTCATGATTTTTTGGAATAAACCAGACATAAAAAAGTATAACATATTTATATGGTTAGTTGTTGTCAAGATTGCTTTGACACGCTGCCCCGACAGAGCTTATTATATAAGGAAATGCTGAAGACCGCAATTAAGGCTATTGAGCCATATTAAGAATGCAAAGGAGGAATAGATGGCTGATGAACATTCATTTGATATTATATGCGAAGTAGATATGCAGGAAGTGACCAATGCCGTAAATCAGGCTATGAAGGAAATAGGGCAGAGGTTTGATTTTAAGGGAAGCAAAAGCAATATAGAGCTCGACAAAGAGAAGGCAGTGATAACTTTAACCTCTGACGACGAGATTAAACTTAAAAGCGTGATTGATATATTACAATCAAAGCTTATAAAGCGCGGTGTTGCCATTAAGGCATTAAATTACGGCAAGGTGGAGCCGGCAGCAGGCAATACAGTCCGTCAGGTAATCACGCTTCAGCAAGGCATTCCACAGGAAAAGGCAAAAGAAATTGTTAAGTTCATCAAAGATGCCAAGCTTAAGGTAAACGTTGAGATACAGAAAGATCAGGTGCGTATAAGGGGTAAAAAAATAGACGATCTCCAGGCAATTATTGCAATGCTTAAAGAAAAGGATTTCGACATCCACCTTCAATTTGCTAATTACAGATAATTACACAAAAGATTTTACGCTATTTTTTATCCATATCTCCTTGAAATTTTTCGGTAAGGTAGTATAAAGTATAAAACCTTATCTATAAACCATTTCTGGAGGGATTGAATGGCAAAGATTACAAAAAAAACTAAAAAGTCCGCAAAACCTGCAAAGGCTACAAAATCTGCAACCAAATCTGCAAAAATTCCTAAGTATGTGTATTTTTTTGGCAACGGCAAGGCTGACGGAAGGGCAGATATGAAGAGCCTTCTTGGGGGTAAAGGGGCAAATATTGCAGAAATGACAAACCTCGATATCCCTGTTCCGCCTGGCTTTACCATCACTACAGATGTATGCACTCTATATTATAAGAATAATAAAAAATATCCGCCAGAACTCAAGCTACAGGTGGAATCAGCAATTGCAAAAGTTCAAAAACTTATAGGTAAAGAGTTTGGGTGTCTGGTTAATCCACTTTTATTGTCTGTCCGCTCAGGCTCTCGCAGTTCTATGCCAGGAATGATGGAAACCGTATTGAATTTAGGACTTACTACAAAGACTATCCCTGCTTTGATCAAAAAGACAAATAACGCACGTTTTGTATATGATGCATATCGCCGTTTGCTTATGATGTATTCAGATGTTGTTATGGAAAAGGCAGCAGGCATAGAACCGCATGATGGCGAAGGCATACGTCATAAATTAGAACATAAAATGAATATTCTTAAAAAGGAAAAGGGATATAAAAACGACACAGACCTCACAGTTGACGACCTTAAAATACTTTGTGATGAATTTAAGATTATTATCAAACATATACTCGGCAAGGATTTTCCGGATGACCCTATGGAGCAACTGTGGGGAGGTATCGGCGCTGTATTTCAGTCATGGATGGGCAAACGCGCCGTATCTTATCGCAAGATAGAAAAGATACCAGATGACTGGGGAACTGCGGTTAATGTGCAGGCAATGGTATTTGGCAATACAGGGAATAATTCTGCGACTGGTGTTGCCTTTACAAGAAATCCTGCTACAGGAGAAAACATGTTTTACGGCGAATGGCTGCCTAATGCTCAGGGAGAAGATGTTGTTGCCGGTTTGAGAACACCAAACCCGCTCAATGAGGCATGCAAAACCGATGATACAGGGCATTTGCCTTCTTTAGAAGAAGCAATGCCAAAGGTATATAAACAACTATTTGCCATCAGAAACAAACTTGAAAAACACTATAAAGACATGCAGGACATTGAATTTACAATAGAGGACGGAAGACTGTGGATGCTCCAGACAAGGACAGGCAAACGCAATGGTCAGGCAGCAATACGCATGGCTGTAGAGATGGCAAAGGCAAAGCTTATTACGAAAGAAATGGCTGTATTGCGTGTTAAGCCTGATCAACTGGATGAGCTTTTGCATCCTATGGTGTCTCTAGAGGCTGAAAGACATGCTATTGAACTTGCAAAAGGATTGCCGGCGGGACCCGGAGGCGCTGTGGGCAGGGCGGTATTTACTGCGGATGATGCCGAGGCATGGGCAAAGAGAGGCGAAAAGGTTATTCTTGTTAGAAACGAGACATCTCCAGAGGATGTTCACGGAATGCATGCTGCAGAGGCTATTCTTACTGCAAGGGGCGGAATGACTAGCCATGCAGCGCTTGTAGCAAGGGGATGGGGAAAATGCTGCATAGTGGGATGCTCTGGCCTTAATATAAACCTCCATAGAAAGGAAATCCATGTAAACGGCAGGGTAGTAAGAGAAGGAGATTGGATAACCCTTAACGGCACAAAGGGACGCGTATATGAAGGAAAGCTCGAACTTTTGCCTGCTGACCCGGAACATAACCAGTGGTATAAGGAACTCATGAAATGGGCAGACCAGTTTAAAACGCTTAAGGTCAGAACAAATGCCGATAGACCTGAAGACGCTATTACAGCAAGGAACTTCGGAGCAGAGGGCATAGGCCTTTGCAGAACAGAGCATATGTTTTTTGAGTCTGACAGGATAATGGCAGTAAGGGAGATGATACTTTCTGATACAGTGGAAGGGAGGAAAAAGGCGCTTGCAAAACTCCTGCCTATACAAAAGAGTGATTTTATGGGCATATTTAAGGCTATGGCAGGATTGCCTGTAACAATAAGGCTTCTTGACCCGCCTCTTCATGAGTTTTTACCACATACAGACAAAGAACTGTCTGAACTCTCTGCACAAATGGGCGTACCGTTTGAACAGCTTGATACCAAAAACAAGTCATTGCATGAATTTAACCCAATGCTCGGACATAGGGGCTGCCGGCTCGGAATAACTTATCCTGAAATTTACGAAATGCAGGTGCAGGCCATAATGGAGGCGGCATGCGAGCTTGCAAAGGAAAAGATAAAAGTGATACCTGAGATAATGATACCCCTTGTCGGGCATGTGAATGAACTGCAGAAAATGAGGGAATTAGCCGTATCTACTGCAAACAGGGTGCAAGAGGAGTATAGGGTAAAAGTCCCTTACACGGTAGGCACAATGATTGAATTGCCGCGTGCATGCGTAACTTCGGACGAGATAGCAGCAGCAGCGGATTTTTACTCTTTCGGGACAAACGATCTTACGCAGACGGTTTATGGTCTTTCAAGGGATGACGCAGGCCGGTTTCTGCCATTTTACATTGAAAATGGAATATTGAAGGACGATCCGTTTATTACTGTAGACTTAGACGGTGTTGGCGCACTGATGCAGATAGCGGTTGAAAAAGGTAGAAGAGTAAAGAAGGACATCAAGATAGGCATTTGCGGCGAGCACGGGGGTGAGCCGAAATCTGTTGAGTTCTGCCATAAACTCAGACTTGACTATGTAAGCTGTTCACCTTTCAGGGTGCCTATTGCCCGATTTGCAGCAGCACAGGCCACTTTGAAAAGCAAAAAATAAAAACTATAGGCAGCGAAAAAAAAGCCCCTAACCGGAAGGGGCTTTTAGATAAAAATACTATACAAACAACCTATCTTTAGTGTATGCTTAATTAAGCTTTTGAAAGCTTGCAAACCCGGAGGTATTAGAAACTCTCAGGGGATTTTATTTTGGAGGTATGGGCAGTGGGCAAAAAAATCTATGTAGGGAATATTTCTTTTGATGCATCAGAGGACGATCTCCGGGAGCTTTTCTCAACATACGGAACAGTTGAGTCTGCAAAGATCGTGACGGATGCACAGACAGGAAGGGCAAGAGGATTCGGTTTTGTAGAGATGCAATCTGATGAAAGTGCGGCAAAGGCAATAGCAGAATTAAACGAAAAGACTTTTATGGAAAGGACATTAAATGTTTCCGAGGCAAGGCCGCAGCAACCCAGAGAGCGCAGCGGTTTTCAGCGCGAAAGAAGAGGTGGCTTTGGCGGCGAAAGAAGAGGACCGGGCGGAGGAGGAAGGACAGGCAAGGGAAGACGATAAGCCCTCTGGAAACTGTAGGCGGTTTTGTTGTATTTAAAATACAAATCGGGAGCAGGTTGCAATCTGCTCTTGAAATTTGCTCCCGATTGTTTATGTTCAATATAGACTGCCTTTCTTTTTCATTATGGAGGACATTCGTTAGTTTTGTGCTGCCATCAGGCAGTATTTTACGGTATATGACCCGTGTGCGCTGATTAGTAGAAAACATTTGACTTTTCTTGAAAATATACCAAAAAGTTTTTTATGTTCAGCTATTCTTAAGGTGCGTTAATATAGTCTTTTTTATGTCGTCCCTTAATCTTTTTAAAAGGGGTATTTGCCCAAAACCAAAACCAGATGATATTGGATCATGGAAAACAATAGTATCCTTTTCGTTGTAATCCGGATAATTTAAGCAAAATCTATCGGCGTCGGAGCATAATGTTATAATCCTGTCAAAAGAACAGTTCGTAAATAAGTCTACACTTTTTGATTTGCTGCGGGATATGTCAATTCCTATCTCTTTCATAACCCTGATAACATCCTTATTGACTTCCATTGGTATTATGCCTGCTGAAAAGGCGACCCATCTATCCTTCAGGAAATGATTAACCATAGCCTCTGCAATTTGTGATCGGACAGCATTTCCTGTGCAGATAAAGAGGACGGTTTTAATACCTGAAGCCCTTGCGATTTTACATCTTAATATTTCCCTGTCCGGAAGCCCTGTGCCGTTGCTATAAATCCGGCAGGTGAGTCCTATTGTATTTGCTGTTTCAGGTTCGATATCCACACCGTTTATTCGTATTGTAGGAGAGCCGGGGAAGGAGTATTTCTTCGAATCATCCTCCTCCTTTATCTCGATTTTCCTCAGCGGGATATTCAGTCCGAGGGATTTAGCGGTATCGTGAATGAGTCTTCTTGCCTTTTTGAAGTTCAAACAATCTTTAATATATAAAAGCTCAATGTTCATTTTAAATTATACCTTAATTAAAGAATTTTAAATATTTGCCGATAAAAATATTGTGGCTCTTTCGCAGATTGAGTGGGTAATGTGCATTCCCTCCCCCTTGACGGGGGAGGGCGAGG
>DBNT01000152.1:22708-29105 GCA_002299835.1 Nitrospiraceae bacterium UBA665 | reverse complement strand
ACTTTTGCAAGAGCCTCATAGGTAACAAGTTATTAGTAACGAGTTTATTTAAGGAATAATTATTTTCACCTGAAAATACCTCTAACTATTTGATTAATAACGAGTTTGTCATTCCCGTGCAAACGGGAATCCAGTTCTTTAGTTCTCTGGATTCCTGCTTTCGCAGGAATGACATTTTCATCCCCTTTTGTGCCGATAAGTCGGCATGAATGTTTCATTTTTATACTTGTTACTCGTTACTTTTGACTCGTTACTGTCTTTAAGATTGCCTTCCTGATATTTTCTTGAAGCTCGGAATCAGAGACAGTTGAAACGGTTTCATTTATCCATTCAATCTCAGAATGCGTTAAATGTCGTGCGTGGAGAGCTGTGCGTCGTGCGCTTGACGCTTGATGCTTAACACTTGACGTCCGATAGACCCTTCCATGCTTAAATTTAACCGAACTTATGCTGTATGCATGCAGTTTTTTTATCATATCCTGCCTGAAAAACTTCAATTGAGCGAGCCATGCAGGAGAATCAACATTTATGGTCAATTCTCCATTTTTTATTTCCACAGGATAGGTGTGCAGGGAAAGCGGCTCATTGAAAAGGCTACGCCACTCCTTCTGCATTGAATCTAATTTAATTTTATCTTCAATGCCAAGATTATTAAAAATGGAGTGGAGGAGCGAGCCTATTGTTTTCATAAAGCGTTATTGCGTAAAGCGTAAAGCGTTATAGGGTTATAAAGTTATAGCGTAAAAAACGATCAGCGCTCTACACATTACGCAATAACGCTGCCTTTACAACCATGCCAGAGCGTATGCATCTTGTGCAGACATATGCCCTTTTTGTGTTTCCGCTTGTCTGGATTCTAATTCGCTGGATATTTGGCATGAGTATCCGCTTTGTTTTGTTATTTGCGTGGCTCACATTATTGCCTACTGTTTGTTTCTTTCCACATACTGAACAGCTTGCCATATAAGACCTCCTTCAATCAATTGCATAATCCATAATGAATATAGATTGTATGGCGATTTTACTGTCATTTCGAACACCCGGCGGGTGCGAGGAATCTTATTAGAAAAGGCAAGATTCCTCACGGAGCCTGCCCCGAGCGATATAATAAGATTCCTCGCACCGCTCGGAATGACAAGCGAGGGGCTCGGAATGACTACGGATTATGGTCAAGTAAGTAAATTGCACAAATAAAGTTTTTTATGATAACATTAACAAATAGAAAATTGGAAGTGTTAATTTATTGGAGGTTAAAAACATAGATGCCTAACAAAGAAATTAAAAGCACCGAGTTGGCAAAGGAATTGGAAGTAAAATCTATTGATGTGGTGAGAGAACTCGGAAAGATAAGGGGTGTAGAGTTTAAAAAGGGCACAACCCTTATAAAACTTAGCATCGAAGAAGCAGACAGGATAAGGCAGATATTTAGACCTGCAAAGGTTGTAAAGCCTTCTGAAAAAATAGCACTGACAAAGGCGGTTACAACAAAGGTCAAAACAGAGGAAAAGCCAGAGGAAAAAAAGGCTGAGAAAATTAAAAAGATAAAAAAAACAGATAAAGTAGAGAAAATCGAAAAAACAAAAATAGTAGAGAAACCTGAAAAGATTGAAAAAGTCAAAAAAATTGAGAAGACAGAAAAACAACTGGAGCCTTCTGAATCCACTATAAAAGAAGAAAAAATAGAAGTTAAAGAAAAGGAAACAGAGATAAGCATTCCGGAAATTATAATTCCGGAAGAGGAAGTAGATACAAAAATACCTGACAGGTTTAAAAAAGAAATAGAGGTTGAAAAAGTAGAAAAAATAAAAGTAAAGCCTACAATGCAGAAGGCGTTTCAGGCTATCAGAAAGATAGATCCGAAAAAATGGCTTGAACAAAAAGCAATTAAAAAACCAAAAGATAAATTTAGGCCATTAGAACCTTTACCACAGCCCCAGATAACAGCGCCAAGAAAAAAGTCAATAAAACTCGAAGAAGGCACTACTGTAAAAGAATTTGCAGAGTTGATAGGTCAGAAAGTTCCGGATGTCATCAAAAAATTTATGGAACTGGGATACATGCCCACTATTAATCAGCCTGTGGATATGGATGCCGGCGTGCTTGTAGCCGGGAGTTTTGGTGTAAAGGTCGAGACTATTGCTGCAGAGCAGATAGATGTAATAGAAGATGTTGTGGAAGAAGCTGCTAATCTTATACCGAGGCCCCCTGTTGTTACTATAATGGGACATGTTGATCATGGAAAAACTTCTTTGCTTGACGCAATAAGGGAGACAAAGGTTACAGAGGCTGAAGCCGGCGGAATAACCCAGCATATCGGAGCTTACAAAGTATCCCTTCAGGGTAAGGACATCACTTTTCTTGATACACCTGGACATGAAGCGTTTACAGCCTTGCGGGCAAGGGGTGCAAAGGTTACAGATATAGTAGTGCTTGTAGTGGCTGCTGATGACGGAGTAATGCCGCAGACCATTGAAGCAATTAACCATGCAAAAGCAGGAAATGTGCCTATTTTAGTTGCTATTAACAAGATAGACAAACCAGAGGCGAATCCGGCAAGGGTTAAAAATGAGCTTGCGGAATACGGCGTTATATCTGAAGAATGGGGAGGGCAGAATATATTTGTTGAAGTTTCGGCAAAGCAGAAAATAGGAATTGAACACTTGCTGGAAATGATACTGCTACAAGCAGAGATAATGGAACTTAAGGCAAATCTTACCAGACCGGCAAAGGGAACGACTATTGAGGCAAAACTTGACAGGGGCAGGGGGCCTGTGGCTACCGTGCTTATACAATCGGGGACTTTAAAAATAGGTGATGCCTTTGTAGCCGGCAGAGCTTCGGGCAGAGTGCGTGCGCTGATTGATGATACAGGCAAAAAAATCTACTGGGCAGGAACATCAACACCTGTTGAGGTTATAGGTTTTTCAGAAGTTCCCACGGCAGGCGATGTATTTACTGTAGTTGAAGATGAAAGGAAAGCCAGACAGATAGCTCTCGCAAGGCTGCAAAAGCAGAGACTTGCAGAAATAGCAAGACAGAGGAAATTGACTCTCGATGAACTGTATTCTAAGATAAAAGAAGGTCAAATAAAAGAACTCGGTATTGTCATAAAAGGAGATGTTCAGGGTTCTGTTGAAGCCATCAGGAGCGCGCTTGAAGGTATAACACATCCTGAAGTAAAAGTTAGGGTTATTCACGCTGCTACTGGCGGCATAAATGAATCAGATGTTATGCTTGCTGCTGCATCCAATGCGATTATAATCGGTTTTAGTGTAAGGCCTGAACTCAAGGCATCACAGCTTGCAGAGAGGGAGGGCGTTGATGTAAGACTTTATAATATAATTTATGAAGCTATTGATGATGTAAAAAAGGCGCTTGAAGGCATGTTAGAGCCCACACTAAAAGAAAAGGTGCTTGGCAGAGCGGAAATAAGGCAGGTTTTTCAAGCATCAAGAATTGGCACAATAGCAGGCTGCTATGTTATAGACGGCATGATTAGCCGCGCAAGCGACGGTATAAGAATAATCCGTGATAACATTGTAGTATATGAGGGCAAAATTGATTCTTTAAAGAGGTTTAAGGAAGATGTAAAAGAAGCGCAGACCGGTTATGAGTGCGGCATTCTTATTGCCAATTTCAATGATATAAAAGTCGGTGATATTTTGGAAAACTATATTATTGAAAAAATAGCAGCAAAATTATAATCGTGAACCGTTGTCCGTGTTCCGTTATCCGTAGAAGAAAAATCATTTAACGGACACGGACAACGGACACGAATCACGGAAATCCGGACACGGATAACGTCAATCATGCATCCATATAAAAGATCTCAAAGATTAAGCATCCTCCTCAGAGAAGAGATAGCAGATATAATAATGAGAAGGGTAAAAGACCCCCGTCTCGGATTTATAACTGTTACAGATGTAGAAATGTCGGAAGACCTGAAGACTGCAAAGGCGTATATCAGCGTTTACGAAGGTGATAAAGATTTGACCATTGAGATACTTAATTCTGCTAAAGGGATTATAAGAAATGAGGTTTCAAAAAGAATCAGAGTTAAATTTATTCCTTCTATTGAGTTTAGAATTGACAGGTCTGTAGAGCATGGAGACAGAATTGATAAGCTGCTGAGAGAGATAAAGAAAAAAGAAGAATTATAGGAATGACATGCTTGTACCTGTAGATATTGTAAATTTATTTAAAAATAATGACAAATTTATAATCGCTACCCATATGAGTCCTGATGGCGACGGGCTGGGGTCTGCCCTGGCGCTTTCGGCTCTGATAGAAATGCTCAACAAGAAAACTATGCTTGTATGTAGAGACCCGATTCCGTACCAATGCAAGTTTCTTCCGGGACATGAAAAGTTTATCACACTTGACAAACTTTACTCTTCGGTGGCTGATCTTAAGCCTTATAATCTTGTGCTTGTAGACTGCAATGACATCAGCCGCGTAATTGACAAAGAACAAAGCCCAGAAATTTATTTAGCGCTTTCATCTCTGAACTCTGTTGTAATAGATCACCATGAAACCGAAAAGCCTTTTGGAAATATCAGGTGGATAGAGCCTGATGCAGCAGCCACGGGATTGATGGTCTTTTATCTGATAAAGGAACTCGGAATAAACATTACCGGTGAGATGGCAATAAACCTTTATGCTGCAATAGCAGTTGATACAGGACACTTCAGGTTTAACAACACTACTTCAGAGGTGCTTCGCATCGCTGCAACACTTGTTGATGCAGGCGCCAGACCTGCTGAGATTTACCGCTATCTTTTTGAGTCATGGTCTGAAGGACGTTTTGAGCTTTTCATGAAAGTGCTTAACACCCTTTATAAGGAAAATGGAATTGCTATAGTCAAGGTGACAAAGGATATGCTCAAGGAAACTCATACATCGCTTGATGATATTGAGCATTTTGTTAATTTTCCGAAAATAATGGGAGACATTAAGGTCTCTATCCTTTTTAATGAAATTGATGACAATTACTATAAAATTAGTCTCAGATCAAAAGATGAAATTAATGTAGCACAGGTTGCTGAAATATTTGGTGGAGGCGGCCACAAAAGCGCTGCAGGATGTAGAATAAAGGCTAATTTTGAGACAGCTAAGAGAGAGATATTAGAGAAATTGAGACAGATGGTTTGATTGGTTCTATTGGTCTAATTAGTCTTATTGGTTAAATTGGTTTTCAGATAAGACCAATTAGACTAATAAAACTACTTTTTCATACAATTCCTCCGGAGTTATGATTGCTCCTCCTGGTCTTCCGTAGAAAAGAACTTCTGATTTGCCATTAACAGCAAGCCTTACATCTTCTAACATCTGTCCTGTGTTTAGTTCCACCACTATGAATTTCCTGTTTCCTCCTGCTAATTCATGCAAAGCTTTTTCAGGAAATGGAAACAAGGTTATAGACCTGAAAAGTCCGACCTTATGACCTTCGCTCCTCAGTTTTCTGACTGCAGCTAATGCAACACGAGATGCAATCCCAAAAGCAACGACTATAAGATTTGCATCATCTGTATTGTAAGTATGAAATCTTACTTCTTTGTCTTTCATTGTTTGATATTTAGCCTGAAGCATATAATTTCGCTGTTCAAGCTCTCCCTCGCCCATAAAGAGAGTTTTTATGACATTCTGACTTGCTACAGAAACATCTCCTGACCGGATAATATTTGCTTTTCTACCGCCTGAGCCGGAAAGGGCCCATGTTTTTTCGGGTAAATCAGGTTGAATGTATGGCGTTGGCACAAACGGCTCCATCATTTGTCCGAGGATTCCATCTCCAAGTATCATGACAGGATTTCTGTACTCATCAGCCTTGTCAAATGCCAACATCGTCAAATCCCATAGTTCCTGTAAATTATAAGGTGCATAGACAAGGAGTCTGTAATCTCCATGCCCGCCTCCCTTTACTGCCTGAAAATAGTCAGACTGGCTTGCTGAAATATTTCCAAGACCGGGCCCGCCTCTCTGTATGTTTACGATAACTGCAGGAAGTTCTGCGCCTGCAAGGAATGATATGCCTTCCTGTTTCAGGCTTATTCCCGGACTGCTTGATGATGTCATTGCCCGCGCACCGCAAGCTGAGGCGCCGAACACCATATTTATAGCTGATAATTCACTTTCTGCCTGAATAAATATGCCGCCAGCTTCAGGCATTTTCCAAGACATATACTCTGGAATTTCATTTTGTGGTGTTATAGGATAGCCTGCATAAAATCTGCAGTTAGCCTGAATTGCAGCTTCTGCCAGAGCTTCGTTGCCTTTTATTAAAACTTTTTTCATACATGCCATGCCTGCTTTGCTTTTGTAAATACTTGGCTACGGATTATATCAAAGCCATGTCAAAATAATCTATGTGGTAAAATACCCCAAAAACAGAGATAGA
>DBNT01000152.1:0-22349 GCA_002299835.1 Nitrospiraceae bacterium UBA665 | reverse complement strand
CCCCTTGCGGGAGGGGGCGAGGGGGAGGGAACAGTTTTAGAATTTCTATATCGGGATTTGGGAATACTAACTTGTAAATTCTCTGCGGTCATGCCGCAGGGGTTTTTATTTGATATTTTTGCTATTACTTCTCACAATTAAGTAAAATTAGAACAAAGGCTTTGAGGCAAAGAAGTGGCAAAATTGAAACTATGAGAGGTGTATATGCTATTTAAACCATACAATCTTTCAGGAATAGAGATTGAAAACCGCTTTATCCGCTCTGCAACATATGAAAAAAGAGCTGATGTAGATGGTTTTGCTACAGATGCCCTTATTGAGTTTTACAGAGAACTCGCAAAGGGCGGTGTTGGGCTTATAATAACCGGAAATGCATTGGTTCATGTCTCCGGAAGGTCTGTGCCTCAGATGATATGCATACACAAAGATCATTACATAGACAAGTTGAAGCGCCTTACAAAAGCCATTCACAACCTCGACGGAAAAGTAATAATCCAGCTTGTTCACGGAGGCAGGCAGTGCTTTCCTGCTCTACTCGGAGGACAACAGCCCATCGCACCATCAGAGGTCTATGACCCATCAACTAAAATCACTCCAAGAGAAGTGACAAACGAGGAGATATGGGAGATCATAGAGGCATTTGGAGATGCTGCAAGAAGGGCAATGTATGCGGGATTTGACGGCATACAGATACACGGCGCTCATGGTTATCTTGTAAGTGAATTCCTTTCGCCGCACACAAACAGGAGAGACGACTACTGGGGAGGAGACGAAGAAAGGAGATTCCATTTTCTTGAAGAAGTTTATAAAGCCATAAAAAAAGAGGCGGCAGACAACTATCCCATACTAATAAAGATGAACGCTGATGATTTTATTGAGGGAGGCTTAAAGCCTAAAGAAAGTATAAGAATTGCAAAAAGACTTGAAGAACTGGGAATATGCGCCATTGAAGTAAGCGGCGGCATGTATGAGTCAGGAATAAAGACAGTACAACTGAATATCATTAAAGAGGAACAGGAGGCTTACTTTAGAGATAATTGCAGATTATTTAAAAAAGAACTGAACATACCTGTAATCCTTGTGGGAGGAATTCGCTCAAAATCTGTGGCAGAAGATGTTCTCCAAAAGGGCGATGCAGATCTTATATCTATATCACGACCACTCATCAGAGAGCCAGACCTGCCAAATAAATTTAAAGAAGGCAAAGAAAAGGCAGACTGCATATCGTGCAATGGATGCATGAGATTTCAGAAGCTTGATATGGTAAAATGCACTCAGATTAATAAGTGATTAAGTAATTAAGTTATTTCATTTGCTCAATTACCTATTTACTTGATTACGGATCATGCTCAATTCTTATTGACTCAATGACTCAATGACTTTTATTATATTAGCCATGCTTTCGCCAGAAAAACAGTTTGAGACAATAAAAAGAGGCACTGTTGAGATAATTGTAGAAAAGGAACTTATCTGCAAACTGGAGAAATCTTTTAAGGAAAAACGACCTTTAAAGATCAAGGCTGGCTTTGACCCTACAGCTCCTGACATACATTTAGGGCATACAGTGCTTTTAGAAAAAATGAGGCAGTTTCAGGAACTGGGGCATGATGTTATTTTCCTCATAGGCGATTTTACCGGCATGATTGGCGACCCAGCAGGCAAATCAGAGACAAGAAAACCATTGACAAAAGAAGATGTATTGAAAAACGCAGAGACATATAAAGAGCAGGTATTCAAAATACTTGACCCTCAAAAGACACAGATAAAATTTAACAGCGAGTGGCTTATGAGCCTGACCGCTGTGGATGTCGTAAGGCTTCAGGCAAAACAAACTGTGGCAAGAATGCTTGAACGGGAAGACTTCAAGCAGAGATTTACAAGTCATAGCCCGATAGGTATACATGAATTTATGTATCCTTTGCTTCAAGGTTACGATTCTGTTGCGCTTAATGCAGATGTAGAACTTGGAGGCACAGACCAGAAGTTTAATCTGCTGATGGGAAGGGATTTGCAGCAGGAATATGGTCAGGAGCCGCAGTCTTTAATTATAATGCCATTACTTGAAGGTCTTGATGGCGTAAAAAAAATGTCAAAAAGCCTTGGCAATTATATCGGCATCTCAGAGCCACCAAAAGATATATATGGCAAGCTAATGTCTATTACCGATGAGTTAATGATTAAATATTATGAATTATTAAGTCATATCGGTATCGAAGAATTTAATGCCCTTAAGGAAGGATTAAAATCAAGCACTACTCATCCCAAAAAGGCAAAGGAAAGCCTTGCGATAGAAATCGTAACGAGATATTGCGGCAAAGAAGCTGCAATACATGCAAAAGAAGAATTTGACCGCATCTTTAAGGAAAAAGGAGTTCCTGATAAAATACCTGTCTTTGCACTTCAATGGGAAGATGAAGAAATGTGGCTTTCAAAAATCATGAAACTCTGTGGAATTACAATGAGCACTACAGAGGCAATGCGGCTCATTAAGCAAGGGGCAGTAAGCGTTGACAACCAAAAAATCACTGACCCTCAAAAGGTCCTTAAAAAGGGAGATTATCTGATCAAAGCAGGGAAAAGAAAATTTATTAAAATCATTGCAAAATAGGCTTTCTGCTCTTTATGCAGCGGCAGATGGCATTTTGCCCTTTAATTCATCCATCAATGCCTTTACGGAAACTATCCTGTCAATTCTTGATGCATTTGTCCCAACTGTATAAAGTTGTTCTTCTTTGTCGCTGTTGTAACCTGCTGAACTCAAAAGACCATTGCAGATGCAGAAATGGTGTTCGTTACTTTCCCTTGCAGGGCAGATAGTAAATTTGCCTTCTTTATCTTTAAGAAGCACATAGCCTTTGTTGCATTTTGGCGGCCTTGCGCGCTTAAGCGAAGATACATACATAGGAGATTGCTTTATCACTCTAAACGGCAGTCCGCACGGCGAGCCTGGGTCATGTGCAACTATAATATCCTCTTCTTTTGCTGTTATCACAGCCTGTTTATATTCATCTGAGGCGCTACTTTCTTCTGTAGCAAGAAATCTGGTGCCCATCTGCACACCGTCAGCCCCCATTTTTATAAATCTTAATATATCATCATATGTATAAATGCCTCCTGCAACAATAACAGGAAAGTCTCCGTACTTTTTTGCCGTATCTTTAACTGGAGGCAAAAGGTTTTCAAGTATATTGGATTCTATGTCTATCTGGTCAATTTTAAATCCAAGATGTCCCCCGGCAAGAGGCCCTTCAAGAACTACGGCATCTGGCATGTAGCCGAGTTTTTCCCATTTTTTGCATATTATCTCAAGCGCCCTTGCAGAAGACACTATAGGAATAAGAGCCGTATCTTTTGGCGGTGCAATAGCAGGAAGAGTGAGCGGCAAGCCAGCACCGGAAATAATAGCATCAGCTTTAGCATCAATCGCACCTTTAACTGAATCATTGTAATCTTTTACAAGGGCGCACATTATGTTAATTCCGGCATAACCACCTTTTGCCTTTGCGAGGGAAACCTCTTCATATGCTGCTTCATATGAGTTGTGCTTTTTACCCATTTTCTTTGAAACAAGTCTATCAAGACAGGCACTTGAAACAATGCCAAGACCTCCTTCTTTAGCAACAGCGCTTGCAAGAGGGTAAAGGGATACCCCGACTCCCATCCCTCCTTGAATAATAGGCGCCTTTATTTTTTTGCCTTTAATTATAAGCTCCGGTAATGTAGACTCAAAATATGACATTATAACCTCTTAAATCTCGTTAACCGTGTCCGTGGTCCGTTATCCGCAGAAGGGAAATCATTCAACGGACACGGTTAACGGACACGAAACACGAATTTTATGTTCTATACTCCGCATTAATTTTCACATAATCTTCTGTTAAATCACATGTAAGCACTTTTGCATTGCTTCTGCCATTATGAAGATCAATTGTTATTTTAATCTCTTTACTTTTCAATCTCTCATTAGCTTCTTTATCCATGCCAGTTCCTATGCCTTTACTTACTATTTTAAGGTCGTTTAAAGCTATATCAATTTTTTCTTCTTTTATAGAAATCTCGGAATGCCCGAGGGCTGCCATAATGCGACCCCAATTTGCATCATTGCCGTATATTGTGGTTTTCACAAGCAGAGAATTTGCAATAGTAAAGGCTCCCTTTTCAGCATCTTTTTTGTTCTTTGCGTTTTTCACTTCTATTTCCACAAGCTTTGTTGCACCCTCTCCGTCTTTTACAATCATCTTGCTCAGTTCATAGGTTATATCGGAAATCGCATCTGCAAATTTATTGAATTCCTTTGAATTTAGCTTTATTAAGCTATTGTCGGCTAGTCCATTTGCCATTATTAAAATAGTATCATTTGTTGACATATCACCGTCAACCGTAATTCTGTTAAATGACTTTTCTACAGCATTTTTTAAAGCCTTATCAAGGGCTGATTTATCTATATTAGCATCGGTTACGATAAAGCAGAGCATTGTCGCCATATTAGGGCATATCATGCCTGCGCCTTTGCATACACCTGAAATAGTAATCGTCTTACTGTCAATTTCTATCATTTTGCTTATTACCTTTGGAAATGTATCTGTTGTCATAATAGCCGTAGCTACATCATTGATTGTTTTCCTTCCGAGATTGTCTGTAAGTTCTGCAGTCTTAGACCGTATTTTTTCCATTGGCATTGGTGTGCCGATAACTCCTGTGGAGCAGGCATAGACTTTGTTTTGTTTTAATCCCAATGCATCAGCAATCATCGCTGCCATTTCTATAGCATCCTTCATTCCATTTTTTCCAGTGCATGCATTGGCATTGCCGCTGTTGACAATAATCGCCTGTCCTTTGCCTGATTTAATCCGTTTCATATTGAGCCTTACAGGAGCTGCCTTAATATTGTTTTTTGTGAACATGCCTGAAGCAACAGCTTCTTTTTCAGAAAAGATAAGCGCAAGGTCAAGCCTCCCAGTTTTTTTAATAGCAGCAGCAACAGCAGAAAATAGAAAACCTTTGGGAATATTCACAGTCACTTCCTATGTGTTATAAAATTTAGTTTATATTATAGCATAAGATGCCGTAAAATAATTGTTAGTTCATAAAACCAAAAAAGGATACTGAATGATGCTGCTAAGAGATTGAGGTCAACAAGGGGCGGATTAATAAACTTGACCCCGTTAGAAAACAAGCCCCGTCATTTACCCCGATTAGAGATAAATCTCTAACGGGGTTTATGGCGGGGTATAAAAATATATTTGGGCGGGGTTGAACCCCATCCAAATTTCTAACGGGGTTGACTAAAAAAGGCATTAAAGGTTTTAATAGACATATGAATACAAGATATAAAACACAGAACATAGAGCACAGACAAATAAAAAAGCCTGTTTTCTTTTCTCTATCTTTTCTGTTCTGTTTTATTGCTCTGTTGTCTTTGCCTTTTTTAACTGCCTGCGCAGGCAAAAAAGACCTTGTAAGAGAAGAATTCAATCCGGAAAGATTCCTACAGCAGGCTGACAATCTGATTGACAGAAGAGAGTATGAGACAGCCAGAAGCCTTCTTCTTGAAGTAAAAAACAGGGATATAACGAGGAGGTATGCTCCCTTTGCCCAGCTCAAGATTGCGGATTCTTACATAAAGGAAGGAGACCCCGATATAGGGATAGAAGAATATAGAAGATTTCTCGCCTTTTATCCCCACCATCAATATGCATCCTATGCGCAATATCAGATTGCTATGGCATATTTCAACCAGATAGCGTCTCCGGATAGAGGCGCTGGAATAGCAAGAAAGGCACTTGAAGAGTTTATCAGATTAAAAGAACTTTATCCGAGAAATCCTTTTAGAGAAGCGGTAGAACTCAGGATTGAAAAATGCAGAAACATAATCGCAGACGGTGAATTTATGGTTGGTCAGTTTTATTATAAAAAAGGTTCATATAACGCTGCAATAAACCGGTTTGAAGGACTGCTTCTGAATTACCCCGATTACTTAAAAGCAGACGAAACCCTTTTGCTGCTTGGAAGGTCATATAAGGCTCTTAATATGGAAGATAAAGCCAGAGAGGCATTTAATAAATTAATAGAAAGATACCCTGCAAGCAAATTCGCTTTAGAGGCAAGAAGGGAGATGCGGTGAATGGGAGAAACGGTGAAGCGGAGAAACAGAGAAAAAGAAATTTGAGTTTTAATTCTCCGATTCCCAAATTCCCCGATTCCCCGATTCAGTATTCATACTATCCGGCCTTTATAAATTTACAAGGCAAACAATGTGTAGTTGTAGGAGGAGGCAAGGTTGCTGAAAGAAAGGCTTTAGCCCTTCTACGTTCAGGAGCTAAGGTAAAGGTAATAAGCCCTGACCTTACAGATGCGCTTGAAAATCAGAAAAAAAAAGGCAATATAACACATATAAAAAGACGCTATAGAAAAGGAGACCTAAACGGAGCATTTCTGACCATCGCCTCTACATCTGACGAAAAGACAAATAAACTGGTCTCCGAAACTGCTCCCTGTCTTATAAATGTTGTTGACAAACCTGAGATGGCAAATTTCATCGTCCCCTCCGTTATAAACAGGGGGCTGCTTACTATTGCAATCTCTACAGCCGGTGCGTCTCCTGCAATGGCAAAGGCAATAAGAAAAGAATTAGAACTCATTTATAATAAAGACTTTGGTCACTTCCTTAGTTTTTTAAAACAGTTGCGAAAGAAGGCAATAAAAGGCATTTCTGACAACACAGGATCCCAAAGTCTGAGACTTTCTGGGGCGCGAAAAAAAAGGGAAGGTCTTTTAAAAGAGATTGCTTCAAGGGAGATTTTGAATATTTTGAGAAAAAGCGGATTTAAGGCAGCAAAAAGCAAGGTTTTAGAGAAGATAAAAACTTAAATATGTTAAATGTCGGTGTAATAGGTGTCGGTTATCTGGGGCAGCACCATGCCCGCATCTTTTCAGAACTTGCTGAAGAATCTAATCGCGCCCCAGAAAGTCTGCGATTTTCTGGAGGCCCCGGTGCTTTTAGGCTTTCGGTTATAGTCGATTCAGACGAAAATCGTGCAAAAGAGATTGCGAAAAAATACAGGTGTGACGCATTTGCTGATTACAGAGATGCCCTTGATAAGGCAGATGCCTTCAGTATTGTTACACCTACTACTTCACACTATGAAATAGCCATGGCATGTATAATGGCAGGAAAAGACATCCTGATTGAAAAACCAATTACAGCCACAATTGAAGAGGCAAATGGCTTGATAAAGGCAGCAGAAGAAGACGGTGTTATTGTGCAGGTAGGACATCTGGAGCGATTTAATCCTGTTATTTCCACCCTGCACAGCATGATTAAGGATGGTATAATCGAAAACCCTCTATTTATTGAGGCTGAACGGGTGTCTCAATTTTCGGGCAGGGGCGCCGATGTAGATATAACCCTTGACCTGATGATACATGATATTGATATTGTGCTTTCCATATTAAATGAAAGCCGTGTGCAGAGCATAAAGGCATTTGGAGCAAAGATACTAACGGATAATATAGATTTTGCCAAGGCATGGATTGAATTTGAAAATGCTGCAAGCGCAATATTTACAGCAAGCAGAATAGCCCCAGAAAAATCGCGAAAGCTCACACTGTTTCAAAAGGACTCTTATATTGTTGTTGATTATCAAGATATGGAGATAACCAAGTTTTTCAGAGATGGCGGTAAAATAGAAAAAGAATCAATCAAGCCCGTCAGGAAAGAGCCATTGAAAGAGGAATTAAAGGACTTCCTTTTGTGCATTGATAAACGCAGCAGACCTTTGGTCTGTGCAATAAAAGGACGGGATGCATTAAAAATTGCTTTAGAGGTTGGAAAAAAAATAAGACAGGGGTGGTAATTGTTATGAAACCGATGATTGATCTAAAAAAACAGTATCTAAAAATCAAGGACGAAATTCTTTTTATGCTGAATGATGTGCTGGAGAGTTCACAATATGTGCTTGGCAAAAATGGCCTGAATTTAGAAGAAAACATCAAAAATTATCACGGCACAAAGGAGGCTATAGCCGTAGCGTCAGGCACAGACGCCCTTCATTTTTCTTTAAAAGCGCTCGGTATAGGAGAGGGAGATGAGGTAATAACAACGCCGTTTACATTTTTCGCCACAGCAGAGGCTATTTTATATGTTGGTGCAAGACCTGTATTTGTTGATATAGAACCCGATACATACAATATCAATACATCTCTTATTGAAAAAAAGATAACAGAAAAGACAAAGGCAATACTGCCGGTGCATATATTCGGACATCCATCTGATATGAATGCCATCATGGACATCGCAAAAAAATATAATTTAAAGATTATAGAGGATTGCGCACAGTCATTTGGGGCATCAATAAACGGAAAAAAAACAGGCAGACTTGGAGATGCAGGATGTTTCAGTTTCTATCCGAGCAAAAATCTGGGCGCATATGGAGACGGAGGAATGATTATTCTAAATGATTCCGAAGCAGCCGATTATATAAGAAAATTAAGAAATCATGGCTCTAAAGGCGGATACAGACACGAATACATTGGATACAATAGCAGGCTTGATGAGATTCAGGCCGCTATCCTTCTTGTGAAGTTTAAGAGAATTGATGAATATAATAAAAAACGGCGTGAAAAGGCATCGCTTTACTCCAGCCTGCTTTCTGATGCTGTTGTATGTCCTGTAGAGAAAGGCGGCTGCTATCATGTATATCACCAGTACACTATTAGAGTTAATGGTAGAAGCCCTAAAAGAGATGCTATTCAGCAAAAACTGAAAGGGCATGGCATACCTTCTGTAGTCTATTATCCAATTCCTCTTCATCTTCAGGAGGCATTAAAGTTTATTGGTCACAAAGAAGGTGATTTTCCGGTTGCAGAGCAGATGGCCAAAGAAGTGCTTTCGCTGCCGATTTATCCTGAACTTGATGATGAAGATATAGAATTAACAGCAAAAGCCATAAAGAGCTAAATTGAGCGATTTTATGCAGGACGGGCATGGCTCAAAGCCTTTAGAAAGCGTTTGTTATAATGTATATGAATGATTTAAAATGTATAGCCCAACAAGTTACCACCGACGGTGATGACGAATACAAGAGTGTGTTTTTATAATGCCGGGTCTAAAGGCTTTTCGCCATACCCGGCCTGCGTTTAAGAGTAATAATCGCTACTATGAAAGTTAATGCTTAAAAGGGTGATGATAATATCCGGTGAGAGTTCCGGCGAACTCTATGGCTCTCTGCTTGCAAAAACTCTTAAAATGCGTAATCCTTCAATAGAGATTACAGGAGTTGGCGGAGAAAAGATGGAATCTGCTGGCGTAAGATTAATTTCCAAAATATCCAGCGCATTCGGCGCTACCGAGGCAATAAAAAAATACAATGAAATCAGAAATACCTTCAAAAGTGTTATCTCCGTTCTAATGTCATTTAAGCCGCAGGTGCTTGTATTGATAGATTACCCTGACTTCAACATAAGGGTTGCAAAAGAGGCTAAAAAGTTAGGGATAAAAATCCTCTACTATGTAAGCCCCCAGATATGGGCATGGCGCAAAGGCAGGATTAAGGTTATCGGCAGGCTTGTTGACATGATGGCAGTAATCCTGCCGTTTGAAGAAGAGATATACAGACAGGCAGGCATATCCTCTGAATTTGTCGGGCATCCTGCTGTAGATGAAATCAGAGAGGTAATTTCAGAAGTCAGAGGTCAGAAGACAGAAGACAGAAGACAAGAGTTGGAGGGAAAGAATTCTGACATAGAAATATCTTTAGAATTCAAATTGAAAGTTAGGGAGGAACTTGGACTGATTGCTGACAGGCCTGTGATGACGCTCATGCCGGGCAGCAGAACTCATGAGATTAAAAAACTCCTCCCCGTGATGCACGATGTTATCATGGAAATGAAGGGAAAATACCCTGACTACCAGTTTGTGATGCCTATTGCACCGAATTTACCAGAAGAAGAAGTTAAAAAGATAAGGGGTTGGGAAGATAAGAAATATCAGCTTCTTGTCTTAAAAGGTCAATCCGTAAAGACCTTGCTTGCATCAGACTTAGCAGTAATTGCCTCTGGAACATCAACACTTCAAGCTGCCCTGCTGGGTATTCCAATGACAGTTGTTTACAGGTTGTCTCCCCTGACTTATTGCATAGGAAAGTTAATCGTAAAGGTTAAGCATATAGCGCTTGTGAATGTTATTCTTGATAATTCCTTTAAAAACGATGCCGGCATTCGGGTCAAAGAGCTTTTACAGAAAGATGTATGTAAAGAAAATATAATGAACGAAATCTGTAGAATTATAAATGATATGGAGTACAGAAATAACATGTTGTCTCAGTTTAAAAAGGTAAGGGAGTTTTTTCTGGATAAAAATGCCTCTCTGCGTGTAGCGGAAATGGTGGAAGAGATGGCTTATAATTAGCTCATAGTTGATAGCCCATAGTTTTTATTAGCATCCATGAGCCATGAGCTATGAACTGTGAGCTATGAATTTAAATCCGATGTATCTTTTATACAGCATAATCTACACTGTAGCGCTGATTTTTTTGCTGCCATTACAATATATAAAGCGTCCAAAGGAATTGCGTAAAAAATGGCTCAGGGAGAGATTTGGTTTTTTTAGTAAAAGGGGGTTGGGGGGGATTTTATGGATACACGCTGTTTCAGTAGGTGAAGTGATAGCCACTGTCCCTTTAATCAAAAAAATAAAGGAAAGGCATCATTTTATAGAGATTGTTGTTTCAACGGTTACCGATACAGGACAGAAAGTTGCAATGGAAAAAATCGGCGATATTGCAAGAATTATTTATGTTCCTTTCGACCTCCCTTTTTCGATAAAAAACGCTTTGAGGCATATCAAGCCATCTCTTTTTATCATCATGGAAACAGAATTGTGGCCAAATATTATCAGAATTTTAAGCAAGAAAGGCGTTCCAGTGTTATTGATGAATGGAAGGATATCGGAAAAATCATTTGGCGGATATAAGAAATTACGATTTTTTATAAAAGATGCCCTAAAAAATGTGAGAATCTTCTGCATGCAGAATGAATTATATGCAGAAAGGATCAAGGCAATGGGCGCACAAATTGATAAGGTTAAAGTTATAGGTAATTTTAAATTCGATACTAAACCCTTATCTCACATCCCTGAATGGACAAACATAGTCAAGGGGACTGTCCCAGATTTATGGACGCACCCCCCCTTGCTCCCCCCCTTATCAAGGGGGGGAATTGGGGGGGTAGAATCGGGACTGTCCTCGAACAGACAGGTAACAATAATTGCTGGAAGCACTCACAGGACAGAAGAAGATATTATCCTTAACGCATACATGAAAATAAAAAACGATTTTCCGGAAACCACTCTTATAATTGCGCCAAGACATCCTGAAAGGTTTAAAGAGGTTGAAGAACTGATTAAGAAAAAAGGGCTGGAATATGTAAAGAGGTCGGAATTAGCGTCAAGCGTGGAGCGTCAAGCGTCAGACGACGAGCGCACAACGCACAACGCTATAACGCATATTATCCTCCTTGATGTTATTGGAGAGCTTGCATCGGTTTACAGCGTTTGTGATATAGCGATAATGGGCGGGTCTTTTATAGAACACGGCGGTCAAAACCCCCTTGAACCAGCATATTGGGGAAAAACAATTATCTGCGGGCCTCATATGGAAAATTTTCCGTTTATTAACGAATTTTATAAAAGCGGAGGGGCATTGAAAGTGAATGCTGATAATCTTTATGAATCATTAAAGGATCTCCTTGCTTCTCCAGAAAAGATGTCATCTATGGGAAAAATCGCAAAAGAGCTTTACGATAAAAATTCAGGCGCAACAGACAGGGCAATAGAGGAGATTGAGAGATATTTATGACCTAAATCCGTTGAATAAAAAAGACTTATCAAAGTGTTATAGTTAAATGGATATGCCATTAACCGCTCTCCTATTTCATTTCAGCAGATGATGGGGAGAGGCTCAAGGATTCACCTGCCTACAAATAAATTCTTGAAAACCCCTATGTATTCAATGCGCCTGATGTTATTAAGGCAGGAGGGCTTAAGGCTTTAAAGATTTTAGGCGAACCAAAGGATATTATCAACGAGACAAAAAAGAGGTTGTTTGCGGTATGAGCAAAAAAGAGCTTAAGAGTTTAAAGGTTCAAAGTTCAAGAGACCGCCAGTGAAAAGCATGGCAGAAGAAGTAAATGAGATTTTACAGGAAATCAGGAACAAGCAAAATGAAAAATAAGATTCAAGATTCAACTCTTGAACCCTTGAGCCCTTCAACTCTTGAACCTTTAAAAGAGGGTTGGCGGTGGGTAAGGCTGGGGGAGGTGTGTAAAGTTTCAAGCGGTTCATCGGCTCCACAAGAGCAAAAATATTTTGAAAATGGGAAATATCCATCAAAAAATGGCGGAGGTGGAAAAACTTCGTTTAGGCATTGAAAAACAGTTAGAAGCCCTCGCCGCCTTACCTCAGGCGATTTTGAGAAAGCCGTTTAGGGGGGAGTTGTGAAAAATAATAACTCCTGCAAACTTATATCTCCTCAATCCCTGAACTTTTACATCAAGGGCATTTGTAATGTTATAATTGGGAAGGGGTAATGAGATGAACAAGGAAATTTATGAAAGACTAAAAAAGATAAGTGAAAGGTTGAAAGAAGAATATCACGCAGAAAAGGTCATTCTTTTTGGCTCGTATGCACGAGGGGAAGAGACTGAAGATAGTGATATTGACCTTTTTATCATTGCCCCTGCGAAGGAAAGATTCTTTGAGAGGATGGCAACGGTATTACGAATTGTTCGTGACCTTTACAGAGGGCTTGCACTTTCCCCTCTTGTTTTACAGCCTACTGAAGTTGAAGAAAGACTTAAAAGGGGTGATCAATTTATTACAGACATATTAGCAACAGGGGTTGAGCTATAGATGGAAGAATCTCTTTATATCGAAGATTGGTTAAAAATAGCAAGAAAGGACTTGCACCGTGTAAAGAGAAATCTCGAAGACCATGATGCAGAATCAGCAGGTTTTTATCTTCAGCAGTCGCTTGAAAAGTATTTAAAGGCATTTCTTTTAAAACACGGTTGGAAATTAAAAAAGATTCACGCGCTTCATGATTTGCTTACTGATGCTATCACATATAACCAATCACTTGAAGCATTTCGGGAATTATGTGAAAAGGTATCAGGCTATTATTTTATTGATAGGTATCCTCTACCTTCTGCTATAACAGAGCTTACCTGCGAAGATGTTGAAAATGACTTAAAAAATGCTAAAAAACTTATTAGAATTCTTTTCCCTGAAGAAAACTTAAATGCCAAAAAGCAACAACCGTAAACTTATATCTCCTCAATCCCTGAACTCCTACATCAAGTCCATCTGTGATATTATGAGGAGGTCGGGGAGGGCTGGGGCTTTGCAATATGTGCCTGAGCTTACATGTAATAGAAAAGACAGGCATTGATACTGAACGGAATTTAATAGACATCCTTGATAAAATCCATGAACTTTCTTTTGAGCATGTGGATAAAACGCATATGTTTACGCTGTCTCAAGTTTATGAAGGCTTGCTTTTAAGAATGGGAGAGAAAAATAATGTAACAAAAAAGCAGCCGCTTATCATGGGACATTTTGACGAATTCTTTAAGATGCTTCCAGAAAGGACTGAAAGCGAGAGGTCATGGCGTGTGCCGATAGAAGAGATAGAGGCAAAGAATTATGATATAAAGGCAGTAAACCCAAATAGAAAAACCAATGAAGATAATAGGACGCCAGAAGATATAATGAATATTATTGAATCACATAATAAAAACATCATTGACATTATCAGTCATTTAAAAAGTAAAGGCTTATGACGCTTCCTGAAATCCTTTATTACATTGGCTATTCTCTCGACAAGCGTTATAAGCTAAAACATCAAAAGCGTCTTCCTCATAAGGTCATCAGCATAGGCAATATTACAGTCGGCGGCACAGGCAAGACACCAGCAACTATTGCTATCGCAGAAGAGGCAAAGAAGAGGGGCTTTAGCCCGGTAGTATTGACAAGGGGATATAGAGGAAAGGCAAAAGGGCCGTGCTTTGTAAAGGCAGTAACAAGTAACGAGTATAAAGGCAGTAACAAGTTACAAGCAACGAGTAACGAGTATAATTATAAAAATAATAGTTCTTTGAATAAACTTGTTACTTATAACTCGTCACTTGTTACTGCCTTTAAAGACTCGTCACTCGTCACTCGTCACTCGTCACTTTTTTTTGGCGATGAGCCGGTATTAATGGTAAAAAGGCTGAAGGATGTGCCTATTGTAAAATGTTTTGATAGATATAAGGGAGGGGTTTTTGCACTTTCATCACTTCATCGCTCCAACACTCCATTTCTCTTTATCCTTGATGACGGTTTTCAGCACTGGAAATTACACAGGGATATTGACATTGTTTTAATAGACGGTTTGAATCCCTTCGGGAACGGGAAAATGCTTCCAATGGGCCCACTGAGAGAGCCGTTAAATGAATTAAAAAGAGCGGATATATTTGTAGTGACAAAAACCCCTCTCCAGTCCCCCCTTGACAAGGGGGGAATAAGGGGGGTATTGTCAGACAAGCTTAAAGGTATTAACCCTGAAGCGCCTGTTTATTTTTCTGAATACAGGATACATAAGGTCAGAGATATGGATGACAATGAATATCCAATTGAAATATTGAAGGATAAAAAGGTTTATGCCTTCTGCGGCATAGCAAATCCAGACTCATTCAGGCAGACGGTTTTGTCTATCTCGGGAGATTTGGTCGGGTTTAAGAGATACAGAGATCATTGCCGCTACAGCCAGAAAGATGTGACTTATCTTGCAAGGCAGGCGAGAGAGTTTGGTAGTGACTTTCTGCTTACAACAGAAAAGGATATGGTGAAAATAAAAGAAATTCAAAATTCAAAATTCAAAATTCAAATTGACAATGCCCTATGCCTTGAAATCGATTTCTCTATTGAGCCTGAATTTTTTGATGAAGTTTTTAAAAATATTCCTCCATAAGCTCCTTAGCCTGTTCAGCAACTCACAAACCCTTGTAAGTGCATTTTGCACAAAAATGTTGACCTTTTCCTCTTAAAATTATACAATCTTTGTATGGAAAGAAAAGAGAAGTCAGTATATGAATTGCAAGCAGAAATATGTAAAACACTTTCTTCTCCTAAGAGGATAGAGATAATTAATGCCCTTAAAGACGGAGAAAAGACGGTAACAGAGCTTGTTGGTATTTTAGAAATACCAAAGGCCAATGTATCCCAGCATCTTACCGTTATGAGACTTAAGGGCATACTTAAAAGCAGGAGAGATGGCGTAAATATGTATTACAGCATTACTAACCCTAAAGTGGTAATCGCATGTGCTTTGATGCGTGAAGTTCTTAATGAACTACTTGCAGAGCATAGCAGAATAGCAAATATAGTTAGAAAATCATGAATATTTTTGTCTTGAAAGCACCCTTATCTACTGTTCTTTTTTATCTCTAATTATCCTTAATGGTAAAAGGCTGGTTGAACTTTAAAAATTTGCCTCTTCGGGCAATGACGGCATTGGAATTTTCATTCTCCTTTGTGTCTCTTTGAGACATAATTGTTTCATATCCCTTCTGTTAAAAACAACCCTGTACTCAAGTACCTGCCTCCTCTGTCTGGAAATACAACAACCAGTTTCTTGTTTTTTCCGAGCCTCTCTGCTACCTTCATGGCAGCCCACATTGCAGCGCCTGAGGAGATGCCCGATAGTATTCCTTCCATTAAAGCCAGTTGTCTGGATGTTTCTGCAGCAACGTCATCGGCTACAGGGATCACCTCATTGTATATCTTTGTGTTAAAAACACCCGGGAAAAAACCGGCGCCAATCCCGGCAATTTTATGTTTTCCCGGTTCACCGCCTGATAAAATAGGAGAGCCGGCAGGCTCCACAGCGGTTATCCATATATCGGGCTTTTTTCCTCTTAAAACCTCTCCGGTGCCTGTAATTGTGCCTCCTGTCCCAACCCCTGCAACAAAGGCATCAGGAACACAGCCGAGGTCATTAATTATTTCAACCGCAGTTGTCCTCCTGTGAATATCGGGATTGGCCATGTTTTCAAATTGCTGGGGCATGAAAAAATCAGGATTCTTCAGGGCAATATTTTCAGCCTCTTCAATAGCCCCCATCATACCCCTATCGCCTGGCGTCAATATCAATTCCGCACCGAAGGCCTGCAGCAGTTGTCTTCTTTCAAGCGACATTGTCTCTGACATAGTTAGAATAAGCCTGTATCCTTTAGTAGCAGCAACCATTGCAAGTCCGATACCTGTGTTGCCGCTTGTGGGCTCAATAATCGTTCCTCTGGGTTTAAGTTTGCCTTCTCTTTCTGCTGTCTCTATCATGGAAAGAGCTATCCTGTCCTTAACAGACCCGCCAGGATTAAATCCCTCGAGCTTTGCCCATATTTCAGCGCTCTTATCAGAAACCATGCGGTTTATCCTGACCAAAGGCGTATTTCCAATAAGACCCAGAATATTTGCATGAAGTTTCATACTGGTAAATAATAAATATTTAATGCTAAAATTGCAAATATATGATAACCTTTGGCTTTTCCCCCTGTCCAAACGACACATTTATTTTTTATGCCATTGCAAATAAAAAAATAGACACTAAAGGTCTTGACTTCAATTTCCTCATAGAAGATGTGGAAACACTAAATCATCTTGCAGTAAAAAAAATGGTTGATATTACAAAAATATCGTGCCACGCATTTTATTTTCTTCAAAATGATTACCGGTTTTTGAGATCAGGCGGGGCATTCGGACAGGGATGTGGACCACTCTTAGTCCAGAAGAGCAGAAGAGCAGAAGAGCAGAAGCTAAAAAAAATAGCTATTCCCGGCGAACTTACAACTGCATTTCTTTTATTAAAACTCTACCTTGCATCGTCCTCATCACCCATCACCCATCACCCATTACCGTCTTTTATTGCCATGCCTTTTCACAAAATTATGGAAGCTGTTAGAGATGGTAAGGTTGATGCAGGACTGATAATCCATGAGAGCAGGTTTACATATCAGGAATACGGTCTTATGCAGGTTGTTGATCTGGGGCAATGGTGGGAAAATGAGACCTGCCTGCCAATACCTCTTGGAGGAATAATAGTTAGAAAATCTCTCGGAGACGATATAATAAATAAAGTTGAACATATAATAAAAGAAAGCATAAAATATTCCCGCTCAAACAAAGAGGAAGCATTGCCATTCATTAAAAAATACTCACAGGAACTCTCTGAAGATGTAATCTTAAAACATATATCATTGTATGTTAATGACTATTCCTTCGATATCGGCAAAGAAGGCAGAGATGCACTGAATGAACTACTGAAAAGGGCAAAGGAGGTATACATATGACAGCATCCATAGCTGAATTTACTAAAGAACCTAAAATAGCATATTTCTCCATGGAAATCGGAGTTAGAAGCGATATGCCTACATACAGCGGCGGATTAGGTGTGCTTGCAGGAGATACAATAAAGTCGGCCGCAGACATTAACCTTCCGATGGTAGCGGTAACACTCCTTACAAAAAAAGGTTATTTCAGACAGGAACTCGATATTTATGGAAGGCAATCCGAATTTCCAGATGAATGGGCCCCTGACAGATTCATGACCCCTCTTGCTGAACGTGTCAGTGTATTTATAGAAGAAAGAGAAGTTATTATCAGAGCATGGCTTTACATAGTGATAAGCGCTACAGGCGGTAAGTTGCCTATAATTTTTCTCGATACTGACCTTCCTGAAAATGCGTCTCAGGACAGAGAAATCACACACCATCTTTATGGCGGAGACACAGCTTACAGGCTTAAGCAGGAAATAGTCTTAGGTATCGGCGGCGCAAGAATGCTCGATGAATTAGGCTTTGAAATAAAAAAATACCATATGAATGAAGGCCACTCCGCCCTTCTTACGCTTGAACTTCTGAAAAGGCACAAGAAGGACATAGAAGAGGTATGGGATGAAAGGCTTATCTGGGATGAAGAGAAAGTAAAAAACCTCTGTGTCTTTACAACTCACACCCCTGTGGCTGCAGGACACGACAAGTTTCCGTATGACCTTGTGCAAAAAATAATGTGCAAAATTATTCCTCTAAATATCATAAAAAATCTAGCAGGACACGAACATCTTAACATGACTCTTTTAGGCTTAAACTTAAGCAGGTATATAAACGGAGTGGCAAAAAAGCACGGAGAGGTATCAAAAGGCATGTTTCCTGGTTATACGATTCACTCCATAACTAACGGTGTGCATTCTTTTACATGGACAAGTGAACCGTTTAAAAGACTGTTTGACAAATACCTTCCCGGCTGGGCAAACGAGCCGGAAATATTCGTCAGAGTAGGCCGCATTCCGGATGATGAATTGTGGAATGCGCATATGGAGGCAAAAAGGAATTTAATAGATCATGTAAATCGTGAAACGCAGGCAGGCATGAATTATGATACCCTAACCATCGGGTTTGCAAGACGTGCAACAGCATATAAACGGGCAGATATGCTTCTTTCAGATCCTGAAAGGCTTGCCCGCATAGGGGAAGGGAGGCTTCAGATTATATATGCTGGAAAGGCTCACCCTAAAGATGAAGCAGGCAAACAGTTAATACAACGAATATTTGAAATAAAAGACAGGCTTAAAGACAAGATAAAAATTGCCTTCCTCAAAAATTACAATATGGAACTGGCATTGAAGCTTGTATCCGGTGTTGATGTGTGGCTTAATACGCCCTTAAGACCTCTTGAGGCATCAGGCACAAGCGGCATGAAAGCAACGCATAATGGAGTGCCTAATTTTAGTGTCCTTGACGGATGGTGGATAGAAGGATGGATAGAAGGATACACAGGATGGGCGATTGGTCCTTCACCTGATGTGCCCGCGGATCCTGCAAGGGATGCAGATGACCTTTATTACAAACTGGAGGCTATTATAATCCCCACATTCTACAATGATAAACACACATGGCTCAGAATTATGCAAAACGCAATAGGAAAAAACGCATACTACTTCAATTCCCACAGGATGATGAGGAGATATGTAACAGAGGCTTATATCAGATAGTTTATCTTAATTTTGTGACATTTAAGGCAGATTAGCTTATTTTTTCTTTTATTACCATCTTTCTGTGGGATTTTCTTTGCCATAATAGCAGTGGTTCGGTAATTACATCTTGCTTTGTCCCCATTTAAATGCCACCTCTTCCATCTGCTGTTAGTTAGTAATAATTCTATACTAATACCCCTTAATTCTACAATTCATTTTAGAATAAGACAATTGCCTTATCCTGCCGGACAAATCTGCCTATGCGAGACACGGCAGACAGGATTCCTAATGAAAGTGGTGAATTCAGGTCAACCGAAATATAAAGCAAGACGAAGACGGTAAGATGAGTTTGACTCGACTATTGACTGCCAATTGTTTTATAATATTGAAATGAAAATGCGTTTTAATTTTAAGGTTGTCCTTTTCCTCTCTATTCTTATTGCGGGCTTTCTTGCAGGGGGGTATATCTCTTTAGCAAAAGGCGTGCCCTCTATTGCTGAACTCAAGGAATTCCGTCCTACGGACGGAACAAGGGTTTATGCTGATGACGACACCCTGATAGGCGAATTCAAGGTAGAAAAAGGCATTCATATCTCGCTTAAAAATATTCCGAAGCATCTAATAAATGCTGTTATTGCTACTGAAGATTCAAGATTCTGGCAGCATGATGGCATAGATTTTATAGGCATAGGAAGGGCACTTATCAGTAACATTAGGCATGGAAGGATTAAAGAAGGCGGCAGCACAATCACACAGCAGTTTGCGAAAATAACATTTTTAACACCAGATAGAACTCTGGGCAGAAAATTAAGGGAAGCACAGCTTGCCATAAAGATTGAAAGAGAACTCTCAAAAGAAGAAATACTGGAGCTATATCTAAACAGAATATATTTAGGGCACGGCGCACACGGTGTTGAAATGGCATCAAGACTGTATTTTGGCAAGTCAGTTACGCAAATAAGTCTGCCGGAGGCAGCTATGCTGGCAGGACTCATAAGAGCGCCAAATGCATTTTCGCCATACAATAATCTCGTAAGGGCAAAGCAGAGACAAGAAGTTGTGCTTTTAAGAATGGAAGAAGAAGGGTATTTAAAACCTTCTGAAAGACAAAAAGCAAGAAAGCAGCCAATACAATTTTCTTCACTTAGAGAAAGAAGGGGTGTTTATAGCTATTTTCTTGAATATATCAGGCAGCAGTTAGAGGAAAATTATGGTGCTGAGATGGTATATAAAGGCGGATTAAGGGTATATACAACTATGAATAGAAAAGCACAGATGAATGCTCATGCATCGCTGCAAGAAGGGCTCCGCGAGATTGACAAGAGAATGGGATGGAGAGGTCCGATAGACCATGTAGAAGATGTAAATGTTGAAAACAGTAGTGGCAGGGCATCGTTTTCAGCATCAATTGGAGATATATCGCCAGGTGTGGTGGTATCTGTAAACGCGCGGGAGGCTGTAATAAGAGCACGGGGCATTACGGGCAGGCTTTTGCTTTCAAATGCCCTATGGGCAAGTAATACTATTAATTCTGCATCAGGAAGGACACGGAGAATACAAAATCTGAAACTTACTGATATATTGAAAAGAGGCGATGTTGTATGGGTAAGATTTAGCTCCATATCCGGACAAAATGTGCTCTTTAGTTTAGAACAGCAACCAGAAGTAGAGGGCGCTATAGTAGCGGTTGACCCTGTTACGGGACATATAAAAGCTCTGGTCGGCGGTTATAGTTTTACTAAAAGTGAATTCAATAGGGCAATCTATGCAAAAAGACAGGCCGGCTCAGCAATTAAACCAGTGATTTATGCAGCGGCGATTGAGCATGGTTTCACTGCTGCCAGCATAGTTAATGACGAGCCAGTTTCATACCGCTGGGGAGCCGGCGGACAGTGGAGCCCGGAAAACTATGATGGTAAATTTTTTGGCCCCACAAGGCTGAGAGATGCTCTTGCCTATTCAAGAAATGTCGTTACAGTAAAATTATTAGATAAAATCGGAATTGATCAGGCAACATCAATAGCCAGAAATGTCGGAATAAGTTCGGACATGCCGAGAGAGCTTTCAATAGCGCTTGGGTCTTTTAGCGTCACACCCCTTGAGTTGACAATGACCTATGCAACATTTGCAAATAGTGGCGTTAAAATGAATCCCATATCAATAAGATATATAAAAGATTCTGCAGACAGAATTCTAAAGAGCAGCGAGCCAGAGGGCATTGAAGCAATAAGTCCGCAGACATCATTTTTGATAACATCTATAATGAAAGATGCCATAAACTATGGCACTGGCAGGAGAGCAAATATAGGCAGGCCTGCAGCAGGCAAGACAGGCACAAGCAATGATTACAGGGATGCATGGTTTGTAGGCTACACACCCCAGCTTGTTTCAGGTGTATGGGTAGGCTTTGACGATATGAGGAGACCTTTGGGCCCCGGAGAGGTTGGCGGAAGGGCAGCGGCGCCTATATGGGCTAATTTTATGAAAAACACCCTTGCTGATGATCCCGCATTAGACTTTATTGCGCCTGAAGGAATAGTAATGTTTCTTATAGACCCTATCACCGGCCTTTTATCAGCAGACCATTCGGCAGCGGTTTATGAATTTTTCAAGGATGGCAGCCAGCCTGTAAAATATGCTGAAACACCCGGCAGAATAGAAAGACAGATAATAGATATAAACTATGATTAATTCTTCTTCATCTTATTAGCCATATAGACTACACAGTCTTCGCACAGTTTGCCATTCTCTCGATTGCATATCATTTTGTTAAGCTCCCAGCATGGCTTTGTATTGTCTATATATGCAGTACACTTGTTCCTTCTTTCCTCTGAACACTCTGTAAGCTCCCAGCATGGCGCATATTGAAGCAGCTTTTTTATACCTTCTATGCTTATTTTTTTGATATGTATAAGGGTTCTTATACATGCGAGCCATTTTATGTCGTTTTCGGAATAATATCTATTTTTATTGCGACGCACCGGCTTTATAAGTTCATGCCTTTCATAAAGCCTGAGAGTTTGGTCGGTAACGCCTAACAGTTCGGCTACAACACCGATAGAGTAAAGGGGCATGTCTTTTTTCTTCTTCTCGTCAATATGTTCTACCTTCATTAGCCCCCTTTTAACTACAGTATGGCTTCAAAGCCAATTTAGAGCAACAGAGCAGCAGTCTTTAATAAGGAATAAATTATTTTCCTTAATTTAACTACTGCTCTATTAAAACTATCTTATGAGGCTCTTGCAAAAGTCTAAAATTGTCATTCCCGAAGTTCTTAATCGG
>DBNT01000114.1 GCA_002299835.1 Nitrospiraceae bacterium UBA665 | reverse complement strand
CATTGAAAGACGCAGTAAGATAAGGATGTATTTATTGCCGGTTCTTATTAAGCGTTTACAGACACCTTTTGAAAGATTAATAAATACGCGTGGATTCCGACGACTATCCGCTTAACAACCTGCATATCCCTGTATATCTTGTGTTTTCACTGGCGTTTTTTACCGCTATGGCAATTGCTTTCTTTTGCCCTACAATAACAAGCATTTCTTTAGCCCGGGTAACTGCTGTATATATAAGATTTCTCTTTAGCATTGGATAGTGCTGGCTGTGCAGTGCAATAACAACACAGCGTGATTCGCTTCCTTGATACTTATGAACTGTGCAGCAATATGCAAGCTTTATTTCATCTAATTCATTTATATTATAATCCACATAATGCCCCTCAAAATCAACCGTAAGGCAATTTTCATCATAATTAATATCGTTTACATATCCAATATCGCCGTTAAAAACATCTTTTTCGTAATTGTTTTTAATTTGCATAACCTTATCGTTCAACATAAACCCTTTCAGTAATGGTCCATTGCTATTCTGTACTTTTGCTTGCAGCATTAAATTAAGATTATCAACGCCTGCATGCCCTCTCTTCATGGGCGACAACACCTGCACGTCCTTAAAGCCAATGCCAAACCTTTCACGGATTTTTATTGTTGCTATTTCGCATACTTTTTCGGCTATAGACTGAGGATCATCAATACTGAATATATATGCATTATTTTTGTTCGGCACATATGGATTTTTACCCACAATAATATCGCTGGCTATTCTAATGATAGGGGACTCTGCAGCCTGTCTTTGTATTAACGAAAGCCTTACAACCTTGCATGCATTAGACTGAATAATATCTTTAAACACACTGCCGGGACCAACCGGCGGAAGCTGCTCTGAATCACCTATCAAAATTAAGCTCGATGTCTCTTTTGTTGCCTTTAGTAGATTATGCATGAGATATATATCTATCATTGAAGCCTCATCTACTATAATATAATCGTAAGGGAGAGGATTTATTTCATTTCTTTCATATTCACCATTGCGTTTATATTTAAGCAATCTATGAATGGTTGATGCATTTCTGCCGGTTATTTCTGAAATTCGCTCAGCCGCCCTACCCGTTGGAGCGCATAAAGCGTATGTCATATTCGTTTTGTCAATACACCGTATGATTTTTTTTAGTGTAGTTGTTTTGCCTGTCCCTGCGCTTCCAGTTATTATTGCAATGTGGCTGGTCAGAGAGGTATTAACAGCCTCTATTTGTTCATGTGTAAAATTGATTTGATTTAAAAAACCAATTTGCATATCTATATCAACAACACGACTGCGAGTCGCCATGTTTGCGATTTTATTGCTGACATAGTTTTCGCATTGATATGTATGATATAAATATATAGCTGGTTCTGGCTCTGAATCCGTGTCTATAGGTACAACTGCTATTTTTTTGTTATACTGTAGAAAGTTTAGTGCATTTTCTATTGCGTCTTCGCTCACGCTGAGAATTTTTATAGCTTGTTCTTTTAGTTCTGTATATGGAAGATAGCAATGACCTTTTGTTAAAGCCTCATTTAATACATATATAACACCTGCTTCCACCCTGGGCGGATAATCGTCTATAAAATTGAGTTTTTTAGCTACCTCATCTGCTTTTTTAAAGCCAATGCCCCAAATTTCTGTAAGCTTATATGGATTATCTTTTATTACGCTAACTGAATTTTTGCCGTAATGCTTGTAAATTTTGCTTGCATAAGAAACGGATATGCTAAATTGAAAGGTAATCTCTGCTACTACTGTAGCTCCTTCTCTTTTTTCTATCCATGATTTGCTAATTTTATCGAGGGTTTTTTTGCCTATGCCGTTTATAGCCAATAACATCTCTGGATTTTCGTCTATTATTTGAAGTGCCTCGTCCCCGTATTTCTTAACTATTCTTTCTGCTATAGAAGGTCCGATACCGTTGATGATGCCGGATGATAAATATTCTATAATCCCTTCCTCTGTAGTCGGTTCTTTAACCGTTAGCGATGATGCCTGAAGCTGTCTGCCGTATTTTTGATGGGTAACCCATTGCCCTTCAATGCATACTTCTGTATCGGTAACCAGCTTAAAAGGCAGATGGCAAAGAACAGTGAAGTCCCCTACCCCGTTTTCTGCCGCTGCCACAGTGTAGCCGCTTTCCTGATTATAAAAAACTATGCGCTTAATTGTTGCGATGGTTTTCTCTACTTCCAGCGTTTCTGTTGAATTCATATAGTAATAATACTTTTTTTTCACAAAAAGTCAATAATAATATATAATAAAAAATATTGTTGACTTTTAATAAAAATTTCGTATTATTATAGAAATGGTAAAAGGACTGGAAAAAGTAATTAGGTTTGATGTAAAAGGCACAATCAAAACAGGTTATAAAACTGTCGATGCGCACTGCCCTATATGCAAAAAAGATATAAAGGCAATAAAGCCGTATGACAATTTTATATGTCCTGTATGCGGTAAAATAGTTACCCCTGCCTCAGGAGCCAAAGAAGGACTTAAATCCACACCGTTTTTTATTTTGCCTATGGACATAAAAGAAAAACTTGGCAAACCTGCTTCGTTGAATGTTATTCCTACTTATAGAAAAATAGAGCAAACATTTCCGACCTCTTACGCTAAATATGCAGGCAATAAGATGATATTTTGTTCAGGTGATGGAGAAATTGCAAAAAGGTATGATAAAAACGCCAGAGGGAAAATTGAAATGCCGTGCTCTCCTGATACCTGCCCTGACAAGCTCAATAACACATGTAAATTAACGGCAACATTCTATATAATTCTTCCGGATATAGATATGTTTAATGCATATAAGATTATTCCTAAGTCTCCACAATCAATAATCAATATAGCATCTACTTTGAATAAGCTAAAAGGGACTGATGGGATTATAAATAGAACCATATGCGAACTTAAAATAGTTGAACAGAAAAGAAAAGATACTGGCACGATATATTATATTCTCCAGTTGATACCGCCGGCGGTGAGCTTGAATGAAATCAAAGGGATAAAAGACTTACATGCTGCGATGTTGATTGAACAGTAATTTAGAGCAAGTCAAAGATTTATGGAGGTTCTGATGAATAAATGCCTTTTGCCTTTTAAAATAAGAGAAGCTGCTGATAGCATAACAAAAGGACAAATGATTCCCTTTGGTGGAGTTAAATATGAACAAAATGACCCGGATAGTGTTGCTATGATTATAAGAGAGAGTGATGATAGCTTAAATATAATTGGGGTAAACCCAATTATCGAAATGATCCCAGCATTTCTTACTATCACCACTAATAATAATAATTACTATGTTGTTTATTTTATTGTTAAATTTTCGGAAAATGATGACTTTATATATGAATCTGCTTTCTGTATTGCATACCCAGATACGTTAAATAACTGTAAAAAGTTTTTATGCCAATCGCCTATGATATTCATCATAGTTGGGGATAATATATATTCTTCGGTCAATGTCAACATCACCGAACTTTTTATTACCCAGTGTAGAGTTATGCTTGACGGACTAAGAAAGAAAATTGATCACAGTGACAGAGATATCAGTGATTATATTATTACAATAAAAAAGTTCCAAAATGTCCTTTCTACACCACTTTCCATGATGAGTTTTCTTAAAGAGCAACAACAGAAATATCAAAGTAATTTTCTTGAAATTACTTTGATATAAAAAAATAAACAAAAAATGCGAACAAAAAAAGACAATACAATAAAAACCAGAATGATTTCAGCCAGAATCCCGGATTTTCTGGACAGCGTATTAGAACGGGTATGCGTTGAGGATAAGAGCAAAAAGAAGCAAGACTTGATAGGGGAAGCGATTAACGAATACTTGTTGAAAAGGTATCCAGAGTATTATAAGGAATATAAGGAGAAGGAGCAGTAATAATTATTCCATGTGAGGTGAGAAATGACAATAGAGAAAAGTCTGTGCAGAGATGATAAAAACTGTTGAAATAGTAAAAGGTTTTAACACTCCGGAATCCAGATGGGCACGGTTCGGTCCTTACTATGCTATGTTCCCATTAGATTTTGCTTTTGAAGTAATTGAAAAATACTCGAAAAAAGGCGATTTCATTATCGACCCATTTGCAGGAAGGGGATCAAGCATTTATGCAGGCGGCATACTCGGCAGAAGAAGCTTAGGAATTGAGATTAATCCTGTTGGTTGGCTTTATGGTTCAGTAAAATTAAGACCAGCAGCTAAGGAATTGGTAATCAAACGTCTTAAGGACATTTATTCAAAACGCAATTATTATAAAAGAGCCAGCGAATTAATGCCTGTATTTTATAAAATGTGTTACTGCGATGAAGTTCTGAAATTTCTTCTTGCTGCCCGGAAACATCTTAATTGGCGAGACGATAACGTTGATGCAACTTTAATGTCCATACTTTTAGTCTATCTGCATGGAAAGATTGGCGAGGGATTTTCAAATCAAATGCAAATGACCAAGTCGATGGGAATCAATTATTCTATAAATTGGTGGAAAAAACATAATATGACTAATCCGCCAAGAATTAACCCTTTAGAGTTTGTTTTGAGAAAAATTGAATGGAGATATGAAAAAGGCACGCCCAATGTCCAAGAAAGTCATGTGATTTTTGGCGATAGCACCATCGAACTGAAACAAATTGTTCAAGAAGCTGAAAAGGCAGGCATAAAATTTTCGTTGCTATTTACCTCTCCACCTTATTGTTCCGTTACAGATTACTATGTTGACCAATGGTTGAGACTTTGGCTTTTGGGTGGACCGCAAAGTCATAAATCTTTACAAGAGCAATACAAAAGTCGCTTTGTTTCTAAAAAAGACTATTACAATTTATTAGATACAGTATTTGGCAAGTGCGCTGCTATAATGGACGAAAAGAGCACAATTTATGTGCGGACAGATGTCAGACCATTTACTTACAATTTAACATTTGAGATACTAACGAAACACTTTCCAAATCACGTAGATAAAAAAGTTGAATCCAGACCATTCACGAAAAAAACACAGACAGAAATTTGTGGAAATAAAACAAAGAATACAGGAGAAGTAGATATAATTCTAACAAGCCAATGACAAATAACCAAACATCACATATATCCTTACTGGAACTGGGCTCACTAATTAAAGATGTAGTTCAATCTAATATTTCTGATGCTTATTGGGTGACTGCCGAGATAGCGAGCTGTAAACAACAAAACTCATCAGGGCATAGCTATATAGAGTTGGTTGAAAAGCAAGGCGAAACAGTGATAGCGAAGATGTCTGCAACCATATGGAAATATAACTCTAAATTGCTCGTAAAATTCCAAGAGGCAACAGGCAAACCTCTTGAGGCGGGCATGAAAGTCTTGTCACTTGTCCGCGTTTCATTTCATACTGTTTACGGTATATCGCTTAATATTCAGGATATTGACCCTGCTTACACCCTTGGGGAAATGGCGATTGCAAGAAAGCTTATTATAGAGCGACTAACTAAAGAGGGGATTATAAATAAAAATAAAGAGCTATCATTGCCCCTAGTCATACAGAAGATTGCCATAATTACATCAGCCACTGCAGCAGGCAAAGACGATTTTGTCGCCAATATTCGGGAAAAAAATAAACGTTATGGTTATCATTTTAGTTTAATATTAAAAGAGTCCCTCATGCAGGGAGCTAAAGTTGAAGAGACAATGCTAAAAGCCCTCAGAGAATGCAAAGATATTGCAAATCGTCTTGATGTAGTGGTAATTGTGCGGGGTGGCGGCTCGGTTGCAGATCTGCATTGTTTTGACAACTACAATATTGCTAAAGAAATAGCCTTGTTTCCTATTCCTGTATTGTCTGGCATAGGACATGAAGGGTGCAGCTATTTTGTGATGCCCAAAACCCGCACAGAATGGTGGAACAATAAAATTAAGCGT
This sequence comes from Nitrospiraceae bacterium UBA665, assembly GCA_002299835.1. GTDB lineage: Bacteria > Nitrospirota > Thermodesulfovibrionia > Thermodesulfovibrionales > Dissulfurispiraceae > UBA665. Next base: position 77,907 of record DBNT01000114.1, on the reverse strand, counting down.
AATAAGAAACTTGACAGGAAACATACAAGATCATTGAAAAAGTTGGGCTGGAAAATTGTCATAGTCTATGAATGCAAATTAAAACCACAAAAGCGGGTTAACACCCTGCAAAATATAGTAACAGAGTTAGCAAGATGAAATACATCGATTTATTCGCAGGAGCAGGCGGTTTCTCAGAAGGCTTTAAGAGGGCTGGTCTTGAGCCTGTAGCGCATGTTGAAGTTGATTCCGCTGCCTGTTTTACCCTAAAGACACGACTTGTCTATTATTACCTCTTAGAGAATAATAAGTCAGATGTCTACGTCGAATATCTCAAGGGTGAAATAAATAGGGACCAACTCTATTCGTTTATACCTTCCCATATTCTCGAATCCGTAATAAATCTCTCTATTAGCGATAAAAACAATCGTAAAATTTTTCAGATAATAGAAAAACTGAATGGCAAGAAGGAAATTGATATTATAGTAGGCGGTCCTCCATGTCAAACATATTCGCTGGCTGGCAGGGCTCGCGACGCGAAGGGAATGCGGGAGGACCCGAGAAATTATCTGTACGTTCAATATGGGCGATTTCTTAAGAGGTACAACCCAAAGCTGTTTATTTTCGAAAACGTAATCGGCTTATTGTCTGCTGAAAAAGGAAAACATTTCAATAACATCAAACGGTATTTCAGACGCCTCGGGTACATGGTTGAAGCATTTATTGTAAATGCAAATGAATTCGGAGTACTTCAGAACAGAAAGAGAATTATTATTATTGGATGGCAAAAAGACCTTAGCCTTTCGATTGGCAATCTGACCGACAAAGGAAATTTCACACATGCAGTGGAATCTGTCTTCACAGATTTACCAGGAATTGAAGCTGGTGGCGGCAGGGATAAATACTCCTATTATATTCAACCAATAAATGAGTATCTTCGTTTCGCAAAAATAAGAAATGGCATTGATGTGCTTACTCAGCATGTTGCAAGGCCGCAAACAGACCAAGATAAGGAAATATACAGAATTGCTGCTAAAAAATGGAAAGAAAGACGGGAAAGACTTGATTATAACGATCTGCCGGAGAAGCTCAAGACGCATAAGAACCGGGAATCTTTTCTTGATAGATTCAAGGTAGTTGCTGATGACCTGCCGTATTCACAAACCGTTGTAGCGCATATCGCAAAAGATGGTCATTATTACATTCATCCATCCATAGAACAAAACCGTTCGATCTCAGTGAGGGAGGCTGCACGGTTGCAGTCGTTTCCTGATAACTATTACTTCGAGGGGACAAAGGAGGGACATATCAGAACGCCTGCTTTCAGACAAATAGGAAACGCTGTACCCCCCCTTATGGCAGAAAAAATTGCATCGTCAATAAAATATTTTTTACTAAATGATTAAAACCATCTTTTGAAGTAAACCACAATGAATTCGGAACTTATTAATATCTGTAAAACTAAACTGAAAAATACTGAAAACGAGGTAAAAAAAGTGCTTGACGACATGGCGGCAGAGGAAAGTGTTAGCGATATTGAACCATTTTAAGTCGCTCCCTGCGCGGGAGCGTGGATTGAAACGATTGAAACGCTTGACTTTCTTCACTTTTTCGCTTATAAAGGATATAAACACATGCGCATGACATTTAGTTTAAGCAAAAAGCCAACTGTAAAAGATGTGTGTAATGCAATAAGAAAAAGGGGGTGCTTAATTTGAGAATCAAGGTAAGTTTCACTGCTCCTAAATTGCCTATTCTTTATAGACAGAGGTTCATGGCTCTGATAAAACAGGCGATTGAAAAATCCGATGCGGACTATAAAGAAAGTCTTTATCCTGACGCAAATTCAGAAAAATCAAAAGTAGCCAAATCATTCTGCTTCAGCGTATCCATGCCTTCGGGTAGGACAGCTAAAAAGGAAAAAATCATCATTGACGAAGGCGCGGAAATTGAAGATACTGTTTTTCATCGAAAATCCATCCTGCGGATACCCCCGCCTTTAGGCATCATGGGGAATGTCAATGGCACTGCGAAAAAGGCTGCGGATTTCGCTGCTGAATTCGGCAGTGGTGAACGGGCTATCTGGCGGGGCTGTGGCAAGGAGGGAATAAATGACCGACGCGATTGTAAAATTAATTTTAGCTGGGCTATTATGAGGATTGAAAAGACGGAAGCTTGGATAACATGCGAGAAGTCGCTGCAGTTCAGCGATGGGCGGAGTGTGAGGGGATTTTTCGGGAATTTGTATAGGAATAGGCTGGGAATTTCATGAGGAATGGGGGTGATGAATGAAGATTTCGATATTGCCTCGGACTGTTAAAGAACAAAATAATCTCAGACCATTTCAAAAGGCTACTTTAGATGCTCTCCGTATAGGAAAAGCAAACTTGATTATTGTTGAGGCACCTATTGGTGCTGGCAAAAGCCACATAGTCCGGCGAATTGTTGAAGACAAAAGCTTTGCAGGTCATCCAATTATTCTCACCTATCCCACAAAAATTTTAATGAATGCGCAAATCTATGCCTTAAAGAAGGAACTTCTCAATATTCGGCATTGGCCAGATGAACCTGAAGTTTCTTCAGAATTAACTTTGTTTGAATACTCTACTGATGCCCTAATACGTTACATAAGAAATCATCCAGAGATAGTATGGCTGGATAAAAGTGAAATTATCGGACAGGTTTTGCGAAGCCATCAGTTTCTATCAAGGAAAAATATTATTGTAACCACCCCTGATGTGCTTCATCTCATTAAAAAAGGATTTTATAGGGGGTCTCAAAGGCTCGAAGCGTTACTTAACAAAGCCATCGTGGTTTTCGATGAATTTCATCTCTATACAGGTTTAACTAACTTTGCCCCCTTATTAGACTGGCTGGCCGATTCAGTTGCTCATAAAATTGTCTTTCTTTCAGCCACACCAACTACAAGTGAAGATTTTCACGGTATTTGCAAAAAATACACCACTGAGAAAATTGAATTTAAAGATTCGATTGGTAGAGAATCTGATAAAATATTTAATTATCCATTGCATCTATATATTGAAGAATGCAGATATACCAGAACAGATGTTATACTCGAACAACTGAAGAAATACTTGCCAGTTCTTCCAAAGCCAGCAGCAGTTATCTTTGATTCCATTTTCAGGCTAAGACATTTAAAGCCTGTTTTAGAAAAAGAATTTAGCAAACAATTTATCATATCGGAATATAGCGGTATGAAAAAAGAAAATATTTCTTTCAATCAAAAAACAGTAATTCTCGGTACAGCCTCAATAGAAGTCGGTGTAGAGATGCCCATTAAAAGTCTTATTACTGAGGCATCTTATTGGACATCCGCTATTCAGAGGCTTGGACGCGTTGGACGTTTAGAACGTGGAGAGGCCGTTCTTCTGACAAGGAAACGGCTTACACCTTTCTTAAGGAATCGAGAAACTCTCACTCGCTATGAGTTGGAACAAGAGGTGTTAAAATCTGCTTTAAAAGAAACTTCTGGCGCAGTGGTGTCCGGTGAAATGTTTAGAGGGGATAGTTACCCCTTCATTGTCGTTGATAGGGGGAATAATAATTTTGCGATGCCATACACAGAGGCTATTTTTTCTATGTTTGATATTGATGATGATTTTGTTACAAACTGGCAAAAGATGGATCAGAAACAGAAAAAGGAAATTTTAAATGGGTATGGGCTTTCAGATGAGATTGTTGAAGATTTACTATTAAGAGACAGGATTTTTCAATTTTGGGGAGTAGTGAAGGGACGATTGAAGTCAGAATATGAGAATGTGACAACAAAACTTTTAGACAGTAGTTTAGTTATTCATCTTGATAATTCAGGTAAATCCTATTATTTTGATCATGGAGATGTATTATATGGAGAAGTATTATTATGAATCACAGAAAACCTGTTCTACAACTGGAGCAAGTAAAAAGAATTCTCCAGCCTCAATTTGAATATCTGGCTAAAAGTCATGGGGAAGTTTTATGGTTGCATTCTTTTTCCGTCTGGTCAATTTTGTCAAAGCTGGTTGCCAGGATACCGAGATTTACTGATCAAGAAAGGCTACTTTTAGAAATATCAGCACTTATTCATGACATTGGAAAGATGAGACCAAAGGGTCAGGAAATCCTGACTGGTAAAAGGGAGGGGACATTAAAACATACAGCCACAAAAGAGGAAATAAAGAATTATCTCTCTCCCTTCATAGCCGAGAAAATAATTCCAATTAAAGTTGATGGCATAGACCAAATATGGGAATTTGCATTGCACCATCATATTACAGAAGAACAGCAAAAAGAAGCCCAGACCCCTGCCTACGGCATTTATGCTGAAGTGGTGCGCTATGCTGACTGGCTTTCATCAATGGAGCAAATAGATATGACAGCAATAAGGCTGATTCAAAATGGGCTTGATAGTATTTGCAATCTGACGGTCTTTAATGTAGGACGTTACCCGTCGCCAACAACCTACTACTTAGTACAGGAGGCAGCAGAAAAGTATCATAGACTTGGGTGGGAAACGCTCGTTGTGCTTGATAATGGAGCAATATTTATTGGAGATAGGAATTCGGTTCTTCCAGCAAAAAAAGAATTATCTGAAAGTTTTACAAATAAGCTTATTGCAAAATCTTTTGAAGGCATGTCTATTCAAAATAAGTATATGCGTTATGAAATATTGTCCGGCAAGGCCAAAGACGATCCATATAGCTTTTTCCAAGCAAAAAAAGATTTCTACATTGATAAGCTTGGAGATATAGAGGTTGGCCCTGTTTTGTTTTTCAGAACGCTGCTGGATCTTTATAAAAATGCAAATAAGATTACTAACAGAATAAGAAAACAATTCCCAATTATTGATATTCTCAGAGCTGCCGGAGGTACTCGGAGTATTGATACAGCCAAGCAAAAATGGAATGAAAGGCAAAATTATGGGAAAGATAAACAATGGTCTTCCACAAATGCCCTTATAATAGATATTTTTAATAACATAACAGTCAGTGAAGTTTTAGATGATGATACCTTAGACAAGGGAAAACTGCTAAGAGATATGACCGCACAAGAATTGTTTAATATTCTATTGTATATTGCACAGAAATGGTTCTCTGAAAGTGAAACCTCCATTTTAGAGGGCAGTATCGCTAATTTAATTTCAATGGAGGAAGAAACTGATTTCTCAATCATAGCAAAAGATGCATTATACAGATATAAAAACTACAAAAAGACGAGGAGACCAAACAATGCATTATGTGAACAATGTGGCTTTACTGTCCCAGCCGTAGCTACAGCCTCTTTAAACTTCCCTAAAAGTAGTGGTTTTTCACAGATTAATCCAAGACCAGAATCCGATGCACCAAGAGTTGTCTGCCCTTTGTGCATTTTTGATGCTACTCAGACAAGAAAAGACCTATCCGCTGGTAAATCTCAAGTTTATGTAAGGGCAGTTTCAAGGATTCCAGAGTTGTGGCAGTTGTATGGCGACTTGAAAACCCGTATTGATCGACTTCGGCAGTCATTAACGAATGTTAGAGAAATAAAAGAGCTATCTGAAACAGAATTTTCCGATTTGCCATTACCTCAACATTTTATGATACCAATCCAAAAGAAATATAAAGAGACACTTACCGAGATACCTCTTCATACCGAGAGGGGGACTCTGTTCCCGATTGAAAGAGTTAGTAATGATGCAAGTCCAAAAGACCTTCGTGCCAAGTATCTTGCATTTTATGCTTTGCTTAATATGATGGGTTTAGAAATTCATATGGGACTTGAAGAACAGGAAGGGCTTTTCGGTGAGAAGGTTTTTGAGAAGCATACTGGAGATTGGCAATCGCTATATTATGAAGGGCTTGTTACGGTAATTCTTGCAGGGGCAATTGACAAAAACAATAAATATGTTTTTGCTCATTCATTATTGGAGAAAAGCACATCAGTTGTTTTATCCAAACTTGAAAACGCAAAGATAAAAAAAGAACTTCTTGAGAAAGTATTTGTATTTTTAATGCGTACAAATTTGAAAATAGCTGAATGGAAAGGAGGTATGTGCACAATGAAAGAGATATTACAGGATGCTGCATTTTTTGCTGAATGGATTCCAAAGTTCTTCTGGAGTTCAAAAGATTACGATTCATGGCGAACTGGCGGGTCAAAGTATGTGATTACAAAACCCGTTGACAGGGTTTTGAATGCCTTATTACAGGGTGATGACTTTGAAGAGGCATTTGCAAAATTTCTCTCAGGCTTGAAAGAGGACATCAGTGGTGATAAAACCAAAGAGGGCTCAAAGGCTACGGTAGATGTAAAAGACCTCGAATCATTTGCAACTGAAGCAAAAAAGATATTTCACCGCTATGCTAATCTGAGAAATGAAAATATAACAAAATTCATTCAGGCTAAAAATGGATTGCGATCTGCTATTTACATCGTAAAAAGATACGAAAACCTAAAGGAGGTAATAAAAAATGAAACTGCTTAATGAGCCAACATTATTATCAAAAGGGGTATATCTCCAAATCCCAGTAAAGATAACCTTGCTGGATGAGGCAATTATCCGTAGCAATGAACCAGAAGAAGTCTTGACATTCAAGTATAATGATTTAGGCAATCGGTTCATTATTCCATGGCGGAAAATTAAGGGGAAGCTTCGTCGTCTCGTTTTAGAAAAACAAAGAGGATTAAATATTGAGTCACAATGCGCCCTAAAGGATGATTTATGCATGAAATGCCCAACATGCTTTCTCTTCGGTGGAACCGGTGAGACGAGTTCGGCAAGGGTTCCATATAACATCCTTTCTCGTATTTATGGAGAGACTTTTATATCTGAAAAAGCGGTCGGAGATATAACCCCATATACAGCAAATGCTGTCCGTGAGCAAGACTTGACTACAGGACAGGCTCTTATGAGCATTTTAACTGTACCCAAAGAAACAGTATTCCGTGGTGTGGTTACCCTAAAAGATCCAACACTTGAAATGGTAGCTGTTGTGGTTGACAATATTGAAAGGCTGTCCAGAATTGGAGCAAGAAGTGTTGAGTGGGGAAGAGTACAAACAGAAATTGAAGGATATCATCTTTCAGATAGGGAAGATTTGAGTATTTACCTTGATTTTCAAAACAAGACAAAGATTGAATCAAATGTACAAAAGGATTTAAAAAAATTACTTTCTAGCCAGAACATACCATCTGTTGATGAAGCGTATAGGACTTTAGACCAGCAAGTTAAAAGGCTTATCAATTCTCTTGCTGGAGAAAGGTAATGGATCTATATTCTTACAGCTTAAAGCTCATTGACCCTCTTTTCTTTGCACGAGAAGGCATAAGTGGTGCTTTCACACCGCCTTACATTCATGCTACAGCTTTGAATCATGCCTTATCATGGGCAATGGGGAAAGAACGACCAGATCAACCGTATTTCATGGCAGAGGAGAATGGAGGAATAAATAGTCCCCGATATGAAACTTCGTGGATAGATGAAAATTTCTATGCAACACCAGCACGACTGAGAGGGACACCAACTTACTACACTGAGATAGTTAAAGGCGATGGCGATAAGAATATCCAAATTGGATATGGTGCTGCTAAAATAAACGGAGTGGCGGTTGGCAGGAATGAAGTTTTAAAGGCATATCGGATATATTCTATAGCACCGGAATCTGGTTTTGAGGGCTACCTTTACTCCAATATTCACCCTACTAAATTCCCATCCATTATACGTCTTGGCAGTTTTCGAGGTTTAGCTCTATTTGAAATTGATGCGCCTTATAAAATTATTGGCAAAGAAAAAAAGAAGTATTGCGATCATCCAGTTGACCCTCTTGTGAGTAAGGTTTTAAGAGGTACTCCTATTCCTATGCTTCCATACCCTGTAGTGGATCAGGCACTGGTTGAAGATGTGGTAGAAATCAGGAAGTTCAGACAACGAATATTTGTAGCTGCATTGCCCATTCAACAGGGCTTGAAAACTGAACCAGTAAGGCAAAGTTCTTCTCTGATAATATAATTTATGAAGCTTAGTAATTATAAACTCATAATCAAAACCGATAGACCTCTGAATACTCAAGCCGTAAGCCTGCGAGGATTTATTGGCAAGCGATTTCCCGAATTAAGCCTTTTACATAATCATGCGTCGGACACATCTTTCATATATACTTTTCCAAGAGTCCAGTATCATATATTTAATGGTGATGCTCTGATTATTGGTATTGAAGAAGGTGTGGATACCGTAAAGTATATTGAAAACATTTTGACAGAGCTATCGTTGAATAGACAAATTTATAAAATCGTTATGAAAACAGGTATTGAAAGCGAAAATTACTTTGGAATACTAAAAGAACCTCTCCCCTACTCCTTCCTTGCCCCCTGGCTTGCGTTGAATGAAAAGAATTATGAGCAATACCAAAAGCTCGGCACATGGGCTAAGAAGAAAGAGCTTCTTGAAAGCATTCTTATCGGCAACATTATCTCAATGTCAAAGAGCCTTGGATATACAGTCCCAGAACCTATCAAAACAAATATCGGCAACATGAAGGAGGTTCAAACTAAACTCAAAGGCACTCCTATGCTTGGCTTTCTCGGCACGTTTTCCGTGAACTTCGAAATCCCTGACTACTGGGGAATCGGCAAGTCGGTGTCCAGAGGGTTTGGAACCATCAAGAAAGTAGGAAGTGAAATGTGGGAAATGGGAAGTAAGAATAACGAAGGGTATAAGACAAGCAATTTAAAATAAATATCTTGTAAATTAAAATTATATCTTGTATAATTTTAATTAAATAATGGAGGTGATAAAAAATGGAAAGCACAGTTACAGTAAGGGGGCAAACAGCTATACCTGTGGCAATACGCAAGAGATATAACATCGGGCCAAAGACAAAACTTGAGTGGATTGACGATGGGCATACTATCACTGTACTGCCTATACCGCAGGATTCTATCAAGGCGATTAAAGGAAAATTCAAAGATGCTGATCTCCTAAAAGCGCTGTTAGAATCAAGAAAAGAGGAACGCAAGCGTGGTTAAAAGCTATGTATTGGATACCTCAGCGCTGTTTACCCTTACTAAAGGTGAAAATGGCAGCGATACGGTTGAAGATATCCTGATTTCTGCAAAGAAGGGCAAATGTCATATTTATTTGTCTTTTATAAGTTTTGCGGAGCTATATTACATTACATGGCAGGGAAAAGGCGAAAGCGCTGCCAAGGAGTTGATTATACTCGTAAAATCACTGCCTGCTCAAAGAGTAGATTCAAACGAGAGGATTACCCTCTCTGCGGGCAGGATTAAGGCTAATCATAAACTTTCTGTTTCAGATGCGTTTATAGCCGCTACTGCATTGGATAAAAGCGCTGTTTTAGTGCATAAGGATCCTGAATTTGAGTCTGTATCAGGTTATATCGCAACACTACAACTACCGTACAAGCATGGAAAAAGTTAAATTATGCCACAATGATGCAACTTGTCATCAACACATACGGCTCTTATCTTCAGAAAAACGGCGATTGCTTCAAGGTCAAGACCGATGAGAATGTTTTTGAAATTTCCTGCAAAAAAGTTTCGTCCATTCTCATATCCACGGCAGCTTACATCACCACCGATGCAATCAAGATGGCGATGGAAAATAATATCGACATTGTCTTTATTGATGAATTTGGCAACCCTTATGGCAGGGTATGGCATTCAAAGCTCGGCAGCACAACACTCATACGGAGAAAACAATTTGAGATAGCAGAAACAGAAGAAGGCTTCAACCTCGCACTGGAATGGGTGAGGACAAAATTCAATAACCAGATAGATTTCCTGACAAGGCTCAGGCAGACAAGGCCGCATAAATCTTCTGATATTACTTCCACTATCGAAAAGCTTAATGGAGCGATGAGCAGCCTCGATCAGCTTTCAGGAAATATAAATGACTGCAGAGGCACTATCATGGGCATAGAAGGCAGCGGTGGCAGGATTTATTTTGAGGCATTGAGTTCCCTTATGCCTGACAGGTTTAAATTTGAAGGACGGAGCAGAAACCCGGCAAAGGATGAGTTTAATGCATTGCTCAATTATTCATACGGAGTGCTTTATTCAAAGGTCGAAAAGGCGTGCATTATAGCGGGACTTGATCCGTATGTGGGTTTCATTCACACAGACCATTACAATAAAAAGTCTCTGGTATTTGACTTGATAGAGAATTATCGTATATGGGCCGATGAGGTAGTAGTTAATTTATTTGCATCGAGAAAGGTAAAAGTAGAACATTTCGATAAAATCCCAAATGGATTGACGCTCAACAAAGAGGGCAAAGCGGTTTTACTGACCGACTTTAATTCCTTTATGGACGAGTCCATACGATACAGAGGAAGGAATATAAAGAGGGATAATATCATCCAGTTTGACTGCCACCGGATTGCAAATGAACTTATTAAAGAACGTGAACCGTGATCCGTTTTCCGTCACGGGACACGGCAACCGGGAAACGGAAAACGTTATTGCTCTTCCGCATAGAACACGAGACACGGTAACAGTTTATTGAGGAGGTATCATGAATATTGAGGACATGGCTGTTTTTAAATTATCTCACCGTCTGACTCTTGATATATATCAACATACCAAGAAATATCCTACTGATGAAAAGTTTGGATTAGTATCTCAAATGAGAAGAGCGGCTTCGTCTGTTCCAATGAATCTTGTGGAAGGAAGTCACAGAAACAATAGAAAGGAATATAGACAGTTTGTTGGTATTGCTAAAGGCTCTGTTGCGGAATTGAAATATCAATTAATGTTATCTAATGATCTTGGTTATCTCGATAAAGAAGTTTACAGAAAACTGTTGGAAACTACTAATCGAGTCTTGTAGATGCTTGAAAAACTTAACAGTTCATTAGAACGGGAACCGATTCACGGGAAACGGCAAACGGATTAGTGCGGCTATGCTTGTCTGGATTATTTACGACATCAAGGATGACAAAAAACGAACGAGAATTGCAAAGGCATGCAAAAACAAAGGGCTTTACAGAGTTCAGAAATCAGCTTTTTTAGGCACGCTCAACAAAAATCAGATAGATGAACTTAAGATTATGTGCGAGGATATTATCAATCCCGATGAAGACTCTGTTTATATCTTCCCGATGTGCGAAGATGATTTTAAGAAGGTAAAACTCCTCGGTCAGGCATTTGACAAAAATCTTGTGACTGATGAGGTCAAGACGTTGTTTGCATGACAGACACTCAGAAAACAGTGGACAGAAAACAGGCAACAGAAAAACAGAACCTGACTTCTGGAAATAATCTGGCTTCTGACATCTGTGTTCTGTTTTCTGCCCCTGACACCGAGTCCACACCAATGATTACACCTTCAGAGGTGATAGAACATCTCTATTGTCCAAGATTTACCTATTTTATGAACTGCCTTAATATCCCCCAGCATGAAGAGTTAAGATATAAGGTATTAAAGGGAAGAGAACTCCATGAAAGGCGGGAAAAGACAAATATTGATTATCTCAGGAAAAGATTAGGTTGTGTCGACAAAGAAGTGTCTGTCTATATTGCCTCAAAATCTCTCGGCGTAAGAGGCGTAATTGATGAGGTTCTGCATCTATCCGATGGGACACTTGCCCCGCTTGATTATAAATATACGGAATACAGTGATTACACATTCGAGACTCACAAGGTTCAGTCAGTATTATATGCGATATTGATAATGGAAAACTATAAAAAGCCTGTTAAAAGAGGATTTATCTGCTATGCGAAAAATGGCAACAAGGTGAAAGAACTTGTTTACACAGAAAAGGATTTATGCTATGCTAAAGATGTGGTTAAAGAGATTTTTAATGTGATATTAAAAGGTTACTATCCAAGAAAGACGCGCTGGCAGAACAGATGTATTGATTGCTGTTATAGAAATATTTGTGTATAATGCTCTTTGACATTGCTGGCTTTCTATTTTTTCAGACTAATGTGAAAAAATTATTTAACCATAAATGCTGACAATTGAAAACTTATTGAAATAAAAATTGTTTTAAGATGATAGACGATGTAAAAGCAGCTAAAAATCAACTTTTAAATAGGCGTAATGAAGCAAAATAACAAGAGATACTTTCCAGTAAAGCAGGGATTGAAAGAAATAAAATCAATCAGTTATTCGCAAAATGATGTCTGAAAGCTACTTCCAATAAAACAAGGATTGAAACACGATTGCGTTAAGCCTTTCCTGTCTATCTGAAATTTGTCTGAAAGCTACTTCCAATAAAACAAGGATTGAAACCACGGTAGCCTATACTTGCAATTCTACCCTCGCCTGGTCTGAAAGCTACTTCCAATAAAACAAGGATTGAAACTCTTTGACTAGCTCGTTAAGGGCTTTCTCAAGGTCTGGTCTGAAAGCTACTTCCAATAAAACAAGGATTGAAACATTCCTGGACCTTGGCATTAATCTGCTCAGTCCTGCGTCTGAAAGCTACTTCCAATAAAACAAGGATTGAAACTCAATAGAATACTAACAGAAACATGACATACACATAAGTCTGAAAGCTACTTCCAATAAAACAAGGATTGAAACTCTTTATGGTTATTTCAACAGTGGTTTCATATTTGATGTCTGAAAGCTACTTCCAATAAAACAAGGATTGAAACTCGCGTCCCTTGCCTTTTCTCATTTTTGCCTTGCCTGTCTGAAAGCTACTTCCAATAAAACAAGGATTGAAACCCCGTTTATGACACAATGTGGATTTTTTCCATCCCAGTCTGAAAGCTACTTCCAATAAAACAAGGATTGAAACCAATTTTGACAGTTCTACTAAACAAGTTTACGTCATGTCTGAAAGCTACTTCCAATAAAACAAGGATTGAAACCTGATCATGTGCTTGAGTATAGCTGTTATCTTGTTGTCTGAAAGCTACTTCCAATAAAACAAGGATTGAAACATATCGACTGTCTCACTGGCTTGGAGTATCTTGTCTCGTCTGAAAGCTACTTCCAATAAAACAAGGATTGAAACTTACGATATCTCGCCATAGACGATTGCTACTATCGTGACGTCTGAAAGCTACTTCCAATAAAACAAGGATTGAAACATATCTAAGTCCGCACCAAGCCGAATTTTGTTAGAGGTCTGAAAGCTACTTCCAATAAAACAAGGATTGAAACTCTTTCGAGATAAGGATATGTCCTACTGCGTCTTTTTGTCTGAAAGCTACTTCCAATAAAACAAGGATTGAAACGAGTAAAACCGAAACTTTCCGGACTTTTGGCTATTTTGTCTGAAAGCTACTTCCAATAAAACAAGGATTGAAACCAGATATACCGATCACATCGCTGAGAAAAAGGAGAGTCTGAAAGCTACTTCCAATAAAACAAGGATTGAAACACTATCAGAATGCTATCTAAAATGTTTAACCTTGCAGGTCTGAAAGCTACTTCCAATAAAACAAGGATTGAAACTGAACTATATCTTTTTCCATTTTCTGCATTTCTTTCGGTCTGAAAGCTACTTCCAATAAAACAAGGATTGAAACATCACGTTAGGACAAGCGCAGGCGATTACAAGGCAAAGGTCTGAAAGCTACTTCCAATAAAACAAGGATTGAAACATTTTGTTATCATTTCTGCCTTTTTCATGTTCTTTCTGTCTGAAAGCTACTTCCAATAAAACAAGGATTGAAACAAACACACAGTAAGATAGGACTGGTAAAAAACCAAATTTTTTTAGCACTAATAAAAATACAAGGGCAAGGCGTTGCAAAGCAATGCCACCCTGCCCTTACTCATTCCTCCTTCCTAATTTCTAAAAAGTGTTATTGCTACTCCTTTATTATGCTTTATGCAATTTTTAATTGATTCAACATCTTTTTCGCAGTTAAGTAATGTCTTCCATGAATACAGATGTCTTGCCTTGTGAAAATCGCTGTTTGCAATATATGGATATTTTTTAAGGCTTACTACATTAAATACATCATCCCTATTGGCAATCTCCCATGCGTCTATGTATCTGGCATATTTTTCCTTGTTATTCCATAAAAATAAGGTGTCCATGCTTATATCCGACATGTTGTGCGGATGACATGCAACTATAAGGGCATTCTGCTGTTTTGCCTCAAGAAAGATCTTTTCATATTTCAGGCAGGCAGGGATAAATTCTTTTACATCAATGATAAGGATATGGGCTGATTTGCCAGGGGCAATGTAGTTTTTAGTGATTTCCACTCCAGGTATTACAAGCATTTCATACTTATTCCATGCCCTTTCTGCCTCGTATTTTACATTGGACATATATTCGTCAAAATTCTTTGCTGTAACTGATAATTTTAAACGATGGGCGAGTTTTCCGATGAAGTTATCGCCATTGACAACATGGTCTGTTATTGCGATTGCATCGAACCCTGCCTGTCCAAAAATATCAATTGTCTTCCTTAACTCCACAGAACCGTCGGAGTATTTTGTGTGGATATGAAAGTCGCACAGCAACATGATCGCCTCCTTTAAAAAAGTGTTTGCGCCTTTATTGTTGTCTCTGGCTTGACTATTTCTGAAGATGTTGCATTTTCTATTGTCTTGTGTTCTGAATTGAAACTTAGGGCTTCTATGTAGTCCTCAGCCTCTTGCTGTAGTTCTTTAATTCTTTGCTTGAATTGCTCAATGGTGCTGACTCCTTCAAATTTATCTTGATCCCAGTATTGGTTTTTACCCTCTGCTCCATAAACCTTACCGTTATGGATGGTTGCAAACGGAATCGGCGGTTTTGAAAAGCATGGCACTGTTTTGTTGCTATGTCCCGTTGTCCAGCACGGATATATTTTCCCCATCCATTCTACAAGCAGAAGTTCTCTATATCCAATTGTGTCTGTGAGTATTACGACAGGCGGATACTTGGCGAGCAAGAAATTGTAGAATTCCTTGTCGTTTTTGATACCTTCTTTTAAATACTCGATTATTGGCTTAAGGCTTTCGACCTTTTCGCCGTTGATAAGCCTTTCAAGTGTTTCGTATTTTTCGGTAGTTTTTTGGTCAATGATCATTTGTTTTCTATGTCTCCTAATATTGGGTTATATGTTCAGAAGTCCATGCTGATGTTGGACTTCTGAACATATCTTTGTATTCTTTGATGAGATTGTTGAATGCCTTTTTAACTATTTTGTGAATGGTATACTCTTTTTCTTCTTCAGAAAAGTTATGAAAATATGTTTTGGGCTTGACGAACAGAGCCGTCAGTCCTCCACTTGTGTCTATACCTATTTCCATTTTTTCAGTTTCTGCAAAAATATAGGCTTCTCTATCTATCCATTTAGCAATCTTGTCTGCTTTAGTTAAGAGTGCAACATGTGCTTTGAAGTCTTCATAGAAAAAGTTGTCAAATTCGTAAGAGACATTGAGTTTCTTCCCGCAGTTTGGGCACATGTTAGGTGATTCATTGTATCCGTAAAAAACTTCTTGGTATTCACAACAGTGACAGGATATTGCTTCGTATCCAAAATGTTCATTAGAGTCAAAAAGCATATAGTGTTCATATCTATACAGGCTTCCTCTTCCCATTTAATTGTCCTCCTCATAAGTGTAGTTTTTCTCAGCACAATACTCTGAACAATAGATATACTCTTCATAAGAGATAAATTCGCCGTCTTTGGTTATAAATCCTATTGACCATTTTTCTTGGTTTTTCTCCATAATTTTGGCGCACTGTGGGCAATTAGGAAGTGTCTTATATTCTTCTTCTGCCCATTTTTGTGCTTGCTTAATCGTGCAGGTTTCAAAAGGCATTGTCATGCCGCCAGTGCTGCCGATGCCGACTTTTGCTTTCCTTTCTCCGTCCTTTCTCCACGCGAGGCAAATCGCTATGGCAGTTTCTATAGCTTTCCGAGGGTCACTGAACTCTTCAAACTCTCCCGGATATTTTTTTGCAAGGGCATCTGGGTTGCAGTAGTCAATTCCGCCGTATGAAACCTCTACAACTGGATTGCCTTCAGTCCATTGCTTTTGTCTAGTTATTGTGTACATTGGCAGACTCCTTTTTTCAAAAATAAAAAACCCCGAAAGCAATATCCAAAGAATACTGCCTCCGGGGTTATGACTTAGTGCTACTAAATATTATGATTCAATCCACCTGATGCTCCCCTAATAACTGTTGCTCTAATATTAGTATCTTCTTTCTGTTTTTGTGCTTTCGCAAACTTCCCGTACATTATCCCTTACTAATCTGCCATCTTCCCATGTTCTCTCATGAACTTTCCTGCATCTTGTATGAGCATCTGGATGATGAAAGCCGCCAACAGGCTCAGCGCGGTGGAAGGTTCTGCCGTCCTGTGTTCTGTATTCAACAGGTCTTCCGGATGCAGCAGCCTCTTTTGACGCCCTGACGGATATGTCTGTTAATGTATATCCTGCGGCGCCCCCAATGGCTGCACCTATAACTGCCCCACGCCACGGGTTCCCCCCGTCAAGAAGCGCCCCTGCTACACCGCCTAATACAGCGCCTGCTCCTGCACCTTGACCATGATGCGTAGTGGCACAACCCGCCGACAAAGTTAATATTAAAACGACTATGAATAGAGTTGTTAGTTTTTTAAACATTTTTTACCTCCGTTAGCTTCCTTTCGTATTTTACATGCATTAATTCAGAAGATATGATAAAATCAGCAGTAGACCGGTTGCATGCAACTGGTATGTTATATACCACTGCAATTCTGAGAAGAGCCTTTACATCAACATCATGAGGATGAGGCTCCAAGGGGTCCCAGAAAAATATCAGAATATCTAAATCGCCTTCGGCAATCCTTGCCCCTATCTGTTGATCCCCTCCGAGAGGTCCGCTTTTAAAGCAATGGACTGAAAGACCAACCGACTTTGATAAAATTGAGCCCGTTGTCCCTGTGGCATAGAGTTCATGATACATAAGGACATCTTTATTATATTTTGCCCATTCAATAAGGTCATTTTTTAGGTTATCATGCGCAACAAGCGCAATCTTTTTTATCACAGAAACCTCCAATGTTTCAATCCGCAGCCGCCTGTAGAGTTGTTATTTCTTATGACATTTAGCGCAATTATTTGCTGCGCTGAATGCCCTTTTACCGTCATGACAGGCAAAACAGAACCTATTAGCGTTATGATCTGCCATAGTCATCCTTGATTCCTTCTTCATTGTGAAAATCTTAGGGTGACAGTCAGCACATCTGATTTTTTGGTCAGCATGGACTCTTCCGTCAAAGATAACCTTGCCTGCTCCGCCCCCTGCATATTCAACATTTCTACCTGGCGGCGATGCAAAAGTGCTTCCTATAAATACAACTGCAATCCAAACAGCCATTATTGTTACAACTGTTTTCATGTTTTTCCTCGCTGGGCTATAGGTAGAGCCTACAGCCTATAGCCCAATAGATTGTTTAACATCCTTCTATGACCCTTCTTGGTCTTTCCCTTGTCACTTCTCCATCTTTAACTACTACTCTATCGCCAATCTTGAGACCTTCCGGAAGTTTTTTAACTTCTACAGTTGTCTCTTTCTTGTCTGCGACTTTCACGGTTATCTTATTGTCTTCAATCTTTGTGACGGTTCCCCTGATATCAGCTGTCTCCTTGCCGGCTACATTCTTTGTAGCAAATGCAAGTCCTGTTGCGCCTACTGTGAATGCAATGATAATCAGCAATGCTACTATGGACTTTGTTTTCATGTTCCTTCCTCCTTTCCGTGTTATTTGTAATACTGAACTATCCAGATAATCTGGATTGCCTATTGCCTTTTAATTGATAATACCAAATAAGTTTGAATAACCAGTGAAAGGATTATGAAACATTGTGAAAACCTACAATGCTCATAATCCTGCTATAGTCGCAATCCTGCTGATAGTCTCATCAGTAGGGCAGATAGAGACATCCATAACTCTTCCGTAGCCCAACGCCCTCTTTTTTCCAATATATCCTATGTTTTCCGCCAGATCCTTAAACAACTCAAAGTCGGTTACATCGGCAAGATAAGAGACTTCCTTGACATGCAATATATCCATACTGACAGAAAACTGTTTATATCTCGTGAGCGACTTATATATCGTGGTTTTTTGGGTCAATATAGCATCTACTATAGGACTTGATGTCGCATAGAAATGGATGTCGTTATAAAACACTTTTTTGACAGGCAGGTTGTCTATGATGCTTATAATCTCGTTAGGGCTAGTTATCCTTTCGCCATTTCTTTGGAGCATATCAAAGGCAGACCATGCCAGAAGAGAATCGTAAGACTGTCTGCTGTCAAGAATCACAAAAGGATAGAGTAACTTATAAGTTACTTTGTATCTCTTGTTGTCCATTATGTCCATCCTATAAAGCGGAAAACCTCTATCTAATCTATAGGCATTCCAATATTCGGCTTCTTGAACTATGTTGTAGTTTCCTAATCGCTTCTTGTTCAATCTGCCTTACGCGTTCCCGTGAGATAATAAGTTTTTTCGCTATTTCTTCTAATGTATGTTCAGTCTCCTCATCCGTAAGCCCAAATCGCATTCGGATTACTTTTTCCTCTTTCGGCGACAATGTTTTTAATACCTTTGCTATTTTGTCTTTCACATCAAAGCTGTCCATATCAGGCGTATATTCCAATTCCGGGACTTCGTTGAAAGGCAAAAATTCAAGGTCAACTTCACGGTATAATGTCCATTTCTTTTTCATTCCAAGAAATTTTGGGTCGCTCAAAAACTTCGGGAATATTTCTTCAGGGGCTTTACCTATGAGACGACAAACTTTCTCCATTGTTTCTGGGCTACGGGGGTAATCTTGCATGTTGAACCATAATCCAACAATTGACTGTTGCAATCCAAGTGCGCGTGCAAAATCACTTTGCGTCCAATTCATTTCATCAATGAATTTTTGCAATATCCCATGCTTAGCTTTTATTTTTAATGCAATTGCAAAACTTGTTCTCATATCCACCCTCGTGGTACATCGCAAGGCGTTGGAAAGTTTCTTACTTCGCCTGTTTGAGGATTTTTGGCTGGAGTGATAACTTGAATGCAAAATTTCCCTGCTCCTTGCCAATCGGTAAATGTGACGCCATCCTCAGTTGTGCAGCTTCGAGGATCTAAATCAAGAATTACACCTCCTGCATTAGCGCATTGTTCAAACGTAACTATGTGTCTAAAATCTTGATTAGTCCGCTCTGTTTGTTCTATTATTTTTGTTCTCTGTTCTGCTAATTTCACTTGCTCTTGCTGTGCTAATAGAAATGTTATAACAAACAACAACACTATTACTACTACAACAATAAATACGATAGCAACGTCTAAAATTAATTTTTTGTTCATAAAATTATTGAGTGAACTCAGTCTTCAAAGGTCACATAAGATCCTCTAAAGACGGCAAGCCTTGATTGTTATTTTTCCTATATGCAGTTTCAGTTGCATGATCATATGATGTCCAATCGCCAGGGGTGCTATCGTTTTTGATCTGCTCTATGGCAGCATCCATTTTTGAGTCCATATAGTCCGCTAAATGCACTAATAACGCCTCAACAGTGGCAGGCTTCACTGCTGCGCCATATTCTTGCTCTCCATGATGAGACAGTATAATGTGCAGGATATCTTCTACTGTAGACTCGCTAATCGCAGGATGTTTATCTTCCATAGTATTGTTAAAAATGGCTGTTACCACTACCATTTGTGTTCCTATGTGGGAGTGTCCTAATAAACGTCCTGTATTGCTATAATTGATATTGCCTGTAACATCAAATTCGCATATCTTGCCGATGTCGTGCAGTAATCCCCCTGCTATGACTATATCTGCATTGCAGTTATAATATGGCGCATATGAAGACGCTATCTTGGCAACCTGTATGCTGTGTTCTGCTAATCCACCTATGGTCGCATGGTGAATCCTCTTTGCCGCAGGCGCAGTATAAAACTTTGGTTGACTTCCAATAAGCCTGTCAATGAATTCTGCCAATGCCTTGTCTTTAATTTGGTCTATTAGAATCTTAACATCTGATTTTAGGACTTCTACAGGTGTTTTGCAGGACGGCAATACTTTGTTGATGTATTCTTCTGTCGGCTTAACAGTCTTAATTTGATATATATTAATCTGTGGGGCGTTATTATAATATCCCATGGTTCCTGAAACCTCGACAATATCGCCCTCCTTACAGTCGCATATGCCAAATAATACAGCATTTAGAAATCCTTGCTTGTTCCGCAGGACAAAACTGCTAACCTTATCCCCATTCCTTGCCGTTTTTGTCTGCAAAGATGTAATGGCATATATATTGTTGTTGATGTTTTCCTCTTCTATCTCTTCTTCAAGGCTATTGTCTTTTAAGTCGTCTTCTAATATAAAACGGGACATATTATTTTTCTCCTTTTTTCCTTCTCTAGCCGCCGCCCTTTTTCTTTCACTCTGACAATAGACGGAGGCTCAATCTGTATAATGATATTACGGCCTCGATAGACCGCATTTGTTTCGCGCCTGACTGGTTTTTTCAGAATCGTCACGGGTCTTCTTTCTGATTTTTTAAAGGGGCACTTCTGACCGCCCCTTTAAGTTTTTCTTCTAACTCGAGCTTGTAATATCCGTGCCATATCAGCAGCCTCTTTCTTAAAATCGCTCACAATTGGACGGTAAAGCATAAAGCGTCCTTTGCTTAATAGCACAAGGTTGTCTCCATGTTTCTTAACCTCTACTTCCCCTTTTCTGAAAACAACAGGCGACTTTTTAAGAAACGGCAGAATAAAATCCCTTGCGCTCAATTGGGAAAACATTTCCATTTCTTCTGCAGCGCCTCCGTATGCAAGGAACTCGGCAACTTGAAACGAAGATCGCCCTAAAAGTTTATTAAAGACCATTTTTCTTGCGCCTTTACATCTTGCAAGAAAAACACTTGCAGGGATTGCCTTATTTTCTATTAGTCCTATCAAGTCCCCGCCTTTCCGTAAAAATGAGTCAGGGTCTTCTCTGTCAGGCAGCATTACGACCGAGCAATTCACATACTGGTCAAACATCATTTTTGTTGTTCTCACTGCAGCGTGCTTCCCCGCAGAGTCGCCATCGAACACTAAAACGACTCTATTGCAGTATCTCTGAAGAATCTCTAACTGTCCCTGAGTAAATGCTGTACCCATAGGGGAAACGGCATTGGTAACACCATAGAAATGGCACATAAGTGCGTCTATATATCCCTCCACGATTATCGCATACCCTTTTTCCTTTACGGCTACAGGGTCAAAACAATAGAGGATTTCACTTTTGTTAAAAATTGGGGTTGATGAAGTATTTATATATTTGGGATGGACTTCTTTAATAGCCCTACCCCCAAAACCCCTTACCTTTCCTCTGACTATAACAGGGAACATCACCCTGCCCCAGAATACGTCATTCAAAATACCGTTCTTCCTGCCGAGACCCGCGTCCACTATCTCATTTTCCGTAAAACCCTCTGAAAGTAAATGTTTTACAGCAGAAGATCCGGCATACCCAATTCTAAACCTTTCAATAAAATCCATATTAATTCCTCTATTAGAAAGGTATTCCCATGCCGACGGGGACTTTAATATCTCCCGCTGGAAAAATCTCAAAGCAGCCTCATTCGCCTCATATAATCGATTTATGTGGGGATCTCCTCCGTTGTCCTTAATCTCAACACCTGCTTTTTTAGCCAGCGACTCAAGTGCCTCAGAGAAAGATGTATTATTGATTTTCATTTCAAAGGCGAATATATCCCCTCCTGTATGACACCCAAAGCAGTTAAATATCTGTTTGGATGGACTAACTATAAAAGATGAAGTTTTCTCTGTATGGAAGGGGCACAGGCCAGAGAAATTCTGGCCTGCCTTTTTAATGCTTACATACTCAGCTATATGACTGACAATATCGAGTTTTGATTTAATTTCCTCTATAGATCTCAAATGTAACTCCTATATACAATATTACTTGCAAATTCACATACCTAACATATACGAATCGCATTTACTGCATATGCAAAATTCGCAATGCCTATGTCTCGCCTCATACTCAAGTAAAGACACCATTCCCATTTCCCTGCTGCATATCTCGCAGTATCGCATCTTTCTGAAAAAGTTAAAAATGTCCATTTCGCCACCTACAATAGTTCCGCTGCCACCTCTGCAAGTCTTGACCTTACCGACTTACTAAGGTTTAAGTAGCAGAAATTTTCAAGGTTAATACGTCGGGTAAGGAGATAACATCACTGTCATCCCCTCCCCTAAGAACCGTACGTGAAAGTTTCCCTTCATACGGCTCAAGCAGCTTTCTCTTTCTCAGGTTTTTCACTCTTCTTTCGATTTTCTTCCAATCAATGGATCTCCAATCAGAAAGAATATGAAACCTTTTTGACATTTCTGCCTTCAATCCAGCGTTCATTTCACTATCTCCTGATAAATTACTTTATCGTGTTACCACGAGGAAGTCAGCATCCTTTCGGATTAGGCATTCACCCTATCGGAGAATAGAGAGACCCTAAATCAGTCGCATCTCAACATTAAAGAACATGATAAACCTAATGAACTGTCATACTTATGTGATGACTAAATAGCAGGCAACTGACTACAAAAGTCCAGCAAGCAGAGGATTGAGGAAAAAGCGAATGCCATTCTGTAATGGAGTGGATGGGGATGTAACCTATCGTTATAACGAAATATAAGCGTTATAACTACCCACTTACCATTTTTGGTTAAGGCTTATCAGCCATTTTAGCCTTTCTGGGTTAACGAAGTTTATCGAGAGTTCACATTTGTTGCCCATGTCAGTCTTCCCATAGCACTCTTCCGAGTTATGGCTCTCAGATTTGTTACATTTATCATCGCTTGGCACGGACGTCTTTTTTTAAAAAAAAGCACAGGCGCATAGCCTGTGCTTTAGTGTTTTATTACTGCGTTAGCTGGCTTGCCATTTCTTTGATTTTTGTAAACTTAATGAAGTTGTTAGAGCCGCCAGTGAAATCTTTTTTATGACTTGCTGTTCTGATAAGCAAACCGTAATACCACCGATCAGGGAAGTGGCGGACATCAAAGCAAGAAATATAGACCAGCTTGCCTGTTTCAATGTTTTTCAGAAAAGCGCTGAAATAAAAGTGCCCGCGAAGAAAATCAACCAACTCGTAGCCCTCGATCTTTTTAAGGCAAGAACTTACTTGTTTAGCGAACTCCGCAAATTCGGGAGTTAGATAACAAGAACTTTCAAAATGGTAACCAACCCATTTATTAATATTTTTTGCTGACATAATTGACCTCCAAAAATAAAACACTAATTTCCATTACAAAGCGGCATAAAACAGAGACGCTTTATAAGACGCATGGCACTCACGCTGATGATTACAGGATGAAGAGGCACTGGAGAAGACACTGAATCCGGCAGCTTGATGTGGATACAAAACTGCCGGACAGGATAGTAATATAAACGGGATGATTAAGGTATTATCGTAGACAGACCATTCCTAATTTCGTGCCATCCCGCTTTTATCATGGCATCTTTGATTTCTCTCTCGTGTTTTTTTAGAAACACCTTTGCTTCTTCTTTATTCATCGCCATGCCGAGTGAATCTGCTTCCTCAAGAATATCATTCTCGTTCCAATATGCGCATGCATGCAAAAACTCATCGAGGGAATCTACTGTGTCGATCTGAGAGGCTTCCGAATATTCCTTAGCCGCCTCTTTGGACATGGACACAATCTTATCTCTTTTTTCATCATCGTCTATCACTTCTGTTATCCATTCTGTAGAGCCGTCTTCTACGGAGTATTCGGTAGTCCCTGACGTGCCGTCATAATTCCCTACGACAACAACATCGAGTTCGTGGACTGCATCTCCGTCAGTAACTTCGACCGTTACAACGTAATATGTGCTTTTGCCTGTGATATCATAAGATGTAATATTAGCCTTCATATTGCCTCCTAATGTTCTCTATGTTTTTCTGTAATTTCTCCTCATCTATGTCAGATTCTTTCACCAAAAACTCATAATCCTTCTCAGAAACATATTGCTTCAACTCTAACAAGTTGTCCGCATCCTGTATGTAATCGAAAAAGTCATCGTTTATGAGATATTCGGCGGTCGGGATAAAATTATCATAAGTTGATTCATATATAAACCTCTCCTCAATATGTCCATAAGAATCTACATAACTAACGCCAATTGAGAACTTTGTTTCGGGCAAATCACCCCAGAATGTGACTTTCCCGAGCATGCTCCCGTATTCTGCCCATGATTTCTCTTGAAAATCTCCCTCAAGGAATGTTATCTTTGGCCTTGAGAACTCTGGTCCGCTTAATCGCAGAGCGATATTTACTAATCCCTTAAGTTGCCTTGCCGCATCCTGCGCTTTAGTTATCATGTCGATATGAGACGGAGATAAATCAATCATTACTGGGATAAAATCAGGGTCATCACATTCCCTGTCAGGACATAATACTGTAAAAATTTTCATATAAACCTCCAAATTAATCACATCTTAAGAGCAGTGATCGTGCTTTCTAATTCTACAAAACACATTTCGGGCCTCCTACACAAAAGTCGGCTCCTCTATTTCTCCGGAATAAACAGGGACGATTACCCATAAACCACTGTTGTCTTCACTAAAAAAATCATCAAGAATCTTTTTTGTTCGAATAATCTCGAACGAATGAAATTTTTCTGGTATCTCATTGCTGCCGTCTTTACTGACAATTTGATAACCGAGAAACCTTTTTCTTTTTTTCACATACATGAATCTCTCCTTTTAAATGCGGTGCTTCTTGCAATTTTTATCTACATATTGGGGTATTCGCATGAGGCATAACTATCCCCGCTTTCTTCATCGACTTTGAACTCATAAAAGGGACATAAATAACAGTCCCGTTGCAAAAAAAACGGGCATTTCATTTATTAAAACACCTCCTTTTATTGGATACATCGTACTGAAGGTCGGTGAAGTTTCTATAAACAATTGGGTTTTTTACAACATAAGGTCCTTCCGTGTCATTCTCTATCACTATCGCAAGATAATCTGGCAAGCATTCAAAAACCTCGTCCTCTGATATTTCTGTTTTGTTATACTCCACATCAAACACAACAAAAAAACGCTTTTTTTCCATAGTTACTTCCTCCTGAAATAAATGTTTAAAACACATCCTTTGATGCCTTTATGCAGATCAACCTTATTCCACATTGAAATTATAAAACCAATCTTCTCCGCAATAGCGGCGTAGAACTTTCTCAATTTCCTTGAGCAAAGTAAACGGCTTGGTTGTCGTGCAAGCAAACGATTTGAATACCACATGTTTTTGACGTTTCTTCTCTTGACTCTTATTCTTTTTCATTAATGCATCTTTTTTAAGTTTCCCTGATTTTAATGCCATATACTGCCTCCACAAGTTTTTTCTTTAGTTTATAAACGCGATTCTTATATCCTTTGGCGTCTTCTGTTATCATTTCTCCGTTTTCGTAGTAAACAAAATCAGCTATCCATGTACAGATCTTGCAACCATTAACAACAATAGGGAACTTAACCTGAATCTTAAGCCCTGAAATAACACCGCCTTTTTCCAGAAGAAAGAGTTCCTGATATCGCAAAGCCTCTTTTTGCGAATCAAACATTATTCCATCGTATTCTGTTTTTTTGGAACGGTATTTTGTTGTTTTAGTAAATCTAACAGATTTGATCTTGATAATAAGCCTCCTTTTTTTAAAAGAGAGATGAGGATAAAAACATCCCCATCTCTCTTTGATATACTAAAAGTTAAGCTACCTTCTTTATCGCAACTCTTGTAGTTTTAGTACAAAGAACCTCTTTTTCCTCAACAACATGTGATGAAACAAAATCAACGAATGCTTTAATACATTTATCCACTGTCCTGTTAAAATCCCAGACAAGGCTTGTCCTGCTCCTCAGAGAATCCGTATCCCAATCCTCGAAGTCTTCTTCCATGTCAACGCCTTTGCCGGGTCGTGTAAATACAGAAAAAATAGGCGATTTAAGCTTCACCCTTGAGTTTTCACCGCATTTGAGGCATTTGTCGTCCACGCATTTCAAGACGCTTGTGTAATTAAGTTGACCGCAGTCAAGACACTCGCTTTTATATCCAGAATCTTTCCTGCCCCCTTGAAGGAGAACCAGATAACCTCCGGAACGTCCGTTGAAATCCATCTGCCAACGGTAGTCGTATCTTTCTGCGAATTCACGCATCAGCCTTCTTGCATAGATGTATGCCTCACCGATATAAAAAAAATCATACGCCCTTTTTTTTATTTCTTGAGATGGGAAATCAAGTTTATGAATTTTTACACAACGCGCATAACTTGTCACACAATTCCACGAACTCATAGTGTCATAGCGAAAGTGTTTCTTGAGATAATTGACCATTTCCTTACGGCTTCTGGGTTTTTTAAATGTTATATTTTTCATCAAAAACTCCTTTCGTGATTTTAAATAAACAATGGCGTTCTTATAATAAGAACGCCATTTTAATATAGCACGCTATACGGAATAGCAACCTTTATCTTAATAGAAAGGCAATAAAGTGGGATCCGAAATAAAAAGCAGATGCTGCCACTACGACACCAGAGATGACATCGAGATATTTCTCATATTTCTCAAGAAAAGGCTTGCTGATTTCAATTCCATTCCTCTCAGTAATCTCCTTTATGTCCTGTTCTGCCACACGAGGGTCATAAAGTGAAGATTCTTTGAGGATTTCTTTAAGTTCATCTTTACTTATTTTCATAGAAAACCGGCTCTGGAAACTACCCTACTTGTAGACGAGAGGGAAGAGCCGCCTCCTCTATTTAAAATAATATTCATCGGACTGATGCAAAACAGAGCAGCACCGATGATTAAGCTATCCTATGATTAGCAGTGCAATTTTCCTTACAATGCTGGTCTCTACTTTCTGCTTGGGTTGCGCAATCCTCACATTTTTCTCTACCGCACTCCCAACAGACCACAATAGTAAATCCATCTTCTCCACACTGACAATAAGACATAAAACCTCCTAACCATTCACTCAAGCGGACCGCCGGCATCTCACCGAGTTCAGTATGAGCATATTGGCGGCGTCCGCTTAGTTTAAGCGTTACTCCAGTCTTTTTTTTACATGTTTTTGCACATTTACCGGCAAATCTTCAAACCTTATTTTTTTACCAAAATGGTCTCCGCCGGGAACGCATGAAACAAGCTGTGAGAAACTTTGAGGGCTATCAGGGTTATCGGACAATCCAAGACATGCATATTCATGAGGAAAACGCTGAGATGTGCGTAGAACAACTGTGTAACGGTCTACTGTTTTACCACCGTTATCGTATATTGCTATTATTTTTTTCATATGCCTCTCCCTTCGTCTTCTAATAAGACGTGTTATTTTTTTAGCCTCGGCATCTAACGCTATTTTTTTCATTTTCTTCTTTGTGTTTAAAGGTATTACTGATCCTATTTTCACAGCAACCTCCAATTCTCTTTATCAGTAAGCAGATCATTTAAGGGACTGGCAATAATGACAGTCCCTTAAAATCGTAACAGCTAAAATATATCCTTATTGCCTTTGTTGAGGTTCATTATGCATGCCTTCGCCTTTTCTTCATTAATGTCATTCAGCAGTTGATCTACCTTGACATCATCAATACCCAGCTTTAGAGCCATCTTCTTGGTCGGGTAAGGAGACAACATCGCTGTCATCCCCTCCCCTAAGAACCGTGCGTGAAAGTTTCCCTTCACACGGCTCAAGCAGCTTTCGCAACTTTCCTTGCCTTTGAGTGTTTTTGATGATGACAATGCTCATGTATGATTTCCAGATTTGATATATCATCATTCTGATGATTGTCATCTTTATGATGTATATGTATCTTTTCACCATTCATTAGCATTGCTCTGCAAGAATTACACTTCCATTCTTGTTCTTCCGCAACTTTGTAGAGTTTACTACCTTTTGCATAATAGGTTTTGCTGATTCTGTTTTTCCTGTCTTCCCAATATTCTTTCAAACTTGGGTCGTCAGGACTGGCTTTTCCTTTCACTTTGATGTAGCGGATTATAGGCGTTTTATTAATCCTATATAGTCCATTAAAGACATCAAACTTGCCATATTTGTTTTTCTCATAATACTTACTGAGAACCCAAAATACGGTTTTGTTTGGATGTCTTCTTTTAGCCCATTTCCATAACTTCCATCCAATGTTCCAATGGATTTTTGAAAATGTTTCTTTACTACATACAAAGCGATAGTAGTTAGCCCATCCTCTAATGATTGGGTTAAGGTGTTCAGAGACTTTTTCCGCTTCTATTTGTTTATTGTCGTCTAACCAGTTCCTAATTTTGTCTAATAAACCTTCAACCTTTTCCTTTTGAGGCTTTATAATGAGTTTTTTGTTATACATTTTGATATGAAATCCCAGAAACTTGAATCCCTCATCTCTGTGTATAATTTTAGTCTTCTCATTATTCAGCGTTAATCCTCTTGCTTGCAGCCACTCCTCTACTTTTGGTTTAATATCTTCAATGGCTTGCTTTGATTTTGCCATGATGACGAAGTCATCAGCATATCGGGCATATCTGTATCCTTTTCCAAGTTGATTTTGTAGTCCGTCTAAAGCGATGTTTGCTAATAAGGGACTTATCACACCGCCTTGTGGAGTTCCATTGTGTGTTTCATGCATTATCCCTGTTTCTAGATACCCTGCTTTTAGCCATTTTGAAATTAATCCTTTCATTGGGAAGTTACAAATTTGGTTTAGGATAAACTCATGGTTAATTGTGTCAAAAGCCTTTTTGATGTCTGCATCCAATATCCACTCGTTTCTACCCACTGCACTATTATTTAACGCAGCGTGTATTTCTTCTATGGCATCTTGAGTGCATCTTCCAGGTCTAAAGCCAAATGAGTTTGCCTCAAATCTGGCTTCCCATTCTGGTTCAAGCGCTTCTTTTACAATTGCCTGAATTATCCTGTCTTTAATGGTTGGAATCCCGAGCGGTCTTTTGGAATTATCTGACTTTGGTATATATACTCTCCTTACAGGTAAAGGTTTGTAGCCTTTGAGATTAATCTTCTCATTAGCTATCTTCACTCTATCCGTATGGTCTTCTATTACCACACCGTCAACCCCTGTGGTTTTCTTTCCATCATTGATTTGTGTAACTCTTTTAATCGCTAACACTTTGTTGGCAAAAGAATTTAGTAGAAGTTTCTGTAGGTTTTTAACCTCTTTCACTTCTCCTCTTTCAGTTGCTTGATAAATTCTCTTCCTCAGATTTGTCACTTTCCTTTCTGCTTTCTTCCAATCAATGGAGTTCCAGTCAGTTAGGACATGACGCTTCATTTGCATTTCTGCCTCTAATTTGGCAATCATTTCGTAACCCCCTAAAGAATTACTTTATCTTGCTACCATATAAGGAAGTCAGCACCCTTTCAGGTTAGGTTATTCACCCTATCCATTCCATTACAGAATGGCATTCGCTTTTTCCTCAATCCTCTGCCTGCTGGACATTCATAATCAGTTGCCTGTTACTTAGTCATCAAGGATGACAGTCCATCAGGGTTACCAAGTTCCTCAATATTGAGCTCCGACTGATTTAGGGTCTCTCTCTTCTCCGATGGGAATTTAACCTATCGTTATGATGATGCAATAGCACCATAACTACCCATTTACCATTTTGGTTAAGGCTTATCAGCCACTTTCCAGCCTTTCAAAAATCACGAAGTTTATCGAGAGTTCACATATGTTACCCATGTCAGTCTTCCCCTTGCCCTCTTCTGATTATGGCTACCAGATTCGGATACTTTTACCTTCGCTTGGCACAGAACCGTTACCAATTCCGCACTGTAGATATGGGGAATAGCCGATAGGTTGGCTATGAGTATTGTTACTCACTCAAGAATTGGGACTTCTTGTCGCACATTGCATTTTTTTGCCCCTGCGTAGCAGGCTTTCCTTTATCCTCGTGAACTACTGCAGGCTGAAGAGATTGCGGCTCATCGATTTCAGGAGCAGCGATAACAGATTCTTCGGAAAAAACATTGTCGTCTGCCTGTACATCATCGTCTTCAGACAATGGAGACTCCACATTCTCAGGCGGCGCTGCAGCCTCTGTAATAGCAGACCCAGTTAGAACATCCATAGCATTAGATGCTCTTAATTTGACTTGACAATCTTCTGAATAAGCGGCAAGATCAGTCATATCAATGTCTGCGTCAAGATGTATTAACCATTGGTCTATCCTCACAGCATTGCCGGTAGCCTTATCTATACGAGACACTGTATCCCGCACCTTCATAAGACGAAAGATAGGCTTCCCGTTAAAAAGTCCAGCTATCTTGCCGCGAGTCAGTTTGGCAACCATCTCAAGCGTACTTTTGATTTTTACCAGCGAGTACCAACTCGTCGTGGGCAACACCCAAACGCCTATTCCCCTTGTCCCCGGTATACAAAAATGAATAAGACCGCCGAAGTTACATGCACCGCTTTGGTATTCAGAGCAATCAGGCGGATTGCAAGGTCTGCTGTCCCATTCACGTCCGCCGAAAACCCTTTTATTCTTCTCGGCAGGGATGGGAAATTCGCAGATACGGGCCATGTCAATAAGCCGCCCATCTTCAGAGTATTTTCCTCTGAACGAGCTCTTGTATTTTATGCCGCCTGTCCCGAAACAGCGAAGAGAATGGGGCAGTATGTTCCACCATTCGTTCACCGGAAACCACACGGGAAACGACCTCAACTTGCCGTCAGCATCCGCGTATTTCATTATCGCATCATAATTAGACGGATTAGGACAATCTCTTTTATGAACTGTAAAATAATCAACGTTTTGAGGACGGAGTTTCGATTTCCCCTGATTGTCTTTGCCCAGCTTGTTGTCTGTCTCATCCCATGAAAACCCGCCTGAAAGCATTATCTCATAGGTTTTTTTGTCCGCCTCTGAGCAGCCCTGCTTTAGTATCATAATACCGGGGCGAATTACACCTAGTCTTTGCATGTGATACTGGGGTCCCAATAAGGTGGAAATACTTGCAATGGATTCTGGGTCTCCGTGCTCCACCTCAAGCACTGTACCCGTAGTGTTATCAACAACTTCAGTCATTTTTTTTCTCCTCTTTTAAATCGCATCTATTTCTTGATGCCTGTTAACATCTGCAACAAAACCATAAGGACTTTTACTTTTATACTCATCTGCCGGCACCAAAAAGCATTTTTTATCATCAGATGCAAGATTGCCGTTAAATAATCTACCGCCCCTAACAGCACAAACGCCGACAAATCCCGCAGGCACTTTATCGTGCCAATCCCCATAAGCCGCATAGACGATATATTTATCCTTATTTGCTTCAAGAAATTCAGATTCAGCGCGCCTACTCGATTCCTCTGCAGTCAGCTTTTCGCCTGCAACAATCTCATATTCATCAGGAAACCAGTTTTTGAGTGTGTTGATTGCCGAGTCAATTTGTTCAGGCTTGAAATACTGCTGGAATGTGACTGCAACTATAGCCCATTCACAATCCTCTTCATACCAGCCCGATTTGCTGCGCCAAGCTTCGTGGATTTGGACGTTAAGAGATGGCGCCACATAAATCCCGCCATGAGAAGAGGTTGTATAGGATACAATGCCTTTTGCTATAGTCTTTTGGGAATCAGGCTTTCCCCATGGTGTGTACATATTTTCCTCCACTACTTGTTATGTTAGATGAGATTTTAAATCTCCCACAATGTAAGGTTTTTACTAAGCCAATCGGCGTCATCAGCCCCACACATAATATCAATCCAGCCTTTTAGGGATATAGAATCATATTTGTGTTTTACGGCATCATAA
Organism: Nitrospiraceae bacterium UBA665; assembly: GCA_002299835.1. Taxonomy (GTDB): domain Bacteria; phylum Nitrospirota; class Thermodesulfovibrionia; order Thermodesulfovibrionales; family Dissulfurispiraceae; genus UBA665. The sequence goes on along the minus strand of DBNT01000114.1, from coordinate 46,198 downwards.
GATTCTACCGACATATCGCATTGAAACTCAGGGTGAAATTGACTTATCACCGACCATAAGGCAGCGTCAAAAGAAATCACATCAATACTAGGGGATATTGGAATTCCATAAAAACTTGCTGACAGTTTAAACCCAAGAAAAGGGTTTACTCTAAATAAACACCCTTTAGCTTTGCACGTAATCCACATATCATATGAACTATTCTTGACAGACAAACCAAGGACAGTTGTGAAATATTGGAGAATCTTATAATCTATTTCTGCGATGCGCTCAAGGTAATTTACAAATCTTTCACCATGTTTCATTTCCATATGAGCAAGTTCAGCGATTGGATACCTGTCTCCAATCGAGTTAAAGTGAAATCCAACTAATTCGGCTGCGCACCTGTATCCATATTTTTTTACGAGTTCAAAAAGCTGATAATAAGTTGTAACTCTATTAAGCGTTAAGGTTTGAACTTGAGAAGGTTTAACTTTAACCCATCCTTTGCCATAGACAAAAACTTCCTTAGGTATTTTTTCGGAATACATAACAGCCGTTGGGTAAGAATTTTTAGGGGTAATTATGTAATACGACATGGCAGGTTGCTGCCTATTGACGCAGTTGCTCAATCTGGTTGTATAAAACCGATTCACACCAGATTTGTTTTCCATATAGTCCCTCCGTGCAGAAAAACAAAAAAGGCGCCGTGAGTAAAAATCTCGCCGACGCCTCTAAAATTAATACTTAATTATCTGGTCAACCACCAAATTTAACCATATGATCCGCCCTGCTCTGCACAGCCTCCGAATGAGAGATAAAAAACTCCTTTTTAAAGCCTCCGAGTTCTAATACACGGCGCTTCATGTCCATATACTCTAACTTCTTGGACTCATGAAGGGCGCCGTCCTTCTCATCGCTGAACAGTGCAAGGTATTGCTTGCCTGACCTGCTGGTCTTAAAGAGGCATGTCGCTTTGGTGAGCGCATCTTCAATCCATATCTCCTCGCCGCCCGAGCAGTCAGTCAATGACTTTGACTCTCCACGCTCTGCATCATAGACGATAATATCGTAATCGTCCTTCATGTTTTTGCCGTCGGCGGTAAAGTCTTGAGTGCTTACTTTTACTGTAAAGCGAGGTCCGTAGCAGTTTAATAGTAGGTCATTTGTAATAGCGCTTATAGCAGGACCCGCATCATCAATTTCAAGAGGAATTATCCCTTCTATTCTGTCCGCCACGATTTTCCACTCCCGGATTTCAGTATTCAATGCTTGCACATGAGAGTTCACATGGGACAGTTTCGATTTCGCTTCCTCTATTTGTTTTAAGGACTCGGCTATTGCGCCAAGAGAAACCTGCACTGCGGATTCTTCACGCCTCTTATCATCAACAGACTTCTTAATAGAAATTATTCTGTTTTCAATAGTCTGTTTCTGATTTAAAAGCGTTTTATCCTCCGTTAATGTAATCAACTGCTCCCTTAAAGCCTTAATTTCAGCCTCTGCTCTGACAATCTGATTTTCTACCTCCTTCACAACCGCCTTGCCTTCTGAAAGGATATCGGCAACTTCTTTAGTAAGTGCATCTATCTTCTTTTCGGCATCCTCGACAAGAGGGAGATGCTTAAGAGCCTCATCAGCCTTGCGCATATTATCTTCAAGCCCGGAAAGTTTTTTAGATAAAATTCCCTTGCTCTCTTTTAATGCCTTAATCTTTGATTCTACCTCGCCTTTTAAGGCAGTCTCCTTTTTAAAAGTCTCTATTTCAGATTCAATCTCAGATTCTTTAGGGTCGGGCATTTCTGCTTTTTTAAGACTGTCCTGTAAAGCAGGTAGTTTCTCTTTTGCTTTCAAAGCGTCCTGAGGAAACTTACATAAAGCAGCCTCAGGGGAATTCCCGCAGGGGATTTCAGACAGTAAGGTAATCTTAGATTCTGCATTTTTAATCTCGGCTTTAAGGACATCAACTTTGTTTTTTCGGTCAAGGCGAATCTTCTGAACCGACTTTTCTTTTTCTTTTATTTGAGCCTCAATGGATGAAATGGCATTCAGTTTTTCGTTAAAAGAGGTTAATTCAACATCCTCTTTTTCGACAATCTTTTTCACTCCGTCCGCTTCCGCTGCGATTTTCTGCCTGTCAACGGCAGTTTTCCTAAGTTCAGGCGATTTTTTGATAAGGTCCTGCGCCGCCTGTTCGTTAAGTTTTGCCGTCTTATATTTGCTATTGTAGATGTCTTTCTTTGTCTGCAAAGAGGACTTAAGTTCATTAAGAACCTTCTCTTTGTCGGCTATTTCTACTTCTATTTTCCGTTTGCCCCTTAGAGCTTCTTCCTGAAGGGATATTTTAACTTCAATGTCCTTAAGAGATGAATCCTCTGTTTTTGCCTGCTCCCCCAGCCTCTGTATATCAGTAAATAGCTCAACGGCTCTTTTCTCGGCAGCTTCTTTTTCGGTCTTCTTTTCGTCTTCTTTAGATGCTATAGCCGTCAAAGTAGACGATTCCGTAAGCATAGCGTCTTTTTTTGCTATGAGTGCGTCTTCAATATAACCCGCCTCCCACGCCTTCTCTTTAAGATCGCTTATATCAAGAAGTTCTGTAAGCAGTGTTTCCATCTCTCCTTTTGTGTAGCCACTGAGCCTCCTTGCCCGCTGACTGCGGAAAACATAGGTGAAAAACATCCTCGGGCTCCCAAGCAGGTCTTCTATAGCCTGATTATAGACTTCTACATTGCCGTCTTGTGTATTGCCAAAGACTTCCCATGCATTGCCGTTCTTTAAATATAGATACGCTTTTGTTTTCCTGCGAGCGGCGTCTATTTCCACAAGACTGCGGAAAACCCTGCCGTCATAGTGAAGCCATGTAAGGTCTTTACAAGCGTCGTTGCCGTAACATTCATTGTAGTAGCTGAACGCTTTTGGCGAATATGACTTTACCTTGTCGGGCATTAAAAGGTAAGGGTGTAAATTTTGAAGCACTGTGGACTTTGCGCTCCCATTAGGTCCTACAAAAGCAATGCGCCCATCTGGGATGTCACGAAAATCCCATGACTTCTTCTCTACACCATATGCTGAACGGACGCCTTTAAATCCGGTCAATTCTAATATTAAAGGTAACATTTAAAAACCTCCTTAAAAAAAAGACTCACACCAATAGGAGAAATAGACGTGAGCCTTACTGACATATGACATTAGTTATTAACTTTTCAACTTTTTAAGCCATATGCCGAGCTTTTGTGCCTGCCAATCGCTTCTGCTATCTTGCTTATGCTCATCTTCTGCCAATGCATCTGCCCTATTGTCACCCACAAGCAACTCACAAAACCGCTGAAATCTCTTTTACCATTTGTATGGCTGCATTTCTGGCGGCCTCTGCAAAATCATATACGGTGTATCCTGCCTGAAGATAAGCATAAGTGATTTGCCTTGAAGAACTGATTATTGCGCCTTCGCCGTTACTGTTAAAACAAGAGGCAACGTCGTCAGCCTTTCCGCCTTGAGCACCAAATCCGGGGACGAGGAAGAAACAATCCGGGAATTTTTTTCTGATTACGGACGCATCTGATGGAAAAGTCGTACCTACGACAGCGCCAGCAACCATGTATCCCGATGCTCCTTTAGTTTCAGCCGCGCATTTTCTTATTAAATCCATCATTAGCATATAGTTAATACCGTATTCCCCGTGAGCAATATCCTGAAATTCAACTGATGATGGGTTTGATGTTTTCGAAAGAACAAATAATCCCTTTGAGTGTTTCTGGGCTGACTCGACAAAGGGTTTAATACCGTCCGACCCAAGGTATCCATTGACTGTAAGAAGATCAACATTGTATACGGGTTCGGCTGTTGTGAATAAATCAACTACACCCAAATGAGAGTCTGCATATGCAGCGGCTGTATTGCCGACGTCATTTCTTTTTGCATCTTCAATTACAATCTTGCCTTTTCTCTTGAGGTAGCTCACTGTATCCATGAAAGCCTGTATCCCATCAGGTCCGTATTTTTCATAAAAAGCCATCTGAGGCTTGTAAATACCTACTATATCAGCCGTAGCATCAATGATGGCTTTATTAAACTCAAAGAAGGCAGACGCAACGCCCTTTCTTGTGTTACCGTGATTAGCTAACGCGATTCCTTTAAGTGAGTCTGGTATATACTTGAGATCGGGATCAAGTCCAATACAGCAAGGCGTCCTAAACTCATTTATTTTGCATAGCACATCATCAAAAATGTTCCTCACTATTGTAACTCCTCATGAATGTTCCGCCGACCAAACGGGTCAACGGCATGTTTTACGGTGCTTTCCATCACAAAATATTTAGGACAATGACCTTCGATTAGCACAGAACCGTTGCCAATTCTGCACTGAAGATATTGGGAATAGCCGATAGGTTGGCTATGAGCATTGCTACTCACTCGGCTACTGATACTTCTTGTCGCACATTACTGTATCGAGCCTTGCAGCTTTGGTTTTACGATATGCAATTTCTTTATTAGCTCTTTTTCTTGATTAGTTAACTGTATTTCTCTTATCTGATACAAAAAGGCAACAAATTCTTGTTCAGACAGCAAGCTGCTTTTCAATAACTTTATTTTTTCTTTAGCAATTTCATTAATTGGAAAAACTTGAAATGCCCATACATCATCCCAATAATAAACAATAAAAAAAGAAATATTAGACTTGTTTGCCAAAAATGTTATTGCTTGAATGCTTTTAGGATGAATATTTTCTATAGTTCCAGTATATCGTTTATAATCAATGATTGCCATGGGAATGCCTTGGTTATATTCAATCATAAGAAAATCAATATCTATCGCAGGACAATTAAATCCCCACTCTCTATGTCTCTTGCTAATTGTCTCATCTCTCCAACCTGTTCTTTCTTTTCTTGTTTTTCTATAATCAAAAATGCTCATTCTCTTATCTGCTTTATCCTTTCTTCTGTCTTGTTTATAAATTCTTGACTTATATCTACACCAATAAATGAACAATTATTTGTTAAGGCGGCTACAGCAGAAGCTCCGCCGCCTACAAAAGGGTCTAATACAGTCTGTCCGGAAAAAACAAACTTTTTCATAATCAGATCGAATCCTTCTACTGACTGTCCCCAATAATGATAATTTTTATCATTATTATTCGGGCTTGTTTTGATAACATCTCCAAAGCTTGCGCCTGTATATTTATTTTTAGCAAATATCAAAAGTGGCTTCCAAAATGTATTGCATTTTATTTGCCACAAAAAAGGCGATTGCCCGCCAGGGGTCAAGTATGACATAGTCCATACATAGTTGAGACTTTCAGATAATAAATTTATAACTTGAGGCAAATAACTTTGTCCCACCATAACAATTACTACACCATCTGGTTTTAATGCATAATCGCCAAGATCTCCCAATGTTTTATATAAATGCAAATATTTTTTTGAATAAGGCGGATCTGTGATAATCCAATCAACCGTTTCTGGTTGAAGGAAGTTCTTATAGTTTGCAGTATCGTCGCATATTAATTTATAAAATACTGGATACTTGATACTTTTACAAAATTGTTTTAACTGCTGTTTTTCTTTCTTGTTGAAACAATTCTTATATTGAACTTTAAAAAAATCAAAGGGAGATAACTTCGACTTATTAAACTCGTCTTTTAAATTTCTAACATTTTCTTCTATTTTACACGGATCATAAATTTCCATATTTGCTTTGCTCATTTTCTCACCTCACTCATAGATTCCCACAAAGAAGAGGGATTGTCAAGCCGTTACTGCGGAAATCCCATGACTTCTTATCTACACCATATGCTAAACGGACGCCTGTGAATCTCAAAGCCCGATGCTCCTGTTTGCCCTTCTCCATTCCCAAGGCGGAGTAGGGTTATTTTGCTGCCAAAGCCCTCTGCGGTTTGCCCTTGCATCGTCTTCCGCAGAGATATATTCTGATGCATAAGGTCTTTCAAGGAATTTCCGATACGCCCATGCATAACCAGAACGAATCATCTCACGGTTGATATCTGTTCCATTTTTTCTGATAATACAGACTTCGCGACCGTGTGTTTTTCTGCCTTTTAACTGGACATTGACTGATTGTCCAAGAACAAGCCGTTTTAATTTCTTTGTCGCATCATCTCCGTAAGGCTGTCCAGCCCTTCCACGTCTTGCAGTTTCAGGAGCGTCAATGCCATACAAACGGCAGATAAATAGCTGACCGCCTTCTATAGGACCGACAGTAACAGTATCTCCGTCTTTGACTTGCATAACTTTGCCCTGTATTGTCTGTGTTGCCATTGCCATGCAAGTTTTTGCAGACAACAATAATAAAATTAAAACTATTATGATAGTTGCAATTATCTCATTTTTTTTGTCGGGCTTTTTTTGATTTTTTCTGCAACAGTCAACCATTCCATAGCTCATAGTAAGCCTCCTTTCTTTTTTATATTAAGATAGCCAGAAATGACAGAGGCGTATCTTTCAATGCCATTCCTAAAAAAGCGCCAAAGATGGATTTGCCAAGCATATCGCCTGCATTAGATACAGCCTTATGTATATATTCATCATTCGTTAGAGCCTTTGATGCATCAAAGTAACCCTTTCTTTGCAGGATGTCCACGATATCAGTGTGTTTAACCATCTTAAAATTATAATTTACAAGAATGCTGCCGGTGATAAGGTTTATATCCACAGTGCCGATCCCATAGAGCGCGCTGAGACTTTTCTTTAATTCATCTGCTGCAGTTTTGTTGTTTTTGATTATAGGACTTCTAATCCTTAATCTGCCAGGTGTACTATGAATATAATAGCTCATAATTAATCCTCCTGATAAATTAATAGGATACCTCGCTGATAAATCGAGGTATCCTATTGTATTGGTAATATCAAAAAAGCTTAACCTTCTTTTTTGGCGGCTCAATCCCCAACTCCACACAAACCATATCAAGCGGTCTCTGCAGCGTCTCTATCTTCTGCTCCAAAGATTCTGTCACTTCAACGCCTACTATCTCACAGCTCTTCCTAAATTTATCGGCTAAAGTCGAAAGACCGCTGATTCCAGCTGCCCTAACTTCCTGCTTAGGGACAATAGATCTTTCGATTCTCACCTCAGATGCCCCGAGCGCTAATATTTTGTCCTTTATTTCCTGCTCGTTAATCACATGGACATCCTCTTCGCCTACCCTATAAGTTATCCGCACCAGCGCATCCTTAGTGACTTCGGGAAGATCATCAATCCCGGGCAGACCTTCAAAGTCTTTCCTTATGATGTCTCTTGTCGGGATAACCATAAATCCAGACTTTAATCCCGCTTCGGTCATCTCATGAATCCAGAAGCCTTTATCCTCGACCTCACCAGCATTGAGTTTAGCGATAGAACCCGAGTAAAACATACTACCGTATTGCTGAGCTTTATGGATATGAGACAAGCAGCCTACATCAGCGCCAGCCATCTGGATATCACCGTAGCCGAACTCAATATCCTTGCCTACCATCCTCTGCCCTGTGCTCGTAACAGAACCCGTCAACGTGCCGTGAGCAGAAATAATAGTCATAACGCCGTCTGCCTTAGCCTGTGCGCTCACAAGTCCCCACATCTGAAAAATATCCCTTAAGAGATCTGAAACATTGGCGTTGGCATTCTGCCTGTCATCGTCAAAGTTAGCAAGGATATTAGCCTTTGAGACGGGAGGCAGGGCATAAATAATGGCGTCAAGACCTTTTACATATTCTGCAATAGGAGCAAAACGACCGTTTTTAAACCCTACCATCTCGATTTTTTCAGAGACATATACTTCATGCACAGTATTAAGATTTTTAAATATCTCTATACTTGCGCCGTCATGTGAGAATGTCCCTATTAGCAGGAACACAGGCGATATAGAACCGAGATCTATTACAAATTCTACGGCATGTTTCAGCGCCGGGGAATCATGAGAAAGGCGTGTATTTAACAAGTCGCCTGATACCACTACAATGTCAGGACACTCTGCCCTTGCCTTCTTGAGTAGATGCGCCGCACTTTTACAGACATCACCGAGCAAATCATTGTCATCAAAGTGGATATCCCCGGTGTGTAGTATCTTACTGACACGCTCTCTATTAATGTTATAACCGAGAGAAATCAACAGCCCTTCCGCTTGGACTTTCACGCTGTCAGGTAGGTTTTCGTAATGTTTCACTACAAAATCCGCCTGAAGATGAGAGTCTTCTATGCGTTTGAGATAATTCTCCCAATAATCACATGCCTCTTTGGTATTGCCGAGGGGAGGTAATGTGCACTCCCTCACAACCTCAAACCATGAGAGAGTGCGCCTGCGCCTCTTGAGTTCAGCAAACATGTTCTCATCAAGAGCGTTCGCAACCCTGTAGGCGTCCATCAGAAAGTCAGATGATACGGGAGCATTCTTTTTGGTGAGAGCTATTGCGACGCCTGGTATTTTATGAGACCCTTGAGCGTTGTAACGCTCATAAAGCAATTTGCCGATATGGTAATTAATGTCTACTGTTTCAACGGTAGTTGCATATTTTTTATTGATCAAATCGGCAAGTTTTTGCAGAAAAACTGCACCGTCTTCTGACATAGTTACCCCCATAGTACTTTGTACTGTTCTTCTATTGCCTCATCAATTCGTTCTGTAGCGCCATCGGGAGAGTCGAAAAATTCTATCCGCTTCCCTGTCTCTGTGGTCATAACAACAGACCACGAATCAATTACTTCGTTAGTAGCCTCACCCTCAAGCGTCTTGTCTATCTGGGTGATAATGTCACTGAAAACATTGTCTAGATTTTTGTCGGTTCTGTTATTCAACCCTGAGTAGTTCTCTAATGCATCTCTAATGATCTCTGCTTCTTCTGATGATAATTCAATCCACATTTAAACCTCCTATTGTTTATTTTTCTTTTTTTGCTCAATCTCTTGCCATCCTGTAACAATATAATCAACGAGATAGCTTATAGTTTCGCCGTCGACATTCATGAAAAACTTAAAGGTATTCTCATCCATCTCGAAAAGTCCATCTCCCAGATATTCCAGATGCTCAATGCCAAACTCTGTTTTGATAAAGTCTACAAGCACGGGAAACTCAATGTTCTGACTGATATGAGAAAATAAAGCAGGGAGCAAGGCATCATAAGAAAGCGTTACAGCATGCGGGTGCGGGTTAACATCTTGGTCTGTGAGTTTTCCCCATCATCTGGGCACTCCCAGTAACCCGTGTTGTCATTTACAACTGCGTTATAGATATCGTACTGGCAGTTGCATTTTGGACATAACATTTTAAATCTCCTTTTTCTGTTATTTTATGACGCCAAAAGAGGCATCCATCATAAAACCAGATGCCTCTTTTGTGTTAAATTATTGATGCGTTCTAAAACGGCTCTATATCCGTTATTTCCTCACCAGGCGGAGTTAAATCACCAGCGCCAGCCATTGCATCCTGACGGGATTCCCTTTTGGGGAGAAACTTAACGCCACTCGTTAGTATCTCAAACTTACTCTTCTGATTCCCTTCATGCTCCCATTTCCTTTCACGCAGTCTGCCTTCCACAAGCACGGGGTTGCCTTTAGCGAGATACTGTCCGCAACTTTCAGCCTGTTTCCCAAATACAACAGCATCAATAAAGAGGACATCTTCCTTCATCTCATCGCCCTGCTTGTATTTAGATGTTACAGCAACTCTCATTGTCGCAACAGGCGTCCCTCCCGATGTGTATCTCAAGTCAACGTCTTTTGTGAGATTGCCAATTAATATTATTTTGTTAAACATTTTACCTCCATTAAGAGCATTTATTATATTCACAAGAAGAACACTTAATGCATCCTTCCTCTACAACTAAAACCCCCTCACACTGAGGGCAAAAAGAAGAACCTACAATGTCTGCTTTTACGCCAAGGGTCCCCATTACCCTAAGAATCGCCCTTTCAATGTAAGCAAGCGGAGAGCTTATATTGCCATATTCCATGTTTGCGCCTCTTAATTGCTTGAGGAGAGATTTTGGGTCAATATTACACCTTAATCCAATACTTAAAAGGCGGACAACAGCTTGTATAAGCGATGCATACTTTGCTTCGACTGGCGCGTGCATCCATACCTCTTTTGGTTTATTATCCACAACTGTGATTTCTATCTCATATTTACCTTCATCAGGAATGGAAACTGAAATAGCGTGCTTTATCCTCATATCAGGGATAGATAGTGGATATATATAGTCATCGCTTTTTTTCTTTATTACTCCGCTAATCTTGCCACTCTCTCTGAACACTGTACACCCTTTCAATCCTTTTTCGTATGCATACATATAAGTATCCCTGAAATCTTCAAAGGAAGTGTTAGGGTCAAAAGTTATAGTTTTTGAAATGCTCGCATCAAAATATTCCTGAAAGGCAGCCATTACATCAATGTGCCCCTTTGCAGGTATTTGTGCAGATGTTAATACTCCGGGATCTCTGCCATTACCGTATAACTGTTTCCATATACGGTAAGCGTAATCATCAAGAACAACTTTCTTTTCCTTGCCATCGCCCTCTTTTATTGTCCTCTCTACTGATAGGGCAAATATAGGCTCAACGCCAGAGCTAATATTCCCCCAAAGAAGGCTCGTAGTCCCTGTTGGGGCGATAGTCAATAAATGAGAGTTGCGAATCCCGTGTCTTTTTATATCTTCCCTAATATCATCAGGCAATTTTTTAATAAAATCCCCTGCAAGATATTGCTCAGCGTCAAAAAGAGGGAAATGCCCTTTCTCTTTAGCAAGATTAATAGATGCCCTATAAGCCGCATCCCTCATAAAATGGGCAATGTTATTGCAGAAACTAACAGACTCAGAAGAACCATAATCCATGCCAAGCATCCATATCGCATTGCCAAGTCCTGTTATGCCTAATCCTATTCTCCTTTTATTTTTGACCTCAATCGCTTGCTCTTGAAGCGGCAAGCGTGCGACATCAATAATATTGTCTAAAAACCTCACTGCAGTGGTTATCGCATTTTCAAAGCTTACGTAATCAAAATAAGGGCTATTGAATGGAGATACAATGAACTTTGTGAGGTTTAAGGAGCCAAGATTGCACGCCCCATTTGGCGGAAGTGGCTGCTCTCCGCATGGGTTCGTAGCTCTTATCTCCTCACAATAAAACAGGTTATTCAACCTGTTTACTCTGTCTAAAAAGATTACACCAGGCTCCGCGTAGTCATAAGTCTGCGACAATATCATGTCCCACAAGACACGCGCAGGCATGGTCTTATAAGCCTTTCCTTCAAACACAAGGCTCCAGTCGCGGTTTTCTTTTACGGCATTCATAAAAGCGTTAGTAACCGCAACTGACAAATTAAAGTTTGTAAGGACGCTGTTTTCAGAGCCGCGTTTGCAGGTTATGAAATCCTCAATGTCAGGATGGTCAACCCGCATAACAGCCATCATTGCTCCCCTTCTATGTCCGGCAGACGATATTGTGGAGCACATAGAATCCGCCACTCTCATAAATGACACTGGACCTGACGAATTAGACCCAACACCTTTGACATGAGAACCTTTAGGTCTAAGCGTGCTCCAGTCGAATCCTATACCTCCGCCTGCCTGCATAGTGAGGGCAGCTTTATGAATCGTGCTAAAAATTCCGTCCATGCTGTCCGGAATAGCCTGCGACACGAAACAATTCATCGCTGTTGTTTTAACACGCGATGTGCCGAGTGAATTCAACACTCTACCTCCGGGCAGAAATACATCCATAAGTTGTGTAAACACAGGCAACCATTCTTCTGGGACTGATTCTGCCTGTGCTACAGCATTTGCCACACGGTATATCGTGTCTTTTAATGATTTGTCTTTTTCAGCATAGCAGTATTTTTTACTCCATATATACTGCACAATTTCTTGTGCAGTATATTCGCTATCTGTAAATGTGCTATTGAGCATTAGTGGACAAACCTCCTTTGTTGTTATTTAGACTTTCTGCAAGCGAACTTGCTTGCTTGCTTCTTTGAATCCGCAATTATGCTTTTCCTTCTCAGGATTAAGGCTTCCTTAATAGGAAGTCTTAATTTTAAGTTTTTTGTTTTTGATCTGATTCTCATCGAAAATTTCAGGCTGCAAAAACCCCTGCATTTATGCATGGGGAGGAGCAACCTGCCTCCAATAATCTCGGCTTACGCCGGTAAAAGGGTTCTCAACTAAAACCTCATGGGCATAACGACACATTTATAATCTTCTCTGCCGTCTTCCATCAGTAGTATAGGACTTAATGGTTCGTTAAGCTTTATCAGGACATTCTCTGATGTTATTACATTTAATGCATCCAATATGTATCTGGCATTAAAGGCTATGGTCATCTGGTCTCCTGCATAATCTACGGCAATCTCATCTGTAGCCTCTCCTAAGTCAGAATTTGCAGAGACCACCGCCTTACCGTTTTCTATATTAACCTTGACAGTACTGATTCCTTCTTTGCTCATTATTGACGCCCTTTTTAACGACTTCATGAGCGTGCCTCTGGCTGCGGTCAATATTTTGGTATTATTTGTTGGAATTACAGCCTCATAGTTAGGATATGCGCCTTCTATAAGCTTTGTTAAAAACTTTGCCTTGCCAATATTAAAGAGTACATGGTTTTTCCCTATGGTCATACTTACAGTCGGAGATTCTTCAATGGTTTTGCCACTGAGAAGTCGTCTTAATTCAGACACCGACTTTTTTGATAGCATTACTTTTCTTTCCTCTTTAAATGACAAACCGGTTTGTTTTGTCTGCATCGCCAATCTGAATCCGTCTGTTCCGACAACTATATACGTGCCGTCAGTCTTCATATGAAATAACAGTCCATTTAAAAAATATTTGTGATCATGCGAGCTGCCTGCAGTGTAAAGCGACCTGTCTATCATCTCAAGAAGCATAGGGGCTTCTATCTCCATCTCCTCGGCGCCCTCTATGGATGGGCATGCCGGGTAATTGTCCGAAGATAAGCAGGCAAGGCGGAACAGGCTTTTTCCACTCCTGACTTTTAACCACTGAGGGTCTTCAGATTCAAGGGCTATTTGCCCTTCCATCTCTTTTACTATCTCAAATAATTTTTTAGCTGGAATGCATATTTTGCCTTCCTCTACTACCTCCACGCTTATCGGCTCTTGAAAAGCGGTCTCAAGGTCTGTTGCTATGGTGTAGCTGCCTTCCTTGCTAACATCTAAAAGAAAGTGATTCAGAATGCGCATTGAGTTATTTCTTTCTACTACGCCCTGAATGTTACTAAGCCTTTTTTGTAATTCATCTTTTTCTACTGATATTTTCAATTTAATTCTCCTTCTTAACTATTTTTTTGGGAACTGGATGTGGTGGTGTTTTGCAAGGACTTTGAAGTTTACACGCCATATGGGGACTACTTCCGCCAAATGCGCAATCGTGACATTTCAAGCCTACCACCTCCTTTTTTTCTTAATTTTAACCCGTGCTTCCAAAACCGCCCCTGTCATTATTAATGAGGTCATCAACTTCAACAAACTCAACAGACGGCATTTTCGGCATTATCCTGAAGTGGCAGATGCGGTCACCTTTATTTATCACGGTATCCCGCATGGCTAATGCCGACATCATCCACTGGTCGTTATTGCCACAGTACGATTCATCTACAATGCCAGGAGAATTGGGCTGTATGATGCCCCACTTGGCAAATGTACTTGACCGCGGGGCAATATGCGCCTCATACCCCTTAGGCATCTGCATAGCCACACCTAATGGTATAAGCACATGATCGCCTGCCTTCATAGCTACTGTCTCCGCAGCCCTCAGGTCTATCCAGTCGCCAACCATTATTTTTTCAATCTTTGGGATGTCAGTGCAATATTTGATTTTAACGATCATTTTCCCTCCTGTTTACTTTCTTCTACACATCCGCCAAAAAGAGTCGCAGCCTCAAAAATTAACTGCAGCTCCTCTTTTTTAGGTTTTACTTTTATCAAATCTTTAACAGCCTTGAAAGATACATCCTGTCCTATAACAACTTCTTTGCCTAACAGATTGCTATGAATTTTAACGCAATAACCTGTTTTCTTAAGCAAATCTAACGGGCAACATTCTATTGCCTTTTGTATTTGCTCTGCAGGCGCCTGAATCTTCTTAAATTGATCCAAACATCTTTTTATTGCTAAAGCGTCTTCGTTGTTTATGGCATCTAAAGTAGTCTCAATGCCCTTTTCTATGCGTTCGGTCATTTTTCCCCTTTCTATAGATATTACCGTTCTGTAATGGCGACTACGCTGACAAAAGAACAACGCAGTCGCCATTATTGCATTAACCACCCACTGCTACAGCCTGATCGCTGTTAATGGGCATAGCCTTTTCCGGCTTATCTTTAGAAAACAATGGAACAACATTATCTATTGTTTTCTTTGATTTTTTTGCCCTCAAAATCTCGGACTTGGCTGCCGCCTGTTTAAGCTCCATAAGGGTCTTTTTGATTACGGCAAGACCTGGCGGCTCCTTGTGAACTCCATATTTCTGCATATCTGAAAGCATACCAACCCATCTTTCAGCATCCTTCAATTTATAAGGAAGATATTCTGGCATGAAAGTCGGGTGTTTAATGAACCGCGAATATAGTGCAGCCTTTTCAGGCACTATATCCGGAAATTGACCGCTGGATAGGAATGCGTTAAGCTTCATTTTATACTCAAGCGCCAGATTGCCGGGACAGTCTTGCACCTTCCCTTCAGGGAATAAGTACGACATGATGACTTGTCCTTGCACATCTTCAGGTAAGCCCGACTTATAAAGCTCCCTTGCAAGTCTTACATACCCCATATAAACTTCGGGGTAAATGTAATACTTCGCCAAAAGAATGCCCTCCTGCGTAAGTCCATGCAGTAATCCTTTGTCCATTAAAATATTGCACGCTCTCAGGAATTTAAGGTACCCCTCAACCGTGCTGTTTATCTTATCTTTTTCTACAAAGGAAGCTGCCAAAGTACTGCTGACTGCCTCCAAAAGCTCTGTGGATCTGCGGTCTCCTGTAGCCAGCATGGTCATGATCATCGACTCGTGCGGCACAGGGATGCTCTTCGTGAGGATGATATTTTTATAGTGGAAAACTTCCACTTCATCCCCTATTAAGAAAAAGTCTGATGTGTCGCTTCCTCTGCCGCCTCTGCCCTTAATTTGATCTACTACGTAGCTGTCCATAAAAGAACCGCCTATCCTTGTGCCAAACTGCACAACGGTGTCGCAAGGTGTATTAACGCCCTGCGCTAGAGTTGTGGTGGCAATCAAGGTTTTGATAGAGCCATCATTAAAGCCAAGTTCTATCTCTTTAAGACGTTCTTCTGGGATATCAGCGCAATGAAACGGAACGTTAAGGTAATGACTTAGGGCAAAGCCAATTGCCTTTGTAGGAACAAAAACAAGAATACTGCTTTCCTCCTTCTTTTTAAGGATTTCCGTCAACTTATAAAGTCTTATAGACTTCGTGTTAAAGGAATATCCCATGGGTGTTTTAGGAGTGGTAGAGGCGTCAAAATCATCAGGGCATAATACCTCATGCTCGATGATTTGTGTTCTTCTGTAAACCGCCTCGAACCTTTCCGCTTGGATGAAGTTAGCCACATACTCTTTCTTTAAAAACGTCCCTGAAAGAAGGAGTACCTTGCCCCCGCTTTTTATAAAAACGGTCATAGCAACATCAAGGTCTCCGCCCCTTGAGACATCAAAAAGCATATGTGACTCATCAATTATCAGAAGCGACGCTTTTGTCCACTCCTTTCTTCCCCTGATAGCAGAAAGATAGCCTTCAGGGGTTGATACTATTATGTATTTGCCGGACGTTGTTTTGTCATGTCCGGTGTTTAACCCCACAAGTTTATATCCGAAGATTCCTACACATGAGGCGTAAAGGTCCTTAACGAGTTTCTTTGTAGGAGCCGTAAGTATTATCCTCTGCCCTTCGTTAAGAAATCTCCTTGCAGCCACGTAAATGGGAATAGACTTGCCTGTGCCGGTTGGAGCAGATATAATGCAGTTTTTGGTGTGGTCATAGTGTTCATAGAAACAGCTTTGAATTTGTGTTAACTTTATTTTGCCTGCATCACTGCCCTTGATAGGCAGATTATCAACCGATAAGCACGGATATTTCTCATCTACGATGTAGGTCTTATGTTTGTTTAATTCTTCTTCCCTCGATGTCTTTTTCTTTCTAAATGAAAACCATTTAGGAAGATTAAACATCGATTATGTATCCCCTTGTTACCATGTAGTCCTCCTAAACATTAGATTTTTTCAATATCTTCAACAATGTAGTCACGTCTGTTTAAACCTCCAAGTATAAATGAATACAATAGTCCTATAAATTATTCTCTGCTTGCATCGAATAATGCCCTTCGCTGGCTACTATTATGTGGTCTATTAATTTGATATTGAAAAGATTAAGGGCGTCCTTAATTCTTTTTGTTGTCGCTATATCATCTTTAGATGGAGAGCAATCCCCGGAAGGATGATTGTGAACAAGAATTACACCTGCTGCATTACTAAGAAGCGCTCCTTTTGCTATTTCCGCTGGAAATATAGCAGTTTTAGCAACATCTCCCTTAGAAATAAGCAATTTTGATAAGATTTTGTTTTTTACATTCAGGTTAACTGCATATAAATGCTCAACGTTTGCGTTTTTTAGGTCTTCAAATAAATCATACACGGTGTGGCTGTTATTCGCCGTATATTCTTGACCGGATTCTTTTACATACATTTGTATGCCTATTTCCTTGATTTGCATAGAATTGTTCGCCTCCTTTATAATTCTTGCCATAATACCGTGTTTACCACCACCCCACAACCATCTGTAAAAACTCGTTTCTCGCATTTTTATATTTGGGTGCAAAAGGATTTCTGTATTGATAGGCTTTATCGAAAAGTTCATACGGCGCGTCAAGAGATAACTTCTCTCTTGCATCGCTCCAAACGTCAAAGAGCGTATCGTGACTGCAAGTATCCCATGCATTTTTAAACCACTCCCAATCAATTTCTTTTTTTGCTTTCTTTACAAAGGCACATAGTGCTTTGCCGAACTTTTCGCTCATTTACTTCCTCCTTTTATTCTTTTATTTTGCAAAACAAATAGCCCCTACAGGACAAGTAAAATACTGCCGTGTAGTGGGCTATGGGGTGTTAATTAATATTAAAAAAACCGCTAATAAGGAAATATTCAGTTTGCCTATGCGGTTTCGCGGTCTAAATGTTTGGTCATAATCTCTGAGGCAAGATCATTTTTTAACCTATGAATCTGAAACGGCTTTGACGAAAAAGGACATGCACCAAGAATTCTTATAAAACGGCTCCATACTAACCCTAAAAAACATTCTCTATTGCAAAAATGTCTTTCGAAGAAAAGCTGCCTACATGAAAGGGTTCAAAAAAACTCTCCTTAAATGCAGGGTTGATAGCTATTTTTCGAGGTCTTTTTTATTTTCTCGCAAGGCTTCGATAGCTTCGGCTATTATCTTAAGAGATTCGACAATAGATCGCCTTTGTTTAATGAGAGTCATTGCTTTCCTCCTATTGACGCTGCAAGATATTCAGCCATGTATTCTTCGGGAAAATCATTGTATACTATTTCCTCGATTCGTCTTATCTTTGACTGACTATTTGCAATATGTCGTTCAGTTTCGGCTAATAGGCAGCTCATAAATTGATCTGCGTTTGCGATAACTAACGACATTGCCTCGTTTGCAATTTCCGACTGATTTCCATATCCATAAATCGCATTTGATTTGCCAGTCAGCGTAGATATATTAACCGTCAGGCGTAAATCCTGTATCTCTATATCAATGCCTACTTTCTGGCAATAAAAGGGAGGCTTATATACTTTGATAAGGATAGGTAAGCCTTTGATGTAATCTCTGGCTTTTCCCTCCCTTCACACCGTGCATGCGACTTTCACCGCACACGGCGTTCCATCATGTTTACATCGTTATTGGACTTAACTTTGTAAGACATGACTAATGGCTGTTCCTCCATCTCCATTACAGAGACTTCATCGGTCGTGCCATCGCTTTCAGTTGCCTAAATAATCTTATACAGACTTGTCAATTAGTCTAAGACTAAAAGACCATTTCCGTTTTCGATTAACCAGTCCCTTTCCAGAGGTTGTAACTGTGGCAACCTTCCCTTGTTCCTATTCCTTTATCTATGCATATAACTTTAGGTTTCTGCTTTGAGCCATTGTAATGTTTCTATCTCGGCTGATAGAGGGATGTTCATAAGCATGTATTTTTTAATAATCCCGTTACAAAAATCCAGAGGATTAATACAAGTTTCCTTGTATCTGAATATTGACCCTTACATTCGCAGATTCGTCAGGCTATTTTGCCATTCTAACCGTAGTTATTTTTTAGACATCCGAAGAATTGAACCATGCTCCATTGGAGTTTAGGTTATTGTCTCCGACTTCACCACGCTTTATACAATTATTCACTGGAGTGTCTAATTGCATAGTGGAGTATTAATGTAGATGTTTCAAGGCAGCATGAGCCTTTTCATTCCATCTATCAAGGAATAAGTTCACTATCATAGATAGTAGCAGTTTTCCTTATCTCAATAAGTTATACTGCAACAAGTCGCACACATACATTCTATTGCCGCCAACGATATAGTTTTCGGGCAGCAAAAACTTATGGCTGTATGATGACCCATAAATCTCTTCGGTATCGCCATGTATTTCCGTATGCGCAATGATTCTCTCACTAAAACTTGCCATTGTCCTTGTTATCGCGGCATTATTTATTTTATTTTTTTTGATAGGTGTAATCTTCTTGCCGCCGAGATTATCAAGGAACATAGCTGCTAGATAATCTATTTGTTCGCGTATAGCGGTAAAGATTTTGCCAATCACATCTTTCATCCCGTCTATGTCGAACTCGTTTTTTGAACCTGATGCAAATGATAGCGCATACAGCGCTGAAATTGTATCTGCATGTATAGAAGAGGAAGATAGTGGCCTCTTCAGCAAGAGTTTGATACATTTAGCTTTGCTCTTTGTGCCAATAAAAAACAGTATCTTATTGCGAGTGCCTTCTAGTCCTCTTTCTTTTATAATTCTGTCAAGTGTATCATCCTTGAACGAGAAAGACACACTAAGTTCGTAATTATAATGCGAGAGACTCCAATTGCATATTAATCCGTTAATTTCAAAACTGTCTTTTATCTCGCTTGGCACATCCTGCTTATTTTTCGTATACTTGGACTTAACAACTGACATCCGCTGTTTTATATGATTCACCGTATGCCCATAAGCATCCATTGCTGATTCACTTGCTTTATTCAGTGTTTCTTTAATATCATAATTAAGCGTTGACAGTACAGACTTATTAATGTCCATATATCTTGTAATGCCTGCGATATTTTTTATTCGTGTTGATTTTATAGCAAAATTGTCTTCTATTTTTTGACTAATCGCAAACGCGCCGTTTGCATCACTGCCGTCCCATCGCAGAATATCAAGGTATATAGAGGCAGCCTCACAAAAGGACTCTATTCCCATGCTGCGTACATCGCTATCATCGTCTATATCTGTTACGCAATATAGATTGTCATTGCTGATGTCAGTAAATACTTCATTTAGAAAGTTCACTGTCTCTGTTGCCCTCTCTAATGTATTCCACGCAGGAGAGGTTTGCTTATTTAAATAGGCAAACGATTTAGAGAGAATCTGCTTAACGTTTTTGTAGTGATCTAAATCGTCTAGGAGATTATCTTTGTTTACCATTATTGACTGTTTTAATATATCAACGCTGTATTCTCTGCCTTCAATTTCAACTGGAATAATTGTTGCTGTCAGTCCGGTATTTTTAACCGACATGACAAACAAACGATTTGTGATATTACTTGTTATAATCTGATTGAGAAACGACCTCAATTTGTCTCGCTTATTTTTAGTCATTTTAACTTCCCTTTACTTTTATTTCATGAAATAAAAAGCCCACTACAGGACAAGTAAAATACTGCCTTGTAGTGGGCTATGTGGCGTTAATTAATATTAAAAACTGCTGCTACTGCCTTTAAGTATGTGTATACAAGGCGATTTTCTTTTTTACTTTAGTTTAGTGAATTCTACTTCAAAAAAGTTGACCTCTTCTTCATAAATTTCGCCGTTGTTCGCTTTCCATTCATCTTTTTTAAATTGCCAAAACTTCGCCGATGATTTATAGAGAAATTTTAAATCTTTTAAATCGCACCTGTTGCCGCATCCCGAGCAGCTTATTCCTTCCTTATTTTCATTTTTTCTTTTGTATGGCATGTAGCCTGTAAAAAAACTAACATGCCCTTCTTTAATCAAACTAAAGTGGTCTTGCACTGTTCCTATGAACTCTCCGTTTGTTTTATACAGATCTTTATACGGATAATTATCAGGAACACCCTTTATGATTATTCTATCTCCATTTTGAGGTATTATTTCTGTTATCATTTTTTTCTCCTGTGGTACATGTTTTTTTAACCGTTCTCTGGCTACTATTATTATGGACTATTGATGCAATACCAAAAAAGACTAAGGGCGTCCTTAGTCTTTTCGGTCGTCGCTTCTTTAAGACTGTTTTTAGGCAGGCATGAAAGCCCTTAGTTTTTTAATCGCCTTAATCTCAATCTGCCTAACACGTTCCTTAGTTAGACCAAAGGATTCCCCAACCTCTTTTAGGGTTTTCCCACTGCCCTTATATCTAAGAGCAAGGACTTGCCCTAATTTGCCGGGAAGTCGTTCTATGTGCTTCCACATTTCATCTATCAAAATGCTCTTACAGGTATTGCTTCTACGAGTGTCTTTAATAATCTCGTGGAAAACAAGTCCCTCCTCGTCTTTGCCGACAGGCGCATCAAAAGATACAAAGCCTGGCATATGTCTTACAACCTTATCTATATATTTTCTGCCGACTTTAGTGCGGACAACCTCCTCTCTACTTTTTACAAAAGAAGAGATCTCATTTTTAATCTCCCATTTTATAGAGCTTTCGACATACGAATTAAATGAACTCAATGAATAATTCATTTTTTCAGGGGCATAATTCTTAACTGCCTTTAGCACACCGATATTGCCCACTGAAACAAGATCATCTATATCCAGTCCGGGAGCAACGTGGACATAGTGGTTCGCCCATTTCAATACAGCGCCTTTGAATTTTTCAATGGCAGATTCGGGCGTGAGACGCTCAAACCTATAAGCATCCAAAAGAGGCACAACGCCCTTTTTTTTGCGGCGAACAAACTGTTTCTTATTATTTAAATCTGCGGTTATATTAAGAGCACCAAAACCCATATGGTTACCTCCTGCCTTTTGGTATAAAATTTTTGAGATACTTATGATTTTCGTGAGGTCTTATGCGCTCGACCGTCACAACTTTGTCGCCAGCAACCACAAACCTCCAGCCATCGGCGACATAATATTTTGCATCACCATGAACAATGGACCTCTTAAACAAGTTAAACCTGACCGAAGAGTCTAATATCTTCTCCGGTGTTGCCTTTTTGAAGACCTTTTCTATTTCATCCGGGCTTGTTTTTAAACCTAAAGCCTCGGATGTCATCAGAAACTGTTCACGCGCGTGCTTCGTAAAAAACACGGCTGACTTTCTTTCAGTTTTTACCAACATGATCTCTACCTCCCCTTTTAAGCTTCATTCTAATGCCTTTTTTAACAGTGAGAATTGACAATAAAGGATATTCTTTTTCAGGCATATTAAAAGCCTTTCTGGTTTCCTCTATGATTTCTTTTTTGCTCTGAACGTTAAACTTAACTACTTTTGTTATTTCTATTATATTTTTCGCTACGCTAACCTCATACGGCGACCAACCGCCAATGACTGTCAGCCCTTCCGAAAATTCTCTTATATCTCTTGTAAACATTTGCTTTACCCTCCTTTGTGGAAAAAGATAATTCAATTTGACCGGACTCAGGGTATCTCTCTGTAATCGCTCTATCAAATTCCGTCCTTGTTATAGCTCCGTCGCATAAATCGTGCACGAGACGGCAGCAAAACTTATAATCTGGCAACATGAGAACCTCCTTTTGTTATCGCTCTTATATTTTTTTAATTGGGCCTTTTATAAAGGCGTTATCGATTTCAATATCGCATTCACTGTTGTCGCTTGTGACAACAAAACTTTCTTTCACGCCTGCGTGTGAGACTATCTCAAGATTGGTTCCCGGTGGCAATAGCTGGTGATAGATTTTTCCATTACCGTCTTCCTCTGGCTGAAAAAAGCCGGAGATTTTTTCTAAAAAGGGTAGGTATAGCCAGCCTTTCCTATCGGCAGGGATTCCGCCCTTTAAGACAAGTGCCTTCTTAGACTGCCGGAAAACAACATTCGTAAATCCATGCATAAATCTTTTTTGTAGTTCTGTTAAAACATTGACACTGATTTGCATAAGCTCATCAGTGCTCTTTTTTGAATAATGATTCATAAATTGTCTCCCTTATCTTTTTTAAAAGCAAAAACGGAGAGACTGCCAAAGGCAGTGCATCTCCGTTTTTTTGTTAAAAAATGATTTAGACTTTACTTGCTTATTTATGCCGCCAGCTTTACCTCACCTTCAGCGACATCACCTGATCCTATAGACTGATGCTTATCGAGGTCTAAAGCCGAATCTATTTCCTTTTTCCTGGCAGTAAGTGTTTTGAGATTATCATCATATGCAAAAGGCTTTTCAATTTCAGCGGTTAAACTCTCGATATTTTTTAACGCAGAATCAAGCATCGCTTTATAACCGGCAACTTTAGATTCTATATTTCTGACAGCATAATCCAAAGACGCTATAGTCCCTAATGCCGAAGCCGTAATATTGCCTATGTGTTCGGCACTTCCCTTGGCAATAATCTGCCCAAAGGAATTCATGAAAGACTTTTTATCCGAAGCTATATACAAATCAAAACCTGAGTAAGAGCCTATCTTTTCAGGGACAATCATACCTCTTAAAGACGAGGTTTTTGACAATATCGCATCTCCTGCTTTTTCTCTATTATCATAGACAATATTATCTATGACGATGGAGAACTTTTCTTGCACTGTCCTCACTTTCAAATCCGCCTCATGTCTTTCGATGTGGCTCTTATAGGTATCAACCTTAAGGGACAGTAAAGACAGATCAGATTGCATACTTATCAGTGAACGTTTGTGCTGCGTTTTAAGCATATTCAGCCTGCGAATTTCGTTGTCCACTTTGAACTTTTCCATAACAAGCGGGTTGCCTGATGCAAGTGCTTTTACTTCAGCATAGGTAAGCGCTGCGCCTTCAACATCTTCGGCAGTTCTGGCGATATTGCTTCCGTTCATGATCTGAGCTATAAACCGTGCTTTGTTTTCCAGAGTCTGCCATATGTAGCTATCGAAGGATTCCTCGGTCACATAGCGATAGATTTCTACGATGTCGTTGGTATTGCCTTGCCGTAGAATCCTGCCTTCACGCTGCTCAATATCGCGTGGGCGCCACGGTGCGTCAATGTGATGCAGAGCAACTAATCTGCGCTGCACATTCATACCTGTGCCCATTTTGGTAGTTGACCCCATTAGTATGCGAACCTTGCCTACATTCACCTTATCAAAAAGAACCTTCTTTTTTGCATCAGTGTCTGCGTTATGGATGAAAGCTATTTCATGAACAGGTATGCCGCTCATGACAAGTTTGTTTTTTATATCCGTATAAACGCTGAAATTCGTATTTTGCGGAGTGCTTAAATCGCAAAATACAAGCTGCGTCCCTTTAGATATAATTGTTTGTTTATAGATGGCTATAATATTAGCCACGGCATTGTTTACTTTGCTGTCTGGCGTATCACAGTACACAGTATCCATAATCCTCATATCCAAAGCGGCTTTTCTGCCGTCGTTGGTAACGCAAAGCATGTTGTCAGTCCTTGGGTCTACTCTGCCTGATCTAATGGCTTCAGCGCGTTTTACAAGCTGTTGAGTGTATTCTTTCAACTCTATAGTAGGCGGCGCCACAACCGTATCCGGACTGTCTCCTTTCAACTTAGGCATTGGGATGTCGAGCATATCTGCTGTCTGTATATCTGCAAACATGCGGAACATGTTCATCAATTCCGGCAGGTTAACGAACCGCGCAAACCTATTTATAACCCGATAACCTGATCCGTCTGGAGATATTTCAAACGACGATATAATCTCTCCGAAAGTCCCTGCCCATGCGTCAAAATGGTGCAGCAGGGCTCCCATGCCTAAAAATCTCTGCAGCGTGAACATTTCGCCCATAGTGTTGGATATAGGCGTGCCTGTAGCAAACACTACTTTGTTTCCCAATCCAACCATGTGGTTAACTTTGACAAACATATCAAATGCGCGATTGCTTTCGGTATTGGGCAGTCCTGCTACTCCACGCATCTTAGTGGCAAATCCGAGATTTTTAAACATATCTGACTCATCTACAAGAAGCATATCCACGCCCAGTTCTTCAAAATTAAGGAGATTGTCTTTGTTCTCCTCATTAGCCTTCATAAAAAGTTTGGCCCGTAGATTTTTCTTCCTTTTTTCCATGTCTTTTATGACACGGGTCTGTCTTCCGCCGCGGTCATTTTCTTCTCTGATTCGATATTCCAAGTCGGCAATTTCTTTATTAATGAGGGCGTTCAGCGTGTCGTTGGACACAGCGACTTTTTCAAAGCTGCTATGCCCAACGATCACAGCATCCCAGTTAGACATGGCGATCTTGGAAAACAGCAGCTTCCTGTTTTGTGGAGTGAAGTCTTCTTTGCCCGCTATTAAGACGTTGGCAGCAGGATAGAGTCTTAGGATCTCGGCAGCCCATTGCTCTAATAAATGATTAGGCACGACTAACATCGGTTTGTGAGCGATGCCGAGCCGTTTGCACTCCATAGCCGCTGCAGCGCAAATATAAGTCTTCCCGGATCCAACTACATGCGCAAGCAGCGTTGTTTGGGACTGAAGTATCCGCCACACAGCATCTTTCTGATGAGGACGGAGTTCAATCTGCGGGTTAACATTATGCAGTATGATATTGCTGCCGTCATACTGCCGGTTCCTGATGGTATTCATCGTATCGTTATAAATGCGAACGAGATTTAGGCAGCGTACAGGGTCCTTCCAAATCCATTCTTCAAATTTTGAGATAATCAAATATTGTTTTTCCCGTGCAGCCTCAGTCTTTGCGACGTTGACGACATAGATTTTCTTGCCGTTTTTGTCCTCGCCGATGCAGTCTTTGACAACAATGTTTTGATGGTTAAGCGTCTTTTCTATGATTTCAAGAGCGCTTAACATTTCTGTTCCGAACTCAGTTGTATTTTTTACAGATGATTCTATGGAGTACCTGCTGTATCTATAAGTACTGACAAACCATGTAGCGCTGATAGGCGAGAACTCTACAACCACTCCGCTTTCGCCGATAACATATTCTATAAATTCCTTTATCACATATGTGGGAATCCATGAGGACCCAAGCCTCACCGAAATTTCTTCAGCAGGTATATCATGTGGTATCACTGCGGACAAAGCTGTAACATTTGCTGCAAAAGCCGGGTCTGATTCTGCGGCTATTTCCGCATCTTTAAGTTTGTCTTTAACGAACCCGCTTAAATATTCATCGGAAGTAACCCATTGTCCTGAGTCCGGCAGCTTGAATATAAGTCCTGCTTGAGACAGTGAAGCAATAATAGCTGATTCCGGCAAACCCATCAAATCAGACATTCTCTGAAAGTCAAGCATGCCGCCTGTTTCAGATAAGGTTATAAGCATGGCTTCCTGAACGTTTTCCGCTCGTTCCGCTTTTTTATGCGTATAAATAACCCTGTTGAAAAATATATCCGACTTGCTGGCGGTTTGGGAATCCTCGTCCCAATTTTCCAAAGACAATATGAGCGGATAATCTGCATCTGTTTTATATATCGCTCTATTTTGACTGGCATTCAGATAGCCGTATTTGGCTACAAACGCATCATACAATGCATTCAGTGTCGCCATGCCTTCCGCCAATTGTGCGTCTCCTCGTTCTAATTGACGGGCAAGCAGCTGCCTTGCCGCATCACGGATTCCGACAACCGCAGACATGCGGGCTTTGTTATCGTTGGAAAACGGGATATGTGTAAGGGTACTGTTCTCGCTCCTGTAAATCTCGCCGTCCTTAACAATATGTAGTCCGTCTTTCATGCCTTCAGGCGCTTCTATGACAGAGGGATTTCTGCGCTCTGTTTTAACAACAGCAGGCTTATAGACATCATGAGGCATGCTGGACAGGGCATTTTTCAGCAGTATGTCTACGTCGCCTGATTTTTTAACTGTCAGTTCATTATCTCCGTACCTGCTGACTTCAACAGATATCTTGCCAAAAACAGCGTCTGGGTTTTTATGATAATACTTGTTTAGATGTGGACTACTCTTCCTTTTAACCGGCGAGGTATGAACAAAAACCGGCGCGGTATGAACCCAAACCGGCGGATCGGCAGACACATCTTCCTGCTCTTTCTTTTTTAGAAAGATAATATCTGTGACGACTTTTGTGTTCGCCACTTTCAGAAATGCGCACTCCGGCAGTCTAAATGAGGCAATCAGGTCTGCTTTGGACGCCATATACTCTCTAAATTCTGTGTCTATTGCATCCATTGTATAGCTGGATGTAATGAACGTCACAATACCGCCCGGTCTGACCTTTTTCATAGCCTTGGCAAAGAAATAATTATGAATACTAAATTTGTGCTTGTTAAGATCAGTGTCATTGGCATCATAGACCTTATAATTGCCGAACGGCACATTGCTGATGGCAAGGTCGAAGAATCCGTCCAGCATCCTCGCTTCCTCAAAGCCTTGTATCCGCACATCCGCGTCGGGATAGAGCATCTTGGCAATGCTGCCGCTGATAGAATCCAATTCAACTGCGGTTATGCGGCTTTTAGCAGACATCTCTTCGGGCATAAGCCCTAAGAAGTATCCTACTCCTGAGGATGGCTCTAAAATCCTTCCGCCATCAAACCCCATTCTCCTCAAGGCATCATACATAAATTGTATAATCTCAGGGTCTGTGTAATGCGCATTTGGCGTGCTGGCTTTAGCGCTGTCATACTCCTGTTCGGTGAAAAGACTTTTCAGCAAAAAGTATTCTGATTTCCACTCATCGCCATAATAATCAAACGCCTGCGGCAAAGCTCCCCATCCAGTGTAATGGTTAAGCGTTTCCTTGTCTTTTAAAGACAGCTCCCGCGGACTTTTCTCTAAATCCTTAAGCAGCCTTATTGCTGCTACATTATCCGCAAATCTGTCTTTAAGTTTAGACGCCGGCGACAGGTCTTTCGGTGTGAACTGGTAGTTTCGCTTGTTAAACGCATCATTACATACTACCAGATCTACGGTTGATAATATTTCTCTGGACGGGATTGTCGGCAGCTCTACAGTCTCCGGCAGGTCTATGGTCCCATTAGATATAAAATTATCTAACGGGATAGAAACCGAAGCGATAGCTGATTCTACCCCTCCGCCAAAGAAAATCGCAAGCTGGTTTTCACTTGCGAATTGCGGTTTTTTCTTTTTGATTTTATACATATATAACCTCTCTATTAGGTTGTTTCTGGCGACTTCTTGCCTCTAATGGCAATGGTAAGACAAGCAAAACATTGCAGATAATTGAGCCTTTAGCCAGTTCACCCGGGTAGAAGACATCAAGTCGCTTTCTTTTGGCAATATACATTCGTTTTTTAATAATTCTCTGTCTTTGGTTGCGGTAATAACCTCTATCGCGTTTACCGTTATTTTTCTGAGGTAAAGTCGTAAGAAATTCCACATGGTCGTCCATAACGCCTCCTTTAAATTGTTTAGACTATCCAATGGCACATCTAAAGATGCGCCATTGGATAAGTAATTATTTGCCAGCCCACTGTTCAGCCTCTAACTTAATGTCTGCAATCGTCTTGTCGATAACAGACATTAATCTATCTATCTGGCTTATCGTATAACAAGAAACAGATTCTTTTTCTGCTGCCTCTCTAATATTAGTGGCTATTGAGGCTATTAGCTCTAATTTTTCTATCACAACCCCTCCTATGTATAAGTCCCCATGGTTAAATGCGCCTTATACGCCCTGATTGTAGGCTTTTTCAGCCCTGTAGTTTTGACCACCTCGTCTACAGAGCGTCCAGCCTTGAGTAGTTGTATCGCCTGTTGCTTTGCGGTATTGCTCTGCACAGAAATATTACTGTGTTCGGAAGTCCCCTGATTGCGAGATTTGGCTTCGCTTTTTTCATCGCCAATGTGATATGATTTTGCATCGTTTGCTTCAGCGCCATGCTGAATAAGCAGTTTTACCATATCGCGTACAATCTTTCCGTAATTGCTTGCATCGATAATTATTACCATTTAAGCCTCCAATTGTGTTAATAGTTTTTTACCTCTTTCCGTTAAACGGAAAATAACATCCTTTGATCCCTTCTCCCTGAGGAACTCTACCGTTTCATTCTTCAATAGTGTTCGTATCACCCGCCGGACTTTAATTTTGCTTGCGACTGAATTATCAATCTGTTCTAAAGATGCGGGCAAGGTTTTTATTACCTCAATCGCTGCATTGCCTAAACTTTTTATTAAAGCCTTTTTTTCCAGAAGCCTTTTTTTAGCAGTTTTAGCATTTTTGGCAGTCACCGACCTTTTTATCGCCTGCTTCTCCATAAGTAGAGATATAAACAGCATAGGAGATTTTGCCACACCACCCTGTCTTTCCTTATACGTGTGAGCAGAAATTACGGAAGTTGTAAATCCGTAAGGCTTGGCAGTATCTGCATACATCTGGGGGATAACTTTCAGCCTTGCGTTGCTGTATTTGCCCTTTCCAATAGGGATATCGTTGACAGATTCTGCATGGTCTTTGTATGTCTTTGACATGCTGCCGTCTCTACCGTTTAAAAAAGTCAGGCAGACAATAGCCCTGTCAGCCACATAGCCGTTTTCAAGAGCAAGCCTAAATGATTCAAGCTTGCTGGGCATAAAAGGACCCATATAATCCAGCCACAACAGATTATATGGCTGCGCTGCTGCAGATGAAAACAATTCGCTGTCTGTCTTGTGTGGAAACTCGACATTATCAACAGGCGGGACATTGTGCATGGAGAACTCATAAAGCTCGCGGTCTTTTTCAATCGCAGTAATTTTCTTAACCCTTTTCCCGCATTTTAAGAAGAGATCTCTTTCCATGAGCCACTCGCTGCCGGGAAAAGTGATTGCCGATATATCGCTCAACATGGCATCTGCGGTATCAATAATCCACTTCCGCACCTTGAACTTCTCCAGTCTGTAGGACAGATTTATAACAGCGTCAATAGCAGGAGTAGCAAGAAAGCTATTAGGGTTTGTCTTTGTTGATGTTTTCGCCTGCCTACTTACTGACATATTGTTATCAATATTTTCAATAGCAGCATCTGCATTATAAGACTTGTTCAATGTCACTAAGTGCTTTCTGGCAGTTTGCCGGCTAACGCCTGCGGACTTGGATGCCACTGAAATAGATTTCCCTAATGATAATAACTGTGCTGCATTATGCAATTTCTCTTCTTTCATCTTTTTAGTTAGATGCCTTAGATGACTATATACAGTGCTGATTGATAGGTTTGTCTCCTTAATCACTTCCTTGACAGACCCCGTCTTCATGTATAAGTGTTCCAGATGCTTATACATTTGCTCTCTGTCATGTTTATTCATAAACACCTCCATTGTTGATTTTTTACGGCAAAGCCGTATAATATAGACATGAACAAAACTACTATTGAATGGTGCGATTACACATGGAATCCTATAACTGGCTGTCTTCACAAATGCAGGCACACCTACTGCTACAACACAACAAAATCAACTGCTCCCCTGAACCGATTCGGCGCAAAACATAAACTGCCATCCAGAGATATCGTCTGGGAAAAAGACTGGCGGAAAAGACAAACCGGTGGCATTCACATTGCAGAGAAAGGCGAGATATATCCTTACGGATATGATCCCACTTTTTATCCACATAGGCTGCATGAGCCGATGAAAGTTAAAAAGCCTGCAAAAATATTCACCGTGGACACAGGTGATATGTTCGGTGAGTGGGTGCCGGACATGTGGATTGAACAGATACTGGAAGTGGCAGAGCAGTGCGCATGGCATACATTCCTGCTGTTAACTAAGAATCCATCTCGGCTATCTGATTTCTACTATCCAGATAATGTTTGGGTAGGCGCATCTATTAATTCCGATATAGATAAAGGGCAGGTTCAACATCTCAAAAAAGCAAAGGCTAAAGTATTATTTTTAAGCATAGAGCCCTTGCTTGGCTATGTAAGCAGCAGCACTATTGAAGGAGTTGACTGGATTATTATTGGCGCTCAGACAGGGAAAAACCCTGTCGTGCCTCACATCAAACAGATAGAGCCTATAGCAAATCAAGCTAAACAGATGGATGTGCCTGTTTTCATGAAAAACAATATCAAAGATGCCTACGACAAGGAACTGATTCGGCAATTTCCGATTTCTTGACTTTTACCTTCAAAAGCCGTATATATAAACAAAAGGAGATTCTATGATAACAACAGTAGAACATCAGCTTGAAAAGCTAATTTTTGCGCAAGACCTCAAGGACAAAACAGCAGCGGTTATTCAGGAAAAACTTATATGTCCTCTCTGTCTTGAAGTTATTAACATCATGAGCGATAAAGTCAGGGTTATATTCAGCGAACTAACGCTGGGCGAGAGGACATATAAAATTGCAGAGCCTATATGTCCTCTCTGTGGGCATTTAGTGCAGGCGAGATGTCACATAGTTAATTAACTATCATCTCGCCGTTCCTAAACCGCTCAAACTGTTTGATTGCGAGTTCTTTTAATTCACGGTTAGAAAGCGATGGATAGAGAACTCGCAATTGCTCGTATAATTCCATTAATCGCATTGTCCACCACCTTTCTCTTTGCTGCCGTCTTTAAGTTCTGACAAAAAGAAATGGTCATCGCTGTCAACAAAATCCGCCCACACATCTGCCTCTCCACCGAAATCATAATCATTTACCGCATTATGGAGATTGTCTCTATCATGCTTATCAGCCAATGACTCGGGCATCAGGACAACGCCTCTTTCCGAAATTAATTCTCTGATTTTTTTGTATTCTGCATCTGGCAATACAACAAGTTTCACGAAAACCTCCTGTTGAGATATTTACCACGAAAGCGCCGTAAAGCCCCTGGATTTATCCATGGGGATATAAGGCGTGCAACCCCTTGACTTTTTCTGATTTTCACCGTATAAGGAGTATAAGTGGTGAGCATGAAGAAAACAATAGAGTTTAAACTTAAAGCAAGCCGTTCCGATCAGAAGTTTTTATTGAAACTTCTGGATAAGGGAAAGAACGTCTATAACCTTGCTCTGTCTGAATGCAGAAAACGCTTGAATCGCATCAGGGCGGATAAAGAATACCAGTCGCTATTGCCTTTCCGCAGAGACCTGAAGAAAGCAAAATGTAATACCGCAGTGGTCGATAAGCTTCTTGAAGAGATAATTGCTGGCAGATATTTCCTCACCAAAACCGACATCGAGAAGTTCGTCAAAGACCATATTGGGTATCTCAGTGACAAATTCAACTCCCAGTTTGCACAAGTACTGGCTGACAGGGCATTTGAAGCTATAAAAAAGGTTCTCTACGGCAAGGCGAAAAAGGTCAGGTTTAAGGGCAAGTGGGATAATATCCTGTCATCTGTTCATTCCAAATCCACTGATACCGGTTTTATGTTTAACCATGACGCCAAAGCTGTTACTTATGGCATTGGCAAAAAGAAAATAACTATCCCTCTGATATTAGACTACCGCAAAGATGATGGCTATCACAACTGGTATCTACAGCAGATAATCGATAACTTTAAAAACCATGAAGCTGTTGATGTTTCCTATATCCGGGTAATCAGGCGAATTATCAAGGGCAATGATGTCTTCTATGTGCAGTTTGTTATAGACATAAGACCCATGGGTATGACTGATGAACGGGTTGAAGAGGAGAATCTCAGGATACTGCAGCACAACTCCGAACTGATACACAATGCAGTCTCAAAAGGTAAGCCTACTAATAGACTGAGGCTCAAGCATTATGTCTCTAACATTATCGAATTTCCTAAAACCAGCAAGGTTATTGAGCAGATACGCTATATCGGACTGTACAAACAGTTCCATGTTGCATTCGATATGGGGCCGAGAAATATGGCAGTAGTCCTTCGCAATGAAGACACTGTTATTGCAGCCCTCCAACCTGTTTTTAACAAGATTATAGAATACCAGTCTGATCTAAGAAAACTGCAAAGAAAACTTGATAGGCAAAGGCGTGCCAACAACCCCAACAATTACAACACAGACGGGACTGCTAAAAAACGCAGGGGGGAATGGGTCTTTTCGGAAGGTTATAAACAAACAAGGACTGCCATCAGAGAAATGCATCGCCTGATAGCAGCGACAAGAAAAACAGCCCTGAATGAGTTTGCCAATATACTTACCGCACTGGGCTGTTCGTTTAAGACTGAGGATGTTTCAATCAGATCATGGCAAAAGAATTATGGCAGGTCAGTGGGATACAATGCGCCATCGTTGGTTAAAAACACTATCTTCGCCAAGGCTGAAAGCGCCGGGGACGATACGACTTTGATACCACTGAAAACCGCCTTGTCTCAACTCTGCCTCTGCGGGAAAAGGCAAAAGAAGAAGCTCTCCCAGCGGGTGCATGAGTGTGAGTGCGGGGTTAAAAGCCAGAGAGATGTTTTGTCAGCCTATCTGGGATTGTTCTACAGCCCCTGTGCCAGCGGAGTGGGAGGCAGTCTTTTGCTGCCGTTAGACCACAAAGCAGATAGACAACTGCTTTTTGCGAGCTGCTGGCATTATGCCAAAGTAGCGAACGGACAGACTTCAGGGTTTGCCGTGGGTCTCGATAGGAGTCCCCTGAGCTGCTCTCGCATAGACGAAGACCGACATCTGGGTGAGAACTTTGACGCTCAAGGACTGGTCTGTACAGACAGTCTGAAAGGGATCATCGGAGAGCTCAGTCTGAACAGGCGCAGTCCTGTTCGGTTGTCTTCGGGAATCCCCCGTCTTTAGGCGTGGGGAGGATGTCAATTATAAGGATGGGGGTGAAAGCTTGATGAATATTCTCATCGCTTCATCCTTATTTGCTGCATTAATAATTTTTGCATCCAGCGGTATCTTTTCAATATGTTCTTTTAGTCTGTCTACAATATCGCTCCATTGTAGATGATTTTCGATTCCCTTTGTTGGCAAACACCATTGGAGAGACCCATTTCTATCTCTCCATACTACATAGTTTCTCATTTTTTTCCTCCTTGTCTTCTAAAATGATTTGGCATAATTTGCCTTGACTTTTCCGCCGCTTCAGCTTATAAATACATATAAAGCAAAAAACAAAAAAGGAGAATAAATAAATGGCTGAACTGGCGAAAAAACCATTAAAGGTTAATAAAAGCGCCCCATTGCAAGCAGTAATAACCGCACTGGGAGCAGACGAATCAGATATATGCAGTTGTGATCATTGCGGCAGCATTGAAGAAGTTGAGTTTGACGTTTATCACTGCCTTATTGTAGGAGGAGCAGCAGAAAATAATGCGAGGTCTCTTGCAAAGGATATAGCTAAAGACCTTTGGGACAATGCATAATTAGGTGAGGATTCTCTTAATATCAACCATCATGTCAGCGGTTTCCCACGCATATTTTACTGATGGGTCGGTTATTATCAAGCCGCCCCATTTCTTTTTTTCAACTACATAACCTGCGTTAACAATCGAGACTATGCGGTATTCTATTTTAATGCTGTCGTCCGGAGACATCGGAACTACTACCACTTGGCTCAAGGAGCTACTTGACCGCGGATTGCTTGACTTTTCTCTGCTAAAGCTGTATATATAGATATATGGCAGCTTACAAAGACATAAAGAGCGAAACTGAAAAAAGAAAAACCCTTGAATTGCCTTTTCTAAAAGAGTTATTCAGGCAGTCCGGGCATCCGAAATCTCTTGTAGTGACTACTGAGAATATGACTCAGGAAGAAGAAGAGATTGAGGTAACCGCCGGGTTTCTTAAAGAGGGATATCCATATGATAAGGCTGAAAAGAAGGCTAAAGAATGGGTTCGGATAATAAACTCATTATAAATCAATCTCCCTTTTTTGCCTCATCAACCATATCAACCATATCCCAATATGATTCGTAAAACTCCTTGAATAATAATTCCCTTTCTGCTGATACTGACCCTTCAGCTACAGAGAAACTTACGGCTATCGTGTCTCCGATAGAGTCTGCAATAAATTCAAACTCATAAAGCCCTGACTTAGACATTCTCTGTAGAGATTTTTTATGAACATCCTCATCAGTGATAAATTTTGCAAAGAATCCTCTTTGTATAAAACATAAGACACCTCATTCAAAATAAATAACCAAGCGCGGTCTTTTTGGCTCAAGGAGCTGCTTAACCGCGCTCTATGTTTTCAAACTGAAATTCAATTAGACGCGTAGGTTTTTTCTATGTCGTTGCCAACCCTAAAAGCGAGTCCTACAAGTTTGTAGGTAGCCTCTTTGATCTCAGTGGTGTCCATAGGAAGGCTGACATTATAATGAAGCCTTCTTAATGCCAATCCTGCCAAAACTTTCAGGAATTTATTTTCCGTGTAAAGGAAAATTTTCCCGAGTTGCGATACAGTATCTCCGTTCTGGTTATTCATGCCGATGTGAAAGCTACTGACTATAAATGCGAACTTGTCCACTTCAACATGTTGGGACACAAACACCTTTTCCCCCAGCGCTCTTTTGATGAATATCTTATCAAACCTGCTGAGAGTGTCCGCATTTAGCGTTGACATAATTTTATTTACACCTGAGTTGATGTCCTCCGCTGTAACTTTTTCTACTACAAATCCCTTTACTGCTGTCTTTGTTATTGCTGTCTGTAACATAAATCACCTCATGATCCCATTAGATAACTTTGTATCTAATGGGATAAGTAAAAATTGCTCCCGCAAAGCGAGAGTTAATCATAAACCTTTAATAAAACCACAGGTCGCCATATCCAGCCTGTGTTGGCTGCACATTTGCTACAGGCACTTCCTTGATGCCGTAATGCTTGAAATCAATTATTATCACTTCGCCATTATTAGCAACCAGCTTGCCTACACCAAAATAGCTATGACCGTAAAGCATAAAATCCTCCTCAAAAAAAGAAAAGCCGCCTGCCGAAAAATTCAACAGGCGGCTTTTAGTTAATACCATTGCACGC
Organism: Nitrospiraceae bacterium UBA665; assembly: GCA_002299835.1. Lineage (GTDB taxonomy): Bacteria > Nitrospirota > Thermodesulfovibrionia > Thermodesulfovibrionales > Dissulfurispiraceae > UBA665. Next base: position 10,990 of record DBNT01000114.1, on the reverse strand, counting down.
TAAGCGACTTTGAACAGCATCTCCTTGACCTCCGCTTCGACTGAATTTGTGCCTCTTATTCGCTTTTCCGTTTTCACGGTAAGAGTTTTTGAATCCTTATTGTATACGAGAGAAACAACATCAGACGCCCGTATACCGAGAACGTTAGAGAGACCTATAAGCAAATCGCTTGCACTATACAAGCCAGTAATATTTTGGATGTCCTCGCCTATCTTCTCGTTGAAGTAAGACTCTTGCGTGTCAAAATTGCCTTTGTCTTCATTATATTCAACCTGCGAGAAAACAAAATCCGAAATACCATAAAACTCATCAGGAGTCTCCGAGTAATACACAGTAGGAGTCTTCGAGTAATACATAGTTCCATTTCTGGCATAAGAGACAAGAGCGAGGACTTTGATATCTTTCCCTTTGCATGAGGTAACAGCATTCTGCCACTCATAATAACCTGAGTATGAAATACCCATTGTGGTAACCGTCACGGTATGTTCTTTGTTTTCCACATTAAGCCATGAAGGTTTCATTTTAGGGATATCTGCCTCAACAATAGTTCCTTCCGGTAAAAATAAACCACCTTGTATGTCCTCATCTTTACCGTTGATGTAAAGCTTTACACTCTCATTACGCACGATAGGTGATAGTCTATCCACAATCACTAACGTCATTGATGAATCGCCCGATGATTCTATGTTGCAGTAAGGCTCCGAAGTGGTAATGCAAAAACGAGAGAGATTGTCAAGTTCAAACTGCGAGGCATATTGTGACAGAATTGTTGATGCAAGCATCAACTTATACTTATCGTGGCATTCAGAATTATTCAGCAAGGATGTGCAATAATTGACAACCTCTTTGTGTACAAAATTATACAGGTCTGATAGTTTTTCATCATCTTTAATTGTCTGACGAAAAGGAAGTACAGGTGTTACAGGAGAGCCTGTATTTACGGACAAAAACACTCCTCCATAACCACCTCTAGAGCGATATCCACCCACCGGAATGCCATACCATACAACCGATAAAAAGGAGAGAAAGTCTCTGGGAGAACCTAATAAATGTTTGCTCACATCTATCCCTATTCGGTTGCCTTGATAATTCGCCTGGATATCATGTTCTAATACAATATTCTCAATCGAGGCTTTTTGTATAGGAACACCATTAATATTTATATCCATTGGAAAAAAAGAAAGGTTGCAGAGATGCGGCTGTACTTTGTTTACAACCTCTGGCAGCAATTCAGCCTCAACCTCAAAACCTGTCAATAAAATGTCTTTTTTATTGACTTCAGAGAAAATGTTATTCCTATAGTCGGGGTCTTTAAGAAACCTCGGACAATCAATCGTTAAAGACCCAAAAAGACTTCTGTAGGTGACTATCTTTGATAGTGCAATGAGGTAATAATTACCCCAACCTGCCGGCATTTGATCTTCTTCAACATCATCAGACCAATCGGATTCGGCCACAACCAGCAGCGCCTTGTAATCCTTCGCTCCATTGCCGTTATCTTTAACCGTCAGGCGTCCTTCTTCAAATGTGATATCCATGCGAGTGGCTTTAGACCGAGCTGCATTTTGCGCCAGCTCATATATCACATTTTCAGGATGTGCAAAAAAATTACCTATGAGGCTAAACAACCTCTTTTCGTTGATCATCAAACTCATGTAATTCTCCTTTTTCTTTTGTTGACAAACTTAAACTTAAGCCCCTCATTTTCGCTGATGAGAGTTTCATACACACATTCCACGCCCCCTTGCAACCATGCAGGTTTCCTTTGATGGTCTGTGATTACGCTCCCCCTCGGGAATGTCCCCTGCAAAGCCATGTGTTTTAGCTGCAAGCAGTTTGCAGCTTTTACCAGAGTCAAGGTAACACGCATTGGGTCTTTCCCCATCTTCCCTTGATTGTTCTATTATTTCCTGAATCATTACACCTCCGATTAGCAATAATAAGTTTTAGATTTTATGCTGCAAACAGAAAAACCGAGCCTAGTATAGACCCGGTTTAAGACGGCTGGTGATTTTACAACTTCTGGCGTTTCCCCTTCTCTCATCACCATCACATCTAATCCGCACTTAAAATAAATCGTGCTATCGCAGAGGAAATGAGGGGAAGACAAAGACAGAGATTCCATTTCTTTCTGCCACAGCTCATCTATTCTTGATGGCAACGCCATGTCATTACAATAACCAGTAATTCTTTTCATAAACACCTCTTGCTAATAGGCAATGGCAACGACATACCCGGACATTACATGACGTAAAACATCACGGCCGCGGATAATGTCGTGCTTACCGTTAGCGGTCAATACTCGCAAGGAGCCTCTTTTTTCAATCTCTATCATGTCGAAATCTTGGTAAATGCCTTTTTGTAGTCGCATGCTGCCCTCCTATGCATACTTGCACACGATTGATACGTAACATCCCCGCTCGCAAAACCACCGCTTTATATGAGCCGCAAGTTCTGGGGATGCTGCCGTCCAGACGGTTTCTCCGTCCTTGTTTTTGAGAATAAACTCAAGCATCACTCACCTCCAAAAAAACAAAAAAGCGGATGCTTGCCAAAGGCAACGCATCTCTGTTTTTTTTTGTTTAAAAAATAGATAATAATCAGACAGCCCCCTTCAAATACTTAATTATATCAATGTCATTTGAGGACGTCCTGCTGTCTTCTGGATACGCTATATCTATTAGCCCTTCAGAGAAGACATCTGTAAAGTCGATAACGTTCAATTCTTTCATGATACACCTTCAATACAAAGACTAAAGCAGCCAAAGGCTGCTCTTTTGAAAGTCAAATAAACTTGACTTTCTTTTCAAAAAATCCTATAAATATAAATAGAATGAAAAAAACAAAAAGACAAAGCAAGGATATACAAAGCAAAGATATGCCGAAATGTTTGTTTTGCGGGCGCAAAAACTCAGTCAGACAAATAGAAGAAGACTATTACTTTTGCTCGCATTGCGATAAGATGTTCCGCAACAAGTAGTCTCTTAACTCGACTGAGTTGTTAGAATGCAAGTGTTAGTTGAGTTGAGGTTTGGCTTGTTATCAGGCGGGTTAGTGCATTTTCACACTCATCTCCGATTTTCAAACACATCAGAGACAAGTTTGCCTGCCCAGTTACCGATAGCCCTGCGGTTTTCAGGCGACAAATGCAGAGGGTCGTCTGAGTAAACGCCGCCGGGTGGAACGGCGTCTTTGTAATTCTTAAACAGATAGCGGTTACAGATATTAACACTATCTATTAAGGCGTTGTGGGCGAGAGTTCGCCGCTGGTCCAGGCGATGAATTTCGTCTTGGTCGTCGCCTCCTAACATCACATAATGCTCCAGAATATTGACGGCGTTAACGTAATTCAGAGTCTTGTTAAGAACATCAGCGATTAAGTTAATGCCAGTCGCATCGTTCATGAGTATTTTTATGATATTAAGGATGCGGCTTTTTGGATTCATATTTTTTCTCCTTTCCGTGATGTTAAGCAAATGCCCGTTCTGAATCTCTCAGCCATGCACTAAAAACCGGGTCAGTAACCTTATATATGTTTTTTGTAATTTCTTCTATCAGGTCTTTTTTCTGTAGTGCTAATGCAGACTTCTGTGCACTAGATGCGGAGAGATTGTGTAGAAGAAGAAATTCCTTTGCATAAATCGATAATGCAGGAGATTTTGCAATTGCCTTTAGAGCAGATCTCTGTCCTATAGGGAGACCATTCCAGATACTCACAAAATCTGACATCTCCTCCATTTCTATAAGTGAGGCATATGCCTTCTTAACGATTGTTGAATCGCACTCCGTGTTAGTTATATTCCACGACAAAGAAGCAAGTTTCTGGACATAGTATGTATATCCTTCAACAGTATCGTAAATCAACCCGGCAGTCTCAGTAGAACATATCTTACCGCTTGCCGAGAATTGACCTACGATATACGGAACGAAGTCTTCCTTTGCTATTTCCCTTGTCGAGTAGATATATGCGCTTTTGTAGAATGGCCTGCGTTTGTCCGTAAACATATCGAGCAAAAGTCTCCGCTTACTACCGACAAATAGATAACAGACATCTTTCCGAAACTGCATATATTCCCGCAATGTCCCTTCAATGTTCTTTGAGTTCGGTAGCTCTGCGATCTCCTGAAATTCATCCAACACAATGCAGGCGCGCATATTATTCTTCTCTATATAACCGAAAAGCCCTTGCATCACATCTTCCAAAAGATAATCGAATTTTATCTCTCTGCCAAGCCGGGCAGTTAAAACTGTTTTATCCTGCTCTAAATCAAGACCTATAATTATCCTCCCAAAAAGACTTTTAATCTTCTCTTGAAGGGGGCGTGGGTCAAGAGCGGCTTTTCCTATACTTCGAGCTATTGCAGTGGCTAATGTAGTAATAAAATCCTGCTCTGAGGAAATCTTGAAAAAACTTGCATAAATCGGCAGTATGTCCTCATTTTCTATTTCGGTCAAGACTTGTGTAACAAGCGAAGACTTCCCTATCCTTCTCTTTGCAGATAAAACAACGCTCTGCATGCTCCGTATATGTTGCAATAGAGTTTCCCTTTCTTCTTTTCTGTTACAGAAGTCAGAACCGGTTACTATGCCGATTGAAAACGGGTTAGGCATTTAATCATTACCTGGTTCCCCAAACTATACAAAACTGAATTTGCATTCAGTTAAGCCGGTAAAGTTTGAGTACTCTCCTTATTAAGATACCCTCGCCAAAGACGTTGGGTTTTACGCCTTTACCAGTTCAAGGCGTTACTGCAGGGAGTCACACCCTGCCACAGTCCCGAATACCGATTCGCCTTCACCTGCTGTGAAGTTCATGGACCGGCCCCTGTTAGGGGAGCTGCCTGACCACTTACCCCTGCTATTCCTTCCATAGGAAACACAGGGCATGGTAGGCTTTGATACAGCAAAGACCACAACTTCCACTTATGGATAGTGCTTACCGGAGAGTAAGCTTTCCACTGTTTTAAGACTTTAATATGAGCCGTGAGCTTTTTTTTGGCTGCTTCCTTAGCGCCTGAAGCTTTCTGGATCAGAGTACTGATAATGTCTGGCAGATTTTGGATAATCCTTTTAGGAATACGCTCGTTATATCCGAGTCCTCTGCGTGCTATTACATAAGCGGCAGCCTCATGCCTTGCCATGCCGTATTGCGCTGCGTATTTGAGCGTTCCTATTTGAGACGTATATGTCGGATTAACGGTCTTAATGAACATACCTGTTCTGAGCGCCTTCCGCGTGATAGCCTTATGCAGCTTACTATAAGTGAAGTTAGACCTGAAACGGTTAAGCCATGCATTGGTGTCCATGTCCTGCTTGAAATCAAGTCGCTCAATAACAACAACCTCTGTATGATTAGTTGTAAGCCATTCAAACATCTCCTTCACGACATGGTTAATCGTAAAGTCTCTCTGCCCTGTCCTGCAATGCTCAAGGTCATGGCAATAAAATGTTTTATGCCTAATGAAGTTGCCTTTGTAATCAGACAGCGTTACTGCCAGCCTGTCTGTATTCAGGTCTATCCCTGCGATAGTGGTTACGGATTCGGGGATTTTCTTAACGAAGGAGCCGTAAATAACCTCATCAAGAGTGATATGAGCTTCAATATTTGAATTACGCCTTATAATTCGCACTGAGTAAGAGGCATTGTTTTGCACAGCCGATATAAGTGTCTCCCGCCTGCTTTTATGCCTTTTAGCCGAGGCTATTGAGACAGGGCAATAGATATATTTACATCTGCCTTTATCCTGGGGGATAGAAAGCCTAATCCTGAAAGAGTCTTCAGCTTCGTTGTAATACAGACGTGTATGAAGATTGCCTTGCTTGGATGCATCCCCTCTACTGTAAAAGCTGTTGGTTCTTAGATCTTTCCACTGTTTTCTTGAGATAAGACCTTTTTGTAGTTTTTTAAAATTATTCTTTCCGCCAAACACAATGTTTGGGATAGTTCCGTTGTTAATATGCGATTGAAGTTCAGTAATGCGAGACTTCAGTTTTCCGATTCTGTTACATAATCCCTTTAGAGCTACTAAAAGGTCAGTTTTAGGTTTTTTATCCTCTGTTACATAATCTACAAGTTTTGCAACAGATTTTTTGAGTTTCTTTTGTGTATTCTGAAGATACATAGGCAGAAGCTCTTTCTGGGATAAGATTATTGCCTGAGCCTCGATTATAGCGTCTCTTGCATAGCGGGTGTTAAAAGTCGGGATGCGCTGTCTGATGTATCTCTCTATTGCGCCCCTGTCATCAACGCCGTCTTTAACTATCCTGTTGAAAGCCATTTTCTTTGCAGAGGAAGAATCAGACATTAGTCCGTATATATCGGCAATGTCGCTTTCGCTTTGCGGACTGATTATACCTGTGATAGTTGCAATGATAGTCCCGTCAGTTTTTTTGTTCATGTTTGATCTTGCGACCTCCACGCTTGCCGTATATCCTTGCGGCAAACGATGTGACCATTGCTATAAGGTCTTCGGCAAGCTCTTTTTGAGCGTCCTCGTGTTCATTTCCGTTAATAACCTCTATATCTATGCCAAAGGAATTGAAATACGCCTTAAGATATTCATAACCGAACCTCGCCAGACGGTCTTCATACTCAATAACAACCTTACTTACCTCTCCTCGCTTTGCCATATTCAACAGCGTCCTTAACTCTCGCCTGTTCTCGTTGACGCCAGACGCTATCTCAGATATTATGTGATAGTCCCGATAGCCTTTAGCTTTGCAATAACTTTTTAATCGCTGCATCTGATTATCGAGATAGTCTTTTTGTTTGGCGGTAGATACACGGGCGTAACAGACTACAGCAGGCTTGACAGGCGATTCTTTCTTTATGCCCAACAAGTGTTCTATGTCTTCACGTTTATAACGCCTGCGGCCTCCGGGTGTGTAATATGGTTTGAGCAATCCCTGCTTTTCCCAATTGATAAGGCTTATCCGGCTTAGACTATAATAGTCACGTATATATTTTATAGTTATTAGCATCAATAACACCTTATGATAAAATATATACTTTTGAACACTAATTGTCAACTGTTTAAACCTCCTTCTTATTCTCACCTTGTGTATAATACTAACAGCGTAACACTAAAAGTATAATACAATTAAGGCAAAAAATCAATAAGCTATGAGAAAGAATGAAATAATAAGGTCAGCCAGTTTTTTTTGACTGACCTTATAGTAGAGGGAGCAACATCTTTTTAGTTGACGTATTTAGCCACTGTGATCGCCCATTCGCCGATAGCTTCCCTGTTAGTATATTTAAGATGCAACGGGTCGTTGTCATATACACCACCGACAGGGATGGTATCTGTGCCATATTTTTTGAACAGATACCTATTGGCAATTTTTATTGAATCTATCAGTGAATTGTGTGCGACGTGCCTGTTGCTGTCCAGCATCATAAATGCATCTATCATATCCTGACCTTCAAGGCGATATCGCACGCTCTTAAGACGCATCTCCATCGTGGATATCACCTCGGAGTAACGTCTTACAGCGGACTTTACGCTGTCCAGCAACTTTAATGCAGTGGCGTCCGAGGACACCACTTCTTGTATAGCACCTATCCTTGACATAAGCGAGCCTCCTTAAAAATGCAAAGATGTCCTTATCAGATCAAACCAAAGGTTTGATTGAGATATAGGAGCGAAACTGATTTTTTAAAACGAAGTCACAGATAGCTACTGGGACATTGCGATGCGATAGGCTGTAACAGCGGAGATACGGAAATTTCTGCGGAGAGCAAAATACAGGTCTCTACCACATCTCACTTTGATATCCTCTTTGTTTTTGTTTTTAAATAGCATTTTATACAGTCGACTCATAGCGATCCTCCCGATAACTATTGTTTTCTACAGCCAAGGGCTGTAGTTTGATAAAAACAAAAACTACCTTTCCTTAACTACCTTTAACTTTTTTTCTGCAAGCATGCTTGTCTGCTTGCTTTTTTTGATTAGGGACTATGCTTTTCTTTCTCAGGATTAAAATTTCCTTAATAGGAAGTCTTAATTTAATTCTTTTTTTCATCTTTTTTTCCTCGACTGCTTGACTTTTCTGTCTCAAAAGCCTATATATTAGATATATGACAGAGAAAAGAGACATCCTACATGCAGTTGTAAATGAGATGTGCGACAAACTCAACTCCTTTAAGACAGAAAACGACCTGAAGGACTTCCTCCTTAACGACCTCAGTAAAACTGATGATGAAGTAAGGCGAGAAGTTAAAGACGCTATCCGTGAAGCTGAACAGTCACACCTACCACCTTATTAAAGGTAGCAATAAGTTCCTGTTGAGAGACGCCTCTTGCAGGGAGAAGAATTATTACATCTCCCCTATCAATTACCTTTTTAACGACATCCAGCTCCGCCATTAGTTCAAAGCGACGTGATAGATAATTTCCGACCAGATTTAAAAGAAAGGAATCTTCTGAGTGAAGCGTGACTATAATCCCTCCTTTATAAGAAGGTTCTGCTTTTACGATATTATCCAGTTTAATCATAATCCACCTCCGATTTTTAAACGACAAAGTATGTCTTTTACAACATCTCTGCCATCTGGATAAGCATCTATTAGTTCCTCACCTATTCTCTTTGCTTCAAGTGTTTCGCCTGCAACAAAGAGGTTTCTAATTCTATCTTCTGCTACCATGCGGAACGCGTGGGCAGAAGACTTTGAATACCTTTCGATAAAGCCCTCTGTTCCTGGCTTGATAAAAGGCAAAAGGAATGACGGAATCATAAGACACCTCCTTTGGAATAAAGAAGGCGCAGCCTTTTTCTCATATAGTTGACTTTGGCTGCGCCTTCTTCTGTTTAGATGTATTAATTCAATCTAGAAGCGGAAATTCGCTTTTAACCCGACCCCGCCGTTATTAAAAACAACGGGGGTTATCTTTCTCGTCTCTTTTGACACTGACCATTTGCCGATAACATGTCCTAAAGCAGCGCCGAGGATAAGATCAGACACCCAGTGCTTATTCCCATCAATTCGAGAATAAGCCACAAACGTAGCCGCCCCGTAAACAACCGGAGTAACCCATCCATAATCTTCGCCATATATTTCACTTAATATTGTTGCTACAACGAACGAGTGGGATGTATGCCCTGAAGGTAATGCCCTGTTACCAGAAAACGGTTTAAACTCATGGGCGCCATCATCCAAACGATTTGGTCTCGATCTGCCTAATATTTCCTTCAGTCCTGCAGTAACCGCGGCGTTTACCACTATACCTCTAAGTAATGCCCTAGAGGTTAGCTGTGCTTTTTCGTTGCCGCCAATGTACCCTATTGCTGCAAAAACAGGAAGAGCGGCTGTAAAACTGTGCTTCACCAGGTGTCCCTTGTTTTCTATTTCTAGTCGGTTTCTTTGTGAAAACCGCCTCACCTCTTCGTCTACCGCAAGTATAGACAGTCCGGTTGCAAATATAGCCGCCGGCATTATAAGGCATCGCTCATCTGATTTTTGTTGAGCGTGCCTGAAGTCAGTATTGCCTGCTAAAGCTACTAAAGGATTTAGCAGGAATAATAACAATATAAAAGACAATATCTTCATATAAAGCTCCTTTTGCTGCCTCTGCCCGCACTTTTCAAAGAAAAGAAACAGGCATTGAGGACTTACGCTTGACTTTTCTCTCTCATCTCCTTATAAATAAGATATGGCAGAGAGAGAAGACATACGAGATAGAATCAGGCGAATAAACCCTAAAGCCCTTGAGATAATGGATATCTTCGATGAAGAGTATAGGAAAGCCGGAGGCACAGGGGTAACTGTTGATACTACAGAAGACATGACAGAAGAAGAAAAAGAGATGGCGCTTTTTGAAGGGTTCATTAAAGAGGGATATCCGCCTGATATTGCTGACAGACAAGCAAAAGAATGGAGGATAAGAATGGAGCGGTTATTTCGCTAATTCAGCCTCTGCTTTCTTTAACTCGTCTTTAAAGGTCTCAATTATAGTTTGTATTTGCAGTTGTCTTTCCTGCGGAGCAAGGTTTAAATCGATAAATATCTCTGCGGCCACATAGAAATCGTCTTCAGCTATCTTACTTTCGTATGTGCCGCTAAGAATATTTACAGTTCTGATAGTTGCTGTTTTAAAAATCGTCTCGTTGCTTAATAGCATATAGCTATTTTTTTTAGCCTCTCTATAACGCATAAAGCACCTCCGAAACAAAAGCAGCCAGTCTCAAAACGTCAAAGACGATTGAGACCGTGCTGTAGTGAAACCTTATGGAAAACAAAAGCGGAGAGACTGTCAAAGACAGTGCTGCTCCGCTCTTTTGAGTTAGCTATCGCGGGATAGGGAGTTCGGATTGACAAGGTTGTCAACACGACGAACGTTGCCATCCTGGTCAACCTCAAAATCGGATGCCCTTTTCCTTGGCTCATCCCTTTGAGGACATCAAACCTTTGCAGAAGATACAATGCATCGGACCTTTGTAAGCGGGGTCAGATGCTATGCCTCTACCGCAATTTTCGCACTCCCTGTGGTCTATCCACGACTGGGCAACCTCTTCTTTGTTGATCTGAAATTCTTGCCCTGCCTGTAAAAAACCTAAATCAACAAGTCTCCCCTCTCCTGTTTGCGGATCATATTCAATATTGGTTATTTCTTTTCCCGCATCGACAAGACAACAATAAATATCATCTATATTTATTGTTTCTGGATTTCCATCATGGATACTGAAACCAACAAGTGCTGCATAGGGGGTTATATCAAATGAGCCATCAATTATGATTTTCATAAAACACCTCCGAAACAAAAGCAGCCAGCCTCAAAACGTCAAAGACGCTTATAGAGGATTAGCTGTATAAAAATCACCTCTTTACAGTTTTACGGCACAAAAAGCAGCGCCAACCCTTTTTATCTCTTATGCAAAAGAGAAAGGCTTAAGGGTTTCGTAACCCAATGAAGTTAAAAGCGAAGTCATCCTGCATAAACCTCGCCTAACTCATATAGATCAGCAGCGTTGGCAATAGCTTCCGCTATAG
>DBNT01000124.1:2284-7348 GCA_002299835.1 Nitrospiraceae bacterium UBA665 | reverse complement strand
TCTCTATCTCTGTTTTTGGGGGCTATAATTCCGCATCCTTCAATGCGTCTTTGCAAGGGCAATTGCGTGAACGAGGGATATGCAGTATAAGCTCTTTAATTAAAACTTTTATGTGGTCAATACAACCCCTCATTGTCTCTACAACCTCTGTAGTTGTAAGTTTCTTTTTGGAGATTCCTGCTGCATAATTTGTTACTACAGATATGCCCGAAATGCATATCTCAAGCTCCCTTGCAAGCGATGCCTCCGGCATGGCGGTCATGCCCACGATATCTGCTCCTATCATGGAGAAGAATTGTATCTCTTTTGCTGTTTCGAGCCTTGGGCCGTTTGTGCAGATGTATGTGCCCGCCTCCTTTATTGGTATGCCGGTTTTTTGTGAAGCTGTGATAATATATTTTTTTGTTTCCGGGCAGTAGGGATTTGTAAAGTCTATATGCACGACCCTGTCTTTATCATAAAAGGTCGATTCCCTTGCCCCGGATGTTAGATCAACGATCTGGTCTAAAAGCACGATGGAGCCGGGCGGCATATCTTTATTTATTCCGCCCACAGCGCTCACAGACACAATTCTTTCAACGCCCAATGATTTAAATCCCCAGATGTTTGCCCTATAATTTATTTTATGCGGAGGTATGCTGTGCGGCATTCCGTGCCTTGGCAGAAAGATTATCTCTTTTTCATCTCCTTTGGCACCGATTGTTCCTATTTTATAAACAGATGAAGGCATTCCATAAGGTGTGGATATGGAAATCTCTTTTGTTATTTTTAGGTCGTCAATATCATATAGCCCGCTTCCGCCTATCAATCCGATTTTCATAAGAGATATTTTATTGTATTGGGGATTTTTAGTGCAAGGGAAAATGGTGATTAAACTTTATGCTATAATTTTTATAGAAATATGAAGTAACTCAATAATTAGCTGTGAGGTGGCAAATGCTAACAACAAAAAGAAAATCAGAGGTTATTGCCTTTCCGGTCAGCGTTTTTGAAACCGCTGATACCAAGGAGGATCTTGAAGATTGGCTTTTATCCCAAAATCCTGAATTTCTAAAGAAAATGAGAAAGGCAAGAAAAGATGATATTGAAGGTAAGGGTAAAGGCTGGGAGGCAATTAAAAAAGAACTATGTATAAAGTAACATTCTTGCCCGATGCTGAAGAATCTTTTAAAAATCTTGATAAAACTATACAGAGAAGAATTGCTGAAAAGATTGATTGGCTTGCAGAAAATGCCGATAAGGTAATTCACCATCCGCTCAAATCTATGCCAGATGACCTGAGAGGTTTATGCAGGATGAGGGTAGGGGATTATCGCATAATATACTGGGTATATAATGATGAGAAACATATAAAGATTTATGATATTGAGCACAGGGGGAAAGATTATCGGTCTGTAAAAAGGTAAAGAATCCTTTTGACCATAATCCGTAATCAAGCAAAGCAGGCATGGCATCAAAGCCTTTAGCGATGCGATAAGATTATTTATATGCCTGTTTTATTGCTGAATGTAAACGGTGACACTGAAGTTGCCCTTAAACGGTGCGACGGTTCGGCTCTAATGTATCGCCGCTAAAGACTTTTCAGCCATGCCTGCTTTGCTTACCTGCCTGTGCGATGCACGCAGACAGGTGTAAGTGTTTCTTTACAGATTATGTGCTAAAGCCCTTTATGTTAAAATACCTTAATTGAATTTTATGGAGGATTTTGATGGTAGACGATGCACTTCTGCAGAAACTCATAAAAAAGACCCTTCGGGGTGGTGGAGAGTATGCTGATATATTTATTGAAAACAGGAAGACAACAGCAATTCAGTTAGAGGATGATAAGATTGAAAAGGTTATTGAAGGCTCTACCTCAGGCATCGGTATAAGGCTTATATGTAATGGCATAACTGCGTATGCATTCAGCAACGACTTTTCGGAGAATGTGCTAATGCAAATTGCTGAAACCGTCAGCAAGGCAGGAAAAGGAGCCGGAGGCGAAACTGCCATTAATATGAAAAAGATATATCCGGAGGTTACTTTTTCGATAAAGATGCCGCCGGAGACCATTACGATGTCCTCCAAAGTTAATCTTATAAAAAAGGCGAATAATGCTGCGAGAAAGTATGATCAGAGGATAAAGCAGGTGAATGTTATTTATAGGGATTCTGTGCAGTATGTGAAGGTGTTTACATCAGAAGGCGCGATTACAGAGGATGAGAGGGTTTATACAATGGGGTTGGTTCAGGTTGTAGCAATAGATGGCGGGATAGCGCAGACTGGCTATGAGCCTGTTGGAGGGCTTATAGGTTTTGAGTTGTTTGACGACAATCCTATGGATGCTATTGCTGCGAAAGCTGCTAAAAGGGCTGTGATGATGCTTCGGGCAAAAAGGGCGCCGGGCAGAAGAATGCCTGTTGTCATCTCATCAGAAGCTGGCGGAACAATGATACACGAGGCAATAGGTCATGGGCTTGAGGCAGACCTTGCCAGGCAGGGGCTGTCTGTTTACTCTGGCAAACTCGGACAGCAGGTTGCATCAAGGGCTGTTACTGTAATAGATGACGCAACAATTCCTAACAAGCGCGGGTCGTTTTCTTTTGATGACGAGGGAACGTCTTCAAAAAGGAATATTCTTGTAAGAGATGGTATTCTGACATCGTATCTGTACGATAAATGCACAGCTATGGTTGATAATATTTCATCTACAGGAAACGGCAGAAGGGAATCATATGAGCACAAGCCAATACCGCGCATGACAAATACATTTATAGCACCGGGCAGTTTATCTGCCGGTGAGGTTATAAAATCTGCTCATAAAGGACTGCTGGTTAAAAAAATGGGCGGAGGTCAGGTAAACACCATTACAGGAGACTTTGTTTTTGATGTACAAGAAGGTTATATAATTGAAGGCGGCGAAATTGGCGAGCCTGTAAGGGGAGCTACTCTTATAGGGAACGGCCCCGAGGTCTTAAAAGCTATAGACATGGTAGCATCCGACCTCGGTTTTTCCATCGGCACATGCGGCAAAGACTCACAGGGTGTTCCGGTATCTGATGCTATGCCTACCATTAAAATTCCTGAAATGGTAGTAGGCGGAGAGGTGTAGCAAATTTTACACAATATAGAAATTAATCAACACAATTTTCTTGCTTTTCCATTGTTTTATAAGGTTTTTTATTCTGGTATAATAATTGCTTAACAATATATTCTGATGAGACTGCAGCGCACAATTAAAAGGGAAGTTTCTTTTTTAGGGATCGGACTGCATACAGGCAAGTATGCTTCTGTAAAGCTCAAACCTGCCCCGAGGGATACTGGCATAGTATTTTACAGGGTTGACAAAGGAGCTATAATACGAGCGAATATAAATTCTGTTGTTGATACGGCATTTGCTACCACTATTGGGTTTGACGGCGTAAAGGTTAAAACAGTCGAACATCTACTTGCTGCTGCAGCCGGACTTGGCATTGATAATCTTCTGGTGGAAATAGATGGTACTGAAGTGCCAATTTTAGATGGAAGTTCTGCAAGTCTAACAGGCATTATCCTTGATGCCGGCATAGCAAAGCAGGGCAAGAAAATGCCTTTTATAAAGATTATCAGACCGATTGCGTATGAGGATGCCCATTGCAGGATAACGGCAGTCCCTTACAATGGAACACGCATATCATACTATATAAACTTTAACCACCATTTGCTTGGACATCAGGAACTGACAATGGATATTACTGAGGAGAGCTTTATCAGTGAGATTGCGCCTGCAAGGACATTTGGCTTTCTAAGGGATGTTGAGCGGCTGAGGGCAAATGGACTGGCCAAAGGCGGCTCTATAGATAATGCCATAATTGTTGGAGAAAGCGGGATTTTGAATACAACCGGATTAAGGTTTAAGGATGAATTTGTAAGGCATAAAATACTTGACTCCATAGGCGACTTTTCTCTTATAGGTTTTCCAATACATGGACATATCATGCTGGAAAAGTCGGGTCATGCTGCCAATGTAAATTTCTTGAAAAGACTTCTTTCCTCGACAGGGTGTTATGATGTGGTCACAGAAGTTAACTTTTTGCCACAGGAAGCTGTAAGCTGCATTTAAAAAAAGAGGGAATACCCGATTGAACCTACCTCAAGAGTTTGATTCTTTTCGCAACACCCGGGTATTCCCAAAAATCTGCACCTCTGACTGAAAATCGTTTTATTTCTTCTTTGCTGCTGTCTTCTTGGCAGATGGCTTTGTAGGAGCCTTTACTGCCGCCTTCTTGGCCGGAGCTTTTTTTGTTGCCATTATATTCACCCCCTTTCGGCGCCCCTGAAAAGTTGAAAAACCTTTCAGGGAATAATAAACCTTTTAAAACCTTCCGAATAGCGTAATCCTCTTTTCCGAGAGTATGCGCTTAATACCGCTGTCTTTCTTTTTCTTAAGCTTGTATTCAGATTCATCTATTACGGCGCAATTTATTTTTTTGCCAAACTTTTTTTCGATTTCATGAAGTCCAGATAATATTGAAGGCGTAAACGAGCCAACTGTAAATAAATCCACTGTTGGTGTATCTTCACCCTCGGCATATGGACCGTAAATAAATGCCGATTTTATTTCATTCGCCTTTAAAAGACTTTTAAGCGCGCCTGGCAGGCCGAGGGATTTTGCTATCAGGTCTTTGAGTTCAGAAAAAAGAGGTGAATTTTTATTGGCTTGAAAGTATTTCAAATTAGCAACTTTTTCGCTGACTACAAGGTCCATTTCTTCTAATTTATCAAGCTCTCTTTTAACGCCTGACGGATTTTTTTTCAGGAGCTTTGCTATTTCCCTGACATAAAATCTTTCATCAGAGCTGTTTAAAAGCAGCTCCAGAATATCTGCACGTATGGATGATGAAAATAAGCTTTTAAGCATCCCTTCTCCTTCTATATAAAACTATACACCATAATTTTCCTTTTGTCAACAAAAAAATTAATTTTTAAAACAAGAGTTGTTTTTTATAGAACATTCTATTTTAGGAAACGATTGTTCAAAAAAAGCACTAATCCCAAATGCATTTATTCGCGGACAAGGATAGACTCAAATCCCGATTTAGAAAT
>DBNT01000124.1:1278-1937 GCA_002299835.1 Nitrospiraceae bacterium UBA665 | reverse complement strand
TCTCCCTTGACGGGAGAGGGAACAGTGCCCTTATTCTCCTTTCCATATCCTCAAAGGTTATACCGAAATGGTTTTCAGCATCCTGAATATGTTTATAGTCACTCTCAGGCATAACACTATCTATCAATGTAACATTGTAGCCATGTTTTTCAAGACTTGCCCCAATATACAGAAGCCCCAGAGGCAGGTCTATCATATCCCATTTTCTGCCTGGAAGAAATCTCATCGATGGTCTTATCAGGAGGACTTTAAGTGATTGGGCATTGGATATCTTATTCAACATAATCATGACAGGAGAGCATCCAATGGTATGGCAAAAATCTTTTCACCAATCCTCACAGCTTCACTTCCATTGTAAGCAAGTATAGAAGCAATACAATTTGGTGTTGAAGAAAGGAATGCCTTCAACCCTGATAAATCCCTATCGCTCCATTGGGAGGATGCCTTTACCTCTATAGCAAGGCATTTCCTGCCTGCCTCTATAATAAAGTCAACCTCGTGTCTGCCCTGAATGCTCCAGTAGAAAATCTTCGCCTCTGGCCACCTTGAATGAAGTATGCCAGAGATGTTCTGGGCGACATAGGTTTCAAGCATTGCTCCTATTAAAGGTTCATCTTCAAGACTTTTAATCCCGCTGAGATGACAGGCAAGTCCTGAAT
>DBNT01000124.1:0-985 GCA_002299835.1 Nitrospiraceae bacterium UBA665 | reverse complement strand
ATGACAGGCAAGTCCTGAATCGCTTAAATATAGCTTTGGCGATTTTATAAGCCTGCTTGCCCTGCTTTTAAGATAAGAGCTTAAGCGGGATATAATAAAGGATGTTTCAAGTAAAGACAGGTATCTTGATGTGGTTGCGGTATTTAGTTTTGCATCCCTTCCCAACTGACTCGGGCTCAGAAGCTGCCCTGTTCTTAAGGCTATGAGATGCATAAGATGTCTAAATGCTATAATGTTTCCTATCTGACTTAATTCCCTTACATCCCTTTCAAGATAGGTTTGTTCGTATCCTTTAAACCATAGTCCTCTATTTTTCACTTCCCCAAGACAGACCGTTGGCATTCCGCCCTGCAATATTTCTTCCATATTTACAGGGGTAGAAGGTCTCATTGCCGTTAGCTTCTGAGCCTCAAAAAAAACCTGCAGAAAAGGCCGTTGAGATGTTCTTATGAATATCTCACGCCTTGTAAAAGGTGTCATCGTAAAATATACCGAGCGACCTGCAAGGCTCTCTGAGATGCCTTTCAGGAGTGCGAAGTTGGCGGATCCTGATAAAAGGAATTGCCCCGGAATTCTTTTTCTATCTACTCTTTTTTTAATAGCAGTGAGGATAGCCGGACATTTCTGAGCTTCGTCTATTGTTAGAGGGTAGTCAGAAGCCACAAAACCATCGGGGTCTCTCAAAGCGGCCTCAAGATGGGCAAAATCATCAAATGACACATATCTTCTCTGGCTAATGCCTTTCTGTCTCTGCAAAAAAGTGCTTTTACCTGTTTGCCTCATGCCTGCGATAACAACTACAGGCATATCAGCAAGTGCCTCTAATGCCTTTTCACCAATATCTCGCGGAAAATAGTCTGTCATAATATTTTATATTATAGTGTCATTTTGACACCATGTCAAGAACTATTGCTTTAGCCAAACCAGATAGGCATAAACATATTAACCAGTTTATATATCCCACATTCAACCTCCAAGTGCAACA
>DBNT01000096.1 GCA_002299835.1 Nitrospiraceae bacterium UBA665 | reverse complement strand
GGGGGATTTAATGGGATAACAATTTTCTATCTCTGTTTTTGGGAGTCTCTTTGAGACATGTGGGTTTCATAAAGCACTATAACTATAATATAACTATAAAGGAGAGCAATAACTATGCCAAAGACATGGAAGGAGCTATTGCTTGTGATTTCAATGCTTGCGTCTGCTCTGCATAAAATCAGCTGTCCATATCGGGACAATAGGATTAAAATGCTGTCCCGAATGGGACAATGAGAAAGACGGGCAACCCCATTAGAAACAAACATATCAAATTTTCTAACGGGGTGAATAGGCAGAGGGTTAAAGAAAATTTTATTCCGGAAGAAGTCCGTGATGCTTCATCTTTGTCCTCAGTTGCTTTCGTGATATGCCGAGTATTTCTGCAGATTTTGTCTGGTTCCATGAGGTCTTTTCAAAGGCCTTAAGAAGAAGTCTTCTTTCTGTTTCCATGAGATCAAAAACCTCAACCTTATGATTGTCTTCTGAATACATCCGGCGGATTGCCTTTGGCAGATATTTAAGCGTAATTGTGTCAGTCGGGCAGAGGACAGTGGCGCGTTCAATTGCATTTTCAAGCTCCCTCACATTGCCAGGCCAGTCGTATTCCATAAATGCCTTCATTGCATCGCTGTCAATCCCTATTATCGCCTTGTTGTTAGCTTTATTAAACTTGTTAAGAAAGTTATGCACAAGAAGAGGAACATCCTCTCTCCTTTCTATCAGCGGCGGGATATTTATAGTGACGACATTGAGCCTGTAGTACAGGTCTTCTCTGAAGCTGCCTTTTTTTACATCTGATTCGAGGTCGCGATTTGTAGCTGCGATAATCCTTACATCAACCTTTATCCTTGCCTTGCCGCCTACCCGTAATATTTCCCTTTCTTGGAGAAATCTTAAAAATTTCTTTTGTATATTTGGAGAAAGCTCACCGATTTCGTCAAGAAAAACAGTACCTTTATTAGCGAGTTCAATCTGGCCTGTTTTCTGCTCATATGCGCCTGTGAATGAACCCTTTTCATGTCCGAAAAGCTCGCTTTCAAGAAGTTCTTCAGGCAGGGCAGCACAGTCTATGGGAATAAAAGGACATTCTGACCTTAATGATTCATAATGTATTGCCCTTGCAACGAGTTCCTTGCCTGTTCCGCTCTCGCCGGTTATCAACACATTAGAGCTGCTTTTTGATACCGTCTTGATGAGGGCAAATATATCCTGCATCTGGGGGCTTTTGCCGATGATGTTTTTAAAGCTATGACGTTCTTTTAACTGCTCTTTCAGCGAGACATTTTCATGCATAAGCCTGCTTTTTTCCACAGCTTCTCTCGCGACTGTCAGCAGTTCGTCGTGGTTCACAGGCTTTGTGAGGTAGTTGAATGCACCTTTCTTCATAGCATCAACAGCCTTTTCTATGGTCCCGTAAGCTGTAAGCATTATTACAGGCATCTGGCTGCCCTTTTGTTTTAATGCCTCAAGAAGTTCTGCCCCGCTCATTCCGGGAAGTTTGTAGTCGGTAATAAGGGCATCAGGATTAAGCTTTGGGGTCCTGTCAATTGCCTCTTCGGCTGTTCTCGATACATGGACATCGTAGCCGTTCTTTTTAAGTATGGCTGACAGCACCTTAAGTGTGTTAATTTCATCATCTACAAGAAGTATTTTTCCTTTATTGTTCATATCAATCCTAATCCGTAAAGAAACATTTGCATGCTTCGACAAGCTCAGCATGCAAAGCAGGTGTGGCTTTGAAGCCATGCCTGCTTTGCTTGTTTACGGATTATGGTCAATTCATAACAGGCAGGGTTATTATAAACTCTGTGCCGCTGCCGGTTTCACTCTTAACAGAAATATCGCCTTTGTGGTCTTTAACTATCCTCTCAACACAGGCAAGTCCGAGACCCGAGCCCCTTGTTTTTGTCGTAAAAAACGGCTTAAATATATCTGAAATTATCTCTTTGCTTATGCCAGCTCCGGTATCTTTTATTATAATAAGAACTCTTGAGTTAAAAGTCTCTGTGGTTATCTTTATGGTATCTCCTGCTTTTGTGGCATCTAAAGAATTAACGAGGATATTAAGAAGCGCCTGCTTTAACTGCCCTGAATCGGCCTTAAGCAGCGGCGCTCTTTCATCAAGTGATATAACTACCTCTACATTGTTCTCTGTTGCATCCTGCCTGACGAGTTCAACAGTGTCTATTATAATAGCATTAATATCAGAGTCTTTTAGCTTCAGCGGTGTTGGTCTGGAAAACCTCAGAAAACTCGTCACTATATCATTTAATCTCTCTGTTTCATCTTCTATTATGGAGAGAAACTCCTGCAGGACTTCACCCCTGAAATTTTCCTTAAGATATAAAACCGAACCCTTAATTGCATTAAGAGGATTTTTTATCTCATGGGCAACTGTCATGGACATCTCGCCCAAGGCAGAGAGTTTTTCAAGTCGTGTCTTTTCTTTGTTTGTCTCCTCCAATTCTTTTACGCTTTCTTTAAGCCTCTTTATCATCTGATTGAAGACTTCAATAAGCTCTCCTATCTCATCACCGCAAGATGTCTTATAAACAATACAATCTTTGCAGTCGCATATCTTGCCAACTATATTTTCATGAAACTTGCCAAAACATCTCATGCCTGATATAGCCCAGCACCTCTCTTTGCCGTATGCCGGGCAGTCTTTTTCAGTGCAATAAAACATTTCCCAGCAGTTAACTAAAAGGCTATTTAAAACCTCTGCATCAAGATTTCCCCTTTGCACAATCTCCATTTTATCCTTTAATTTCTTCATGGGTGTTGCAAGAAGCCTTGCAAGGCCAAATGCGCCCAACACACCAACAAGCATGACAATGCCAGAAATTAGAAATATATAATTTTTAAGTTCTCTTAAACTGTTTTCAATAATATATTCAACATTTTCCTTTGAAAAACCGACAATCGCTGCTCCAAGTGATTTCTGCCCTACTTTTACCGGAATCATTATCTCTTTGTTGCCCCCCATGTCAGTGCTGTGAATATGCTCTCTACCCCTGTCTATTACTAAATAAAAATACTGTCTCATCTCATCAGTCAAGTAGCTGCCAAGCAGTCTTCTGTTAGTGTGCGCAACTATTCGTCCATTATTGTCAGTTATTGCTGCATATAAACATCCCGGAGTCTGGGCTATAATTCTTACGATCTCATCAAGCCTAAGCGGGTCCATAAAAATCAGGGGATCTACCGCATCTTTTGCAAGGTTTCTGGCAGTAATAAGCTGACTGCTGTCCATTTCTGCCTTCAAAGCTGTTCTCTGGTGTGTCATTATAAGTGAATTGATTACAAACATAGTAAAAAAAATCAGAAAAATAACGGCTACAGAAAATTTCTGCACAAGGCTAAGCTTTCTGAAAACATTTCCTATATTTATATTCATATCAATACTGCTTCAAGTTTTCAAACTCTTCTTCTTTTGCAGGCTTAAACCCTTTTATCCTTGCAGCATTAAGCACATTTGCATCATTTAATTCAATAAGAAGCCTTCTGACTTTTTGAGTAAGAGCCTGATTAGCATTGCCTATGGATGCAAATGGCCAATTTGGAAGATAATCTGTCCTTGCCAGCACCCTTATCCTTTTCATATCAATTTCCTCTTTCCACACTACAAGGGCAGACTCCCTGATAAAGCCTGCATCTGCTTTACCTCTGTAAACACCCAGAATAACATTCTCCTGACGCTTGGCATCTATAATCCTTACATCTCTTTCTACATCTATCCCTTTTCTGTTAAGAAATATCTTCTGAGAAAGATAGCCGCCTGCTGATGTGAGTGAAACTATCATTATCTTTTTGCCCTTTAGGTCATCTATATCTATTATGTCACTATCATATCTGGTTATAATCACTCCCCTGAACCTGTCTCCACCGCATATCCCTTCATCTATGCAGTCTTCACCAACTGTTATTACAAGAGGCTTTATGTCAACCTCTCTGTCAATCAATGCAAAGACATAAGGATTTTGATAAGAAAAATGCACTTTACCGCTTTTAACCATCCTTTTGAAGTCTTCAAAATCTTTTGGAATAACAAGCTTAAACTCATATCCTGTCTTTTTGGATAAATAGCGCATGAGAGATTCGTATCTATCGTACATTGTTATAGCAGAATAAAGTGGGAGCATTGCAACCTTTATTGTTTTTGGCCCATACTCTATATAATTTTTCCCAGTAAGGTTTTTTATCATTACCCTGATAACATCAAAATCACGGTCTTCGGCTACAGCAAACTTCCC
This sequence comes from Nitrospiraceae bacterium UBA665, assembly GCA_002299835.1. Taxonomy (GTDB): domain Bacteria; phylum Nitrospirota; class Thermodesulfovibrionia; order Thermodesulfovibrionales; family Dissulfurispiraceae; genus UBA665. Next base: position 1,833 of record DBNT01000096.1, on the reverse strand, counting down.
TGTGCCGTGTAGTTTTATATTTGAGAGGCTTTTTATAATCTGCCTTCTGATATCGGGCGATAATTTATATGATGCACAAAGAACAAACTGCGGAATTGAATCAGATGTCTTTATTATTTTAAGTCCGTCAGGTATATATTTGCGGGCAACTGACTCACTCATAGCGCCTACATCATGATTTCCTATAAGCACGGAAAGGGCAATCCTGTCTTCCTGCTCTAAAAAATCTACAGTATCAAAGTCCTTAATGCTAATGCCAACATCATTTAGTATAGCAATGGGAATCAAATAGCTAAAGGAAGAATTCTCGCTGCCGAGGGCAAGCCTTTTGCCTTTTACATCTGTAATTTTCTCTATGCCGCTGCCTTCTTTTGTAACAAATACACTTCTTGATGTATCGCCTTCTTCGCCGACAATATTGAAAAGCGGAATAACTCTATCTCTATACCTTGCCCTGGCTTCTACATATGCGGCTGGATCAAGAAAGGACAAATGCACATTGCCATTGCCAATTGCATGTATTGCTGATTCGTAATCCTTTGCCACTTTTATTACTACAGGTCTCTTAAGGGTATCTTCAAGGTAGTGCTTAAAGGGTAGAAATCTTTCATACATATAAGACACCCTTTCCACTGGAAGTATGGATAAAATTAAAGGTGAGTCATTAATAAACGCTGATGAGTCCGGCAATGCATTTTGTTTTTTTAGGTTTTGGTCGGTCCTTGGCTCCGGATTATTGATATTATTCTGGCCCGAACAGGCAAACAGCATTAGAAGGCATAAGACAGAAAACAGAAGGCAGACAACAGAATTGCGTTGAGCGTAAAGAGTCGTGCGTCGTGCGATTAACGCTTGACGCTTGACGCTTGACGCTTGACGCAATTCTGTTGTCATAGCAATAATTCTGAAAACATGTTCTCATGTTTTTCCCGGGCTATTAATGTTTCTGGACCGTGCCCCGGCAAAACTCTAATATTTTCCGGCAGCGACATCAATCTCTTAAAGGACTCCTTAAGTTTTTTTTCATCTCCGCCGTAAAGGTCTGTTCTTCCTACAGAGCCTGCAAAGACAGTGTCGCCGGTAATTACGATTCCGTCTCCATAAAGGCATATACCTCCAGGGCTATGGCCGGGTGTGTGCAGGACATTAAGCCTTATCCTGCCGAATTCTACAACATCTCCATCTTTAAGCAGAATATCCGGCTCAGGCAGGCGCTCTATGTCATAGCCCCAGAATGCCGCCATGTCAAGGGCAGCGCTGTATATCTCAAGCTCATCTTTATGAAGCGCCACTTTTGCCCCTGTCTCTTTTTTGATGTCGCTTACCGCACCCACATGGTCAAAATGGCCATGCGTGCATAATATATATTGCACTGTCAGACCGTTATTTTTAATAATATCAAGAATCATATCTGGCTCATCACCTGGGTCAATCACCACAGCCTCTTTAGATGTATCATCAGCAATGATAAAACAGTTAACCTGAAGGGGACCAACTACTATATTCTTAACAAACATATTCTCTCCATGAATGGTCTGACAGGCGAGACGCCTGTCCTACTGGTGGTTTTTCGTTTTTCATATAACTACCCCTGTTTTTCATAAAACTTTTGACATTACCAAGTCACCCAAATCCCGATTTAGAAATTCTAAAACTATTCCCTCTCCCTTTACCCCTCCCCCTTTCCCCCTCCCGCAATGGGAGGGGGAAAGACAACCCCCTAACCCCCTTTGATAAGGGGGATTTAATGGGGTAACAATTCTCTATCTCTGTTTTTGGGTTTGCCCCCCCATTAGAGATTAATCTCTAATGGGGTCTACGCAAAATAATCAA
>DBNT01000163.1 GCA_002299835.1 Nitrospiraceae bacterium UBA665 | reverse complement strand
TAACCTTAAAGGTGAATTATTCACCCCCACCCTAACCCTCCCCCGTCAATGGGGAGGGAATGCTATTTACCTCACGTCAAGGGAGAGGGAACAGTTTTAGAATTTCTATATCGGGAGTTGGGCTTTCTAACGGGGTTGACAAACAGCATTAAGGCATTATAGAGTTAGTAGTTCTAAAAAATGTCTGAAATGAGGTGAAAATGGCGCGTAAGCTGTTGCTTGCAGATGACAGCCTTACTATTCAAAAGGTTGTCGAGCTTGTTATGACCCCTGAAGATTTTGAGACAAAGGTCTTTAGCGACGGTGAACAGGCGATTCAGGCACTTGAGGCTTTTGCCCCCGACATTGTTCTTGCCGACATTGACATGCCGAAATTGAACGGCTACCAGTTGTGCGACAAAATTAAAAATAATATGGCTACCGCACATATACCGGTGATACTGCTGGCAGGCGCTTTTGAGCCGTTTAATGAGGAATATGCAAAGGCGGTTTATGCCGATGACTATATTATAAAGCCTTTTGAGTCTAAAGAACTGATAAGTAAGGTGAAGTCCTTACTGACCGCTCCGGCGGCATCGGGGACACTTGCTGCCTCCGAGTCTTTTTCACATGAGGCAGAAGCAGCGGCTGCAACTGAAGAAGATGTTTTTTCTGTTTCAGCCGGGACATTTGCCGGAACATCCGCCAGGACATCCGGAGAGCCGAAATGGGATGAGGAGATACCGGTTACAGTTGATGAGGAAGAAAAGATAGAGGACATGGAGGCAGATGAGGAATATGAAGCAAGAGCTCACATTTTTGGGTCCCGGACTGGAGATCATCCCGGAGAAATAAAAGACTTTGAAGATGTGCTGTCAGAGGCATTGAAAGAAGGTCCCGGACAGAAACAGATAACAGAACAAAGGGGCCCCCAAAAAGTCGAAGACTTTTTGGGGCATGAGATGAGGGCAATACATCTGCCTTCAAAAGACGAAATAGCGGATATTCTTAAAAATACTATTGAAGAAAAAGTCTCTGCTTTGATAAATACGGATGTGCTGCCGCAAATTTTTTCAGCAATAGAAGATTCTGCAGGGAGGATGGTGTCCGATATTGTATCAGGCATTGTCGGGAATGTCACAGGGAATATAACAAAGAATATTATGGAAACCCTGAGAGTTGAAATCAATTTGACTATAAACAGGGTTGTCCCTGAAGTCGCAGAAAAAATAATCAAGGAAGAGATAAAAAAAATTACCTCAGAATTAGGCAATAGGTAAATAGGTAATAGGTCATAGGTAAAAAAACAAAAAATTTTTCCCATAACCCATTACTTATAACTCATAACCCATTACCTATTACCTGCCTTAAACTTATGATCGAATTAAAGAAAACTTATAGTCCGGAAGAAATAGAAGATAAATGGTATGCCTTCTGGGAAAAAAACGGCTATTTTATGCCTGACATGGAAGCAGCAGAGCCGCCTTTTTGTATAGTTATACCCCCTCCGAATGTTACAGGCTCCTTGCATATGGGGCATGCGCTTAATGTTACAATTCAGGATATATTAGCAAGATGGAAAAGGATGCTCGGACATAAAGTCTTGTGGCTTCCCGGAACAGACCATGCAGGCATTGCCACACAGAATGTTGTTGAGAGAGAACTTTCAAAAGAAGGTCTTAGCAGGCAAAAACTCGGCAGGGATGCGTTTATCGAAAGGATATGGAAGTGGAAGGCTGAATACGGTAGCAGAATAATTCACCAGTTGAAAAAATTAGGCGCATCATGCGACTGGTCAAGAGAGAGGTTTACACTTGATGAAGGTCTGTCAAAGGCTGTCAGGGAAGTCTTTGTAAGGCTCTTTGAAGAAGGATTGGTTTATAGAGACAACCGTCTTATTAACTGGTGTCCGAGATGCCATACTGCGATTTCTGACCTTGAGGTTGAGCATGAAGAGATAGAGGGTAAATTATATTTCATTAAATATCCACTTACCCCCCCCCTTGCCCCCCTTGCTAAGGGGGGCAAGGGGGGGTATATCACCGTTGCTACCACACGGCCCGAGACTATACTGGGAGATACAGCGGTTGCTGTTAATCCGGAAGATGATAGATATAAAAACCTGATAGGAAAAAATATAGAACTGCCACTCACTGGCAGAAAGATTCAGATAATTGCTGATTCTCTGGTTGATACTGCTTTTGGCACTGGCGCTCTGAAAATTACTCCTGCCCATGATTTTAATGACGAGGCGGTTGGAAAACGTCATAAGCTGTCATCTATCAGCGTAATAGACGAAGACGGTTTTATGAACGAGAGAGCAGGCAGGAGGTATAGCGGACTCGACAGATATGCATGCCGTAAGAAGATAGTAGAAGATTTAAAAGAACTCGGACTGCTTGAGGGTGAAAAGAGGCATCTCCATTCAATAGGCCACTGCTACAGGTGTAAAACCGCCATCGAGCCGCTTCTTACTGTACAGTGGTATGTGAAGATAGAGTCACTCGCTGCGGATGCAGTAAGCGCTGTAGAAGAAAAGAAGATAAAGCTCGTTCCAGAGCAATGGGAAAATAACTATTTTGCATGGATGAGGGAAATAAAGGATTGGTGTATATCCAGACAGATATGGTGGGGTCATCAGATTCCGGTATGGTATTGTCCTGATTGTTTTTCGGAAAACAGGGTATTGAATGGAGAACTAATAGAGCATATTTTTTTTGAACCTGTCACCCCCCCCTTAATAAAGGGGGGCAAAGGGGGGGTAAATGCGATTACAGGCGGTATTTATTCGGAACTAAGAAAGTCAGGAATAAGCCATGACGAAATAATTAAAAATTCAAAAATCATAAAGGCACATAAATCGGTAAAACCTATTTGTGAAAGATATGACATTACAGCATGCCCTGAGTGTATGAGCAGAAATATAATCCGCGACCCTGATGTTTTAGATACATGGTTTTCATCTGCTTTATGGCCCTTTTCTACTTTAGGGTGGCCTGCCAATGCATCTAATAATTCAGAAGACTTGAAGACATTTTATCCGACAAATACTCTCGTTACTGGTTTTGACATACTTTTTTTCTGGGTTGCCCGAATGATTATGATGGGTCTGAAGTTTATGGGTGATGTGCCATTCAGGGAAGTTTATATACATGCCCTTGTGAGGGACTTAAAAGGACAGAAAATGTCAAAGTCAAAAGGTAATATTATAGATCCCCTTGTGATGATAGATAAGTATGGCGCTGATGCCTTTAGGTTTACACTCGCTGCATTTGCTGCACAGGGAAGGGATGTGAGGTTTTCCGAAGACAGGGTCGAGGGTTACAGGCATTTTATCAATAAACTGTGGAATGCCACGAGATATATAGTAAATAATGAAGAGGCATGGCTGCAAAAACCTATGCACGGTCGTGATGCATCTCTGAAACTACCGGAGCAATGGATATTAAGCAGGCTGGCGTTTACAGTTGATGAGGTGAACAAACATCTATCACACTACAGGTTTAATGATGCAACCAACAGTATTTACCAGTTTATCTGGCACGAATTCTGTGACTGGTACATAGAGTTTACAAAACCTATCTTATACAAGGGCAGCAGCGAGGAACGGGCAACAATTATAAACTGTTTATTCTTTGTTCTTGAAAAGAGCCTTCAATTACTGCATCCGTTTATGCCTTATGTTACCGAAGATATATGGCATAATGTGTTTAAACAGAGCAAAAGCATAATGATGTCTAAATATCCTGATGCAATGGAAAGGGACATTGATGCTGAAGAAAAAATGGGGCATGTAATTGATGCAATTACAGGAATAAGAAGCATAAGGGGTGAACTTAATATATCTCCTGCCCTTGAAATAAGGGCCGATATAAAAGCCGATATAAAAATAGGTTCGGCAGATATAGGAAATGTTTTAAAAGAAAACCTATCTGCTATAATGAAGCTGACACGGTGCAGGGAAATCAAAATAGGCAAAGACATTAGGCGGGTAAAGGGTTCTGCTGTTTCAGTTAAAGAGGGGATGGAGATATACATCCCTATTGAGGGGCTTTTAGATATTAGTTCCGAAGTCTTAAGGCTTAAAAAGGAGATGGCCAAAATAAATGAAGCCATGTCTTTTTTAAACAAGAAGCTTCTGAATGAGGATTTTCTAAAAAATGCTCCTAATGATATTGTTCAAAAGGAGCGGGAAAAATTTAATGACTTTGTCAATAAGAAAGAAAAGATAGAGGAGAATATAGATTTGTTAAAGCAAATAGGGAAAAGTCAATAGTCCATAATCAGTGATCAAGCAAAGCAGGCATGGCTTCAAAGCCTTCAGCGATGCGATAAGATGATTTATCTGCGCGTTTTTCTGCTGAATATAAAAGGTGACAGTGAA
>DBNT01000042.1 GCA_002299835.1 Nitrospiraceae bacterium UBA665 | reverse complement strand
ATTTCTAAATCGGGATTTGGGCACGGAATTGTATTTCATTTTTTTATGGTATATGGTATAGTGTAATCCTGCCTGTCTGCGTGCGGACACGCACAGGCAGACCGGTTTAAGGCAGGGCACTTTTGCCAGGAATCAATTGAGTTATTAAGCAATTGAGTTATTGAGTTACTATTTTTCATTAACTTATTAACTCATTTACTTATTTGCTAAATTAAGAGCGATAAGTTATGTCTCCTTATATGAAAATACTGGTCTTGGCCGATGATAAAAGTCAGTTCCGTGAAATTAAGGATGTATTTGCTCCTCTTGGTTATACAGTAGAAGTTAAAACAGCAATGAGAAGCAGGATAAAATCTATTGACAGATTTAAACTTATTCTGCTTGCAGCCCCAGATGTCTGGCGGGATTTTTTAAGAGAAATAAAAACTGCTGCTCCTGACTCTCTTGTTATTATGGTTTTGCCGAGGCACAGTTCTATAAATACAGTTATTGAAACCATAAAAGCTGGCGCTTACTATTGCCTGAGAAGTCCTCTAAATATTGAGGAATTAAAGATAACCATAGAAAGAGCATCCGATAGGATATCTATAATGGAAAATCTCCAGAGACTGAAGCAAATGTCTGTCAGGGAATTTCTGGAAAGCAGGCTCAACGGCTTTATTGGCAAAATGTCAAATATCGAAAATTTGAAACTGCATAAAACAGTAATGTCGGAAGTAGAGAAGTCGCTTTTAAGCATTGTTTTAAAAGAATCTAATGGAAACTGCCTCAGGGCTGCAAAACTGCTTGGAATTAACAGAAACACTCTGAATAAAAAAATAAAGGAATATAAACTTGAAAATTAATTTGATTTTATAGTTTTTTATATGTTATAAACTAAGGTTATCCCATATCTGTTTTTCTTTGAAAAATAGGTATGGGTCTCCATGCCCTTTCTTTTTAAGCTTGTCCTGAATTTATTTCAGGAGAGGGGCTTTAAATCCATATGGAGGTGTTATGAATATTTACGAAAACATAGTTATACTGAATCCTTCCCTTAATGAAGAAGGCCTGAAATCCGCTATCAACAAGATTACAGATGTTGTAGCAAGCTCAGGCGGTGAAGTATTGTCAACTGACAATTGGGGCAAAAAAAAACTTGCCTATGAAATAAGCAAGCATAAAATGGGCATTTATGTTCTGTTTATTTTTAAGGCAGGGGTATCTACCCCAAAAAAAATTGAAGACTATTTTAAAATCTTTGATCCTGTCTTAAAATTCATGATCATAAGACTCAGCAAAAAACAGGTAGAGGCATTGCCTGAGATTGTAAGGAAGGCAGCAGATGTCCGGACACCGAGCACTCAGGCAACTGAGATCTCGGCTGCTCCTGCTGCTGCAGAAGTCTGATGTTTAACAGGATTATATTGATAGGTAATCTGACTAAAGACCCCGATGTCAGATATACTCCGTCCGGGACTCCGGTTACAACTATGAGGCTTGCTGTAACATCTAAATACAAGCAAGGCGATGAGATGAAAGATGACACACTTTTTATAGACGCTGTTGTTTTTGGCAGGCAGGCTGAAGCGGCAGGACAATATCTGGGCAAAGGGAATCCAGTGCTTGTGGAAGGAAGGTTGAGAGAGAGGAAATGGGAGTCAGACGGTGCACAGAAAAACAAGTTTGAGGTTGTAGCTAATAATGTAAGGTTTTTGCCCAAAAGAGAATCATCAAAAGTAGGTGGCGCAAGCAACAGTGGTCAAGCTGCTGCTTCTGATGCGGATTTTTCCAATACTGCACCACCGGAAGAAATCACAGATTTAGAACCATTTTAAAGATAAAGTTATAGCGTGAAGCGTTGAGCGTTATAGCGCAAATGAAAATTATTTTAACCCTATAACTCTATAACTCTATAACGCAATAAACGAAAATAAGAAAGGAGATACAATGCAGCAAAAGCGATTTCAGAGAAGAAAGTTTTGCAGGTTTTGTGCTGATAAAGCGCCATTTATTGACTATAAAGATATAAAGACACTGAGAAGCTATACAACAGACCGCGGAAAAATACTCTCAAGAAAAATGACAGGCGCATGTTCATCACATCAGAAGGAGCTTACCACAGCAGTAAAAAGAGCGAGAAACATAGCGATTCTTTCGTTTATGGAAAGGTAGTATGAGAATACCTAAAGGCTGGGTCTCTTTTATTGCAAGGCGAATTATTGACAATCTTATTAAGAAAGATCTCGTTGAGCCGGTTGTTCCGGTTGAAGAGCTTACAAATGAGACTGAAAATCTCCTACTTAAAGAACTTATGGTGGAAGATAGACTAAACGAGGAAGTACGCAAAATGCTGAAACAGTATGAAACAGAAATAGAAAAAGGCAGGCTTGATTACCGGAAGCTCTTTGACATGACAAAGCAGAAATTGGTTAAAGAGAGAAATATTGTTTTATGATGCTTTCTGACGACAAGATAACACATATGACCCATGTTGTTCTTAAGGGCTTGATGGATAAAGGTTTAATAACATTAAAAGAAGATGACAGCTTGCTGAGGAGGGAAATAAAGAGGACAATAATAAACGAATTGAAGATAGGAGAGGACATTGATGCTGCTGTTAGAAGGAAGCTGAATTCTTTCTCAAAGAAACTTGTTGAAGGAAGCAATGAGTGGGAGGTTCTTTACAAGAAGTTTTTTGAAGAAGAAGAATTAAGGAAAGGGAGAAGATAAAAAACGGACAACGGATTTATGCAGTTTGTTTCAGAAGTTATAGATGAAGATATAAAGAGAGAAAGAAGAATAGCCCGTGAACTCCGCAAGAGCACATGGTGGAAAAGGAAATGTGCTAATAGTAGGTGTTACTACTGCAACTCAAAAATCCATCCAAAGGAACTCACCATGGACCACATTGTCCCGCTCATCAGGGGTGGCAAATCTACAAAGAGCAATGTCGTTACAGCCTGCAAGGAGTGCAATAGCAAGAAAAAACATATGCTTCCAATAGAATGGAAGGCATACCTTAACAGTCTTAATTTTCTATAATCTATCGCCCATAACCTATCGCTTGTTTTACGCCATACATATCCTGTTCTTGCCTGCCTTTTTGGCTTCGTAAAGGGCATTGTCAGCCCTTATGAGCAATGCATCAAAGCTGTTTGCATCGATGCCATAAGTAGCGACCCCAAGGCTTGCAGTTACAAACATTCTTTTATCCTTGTCCCCGAAGTTCTTAATCGGGGAACGGTCTATAGCTACAGGAGCGCTTTCGATGGTAGTCCTTATTCTCTCTGCTACTTCCAATGTAGTGACCTTATTCGTATTTGGCAGGACGATTATAAATTCCTCGCCGCCATATCTCACCCCTATATCTGACACCCTGATATTCTTGCCTATGGCATGGGCAATGCTCCTCAATGCCATATCCCCTGCCTCGTGTCCGTAGGTATCGTTGAAGTCTTTAAAATTGTCTATATCCAGTATGACCATGCTTAAAAGCTGATTATTTCTGTCTGCTATTGCCATTTGCTTTTCCATAAATGCCTCCAGATATCTCCTGTTATACAGGCCCGTAAGCGGGTCTATGAGAGCCAGATTTCTGTTAAGTTCCAGCAGTCTCATATTGTTTATAACAGGGGCAAACAGGGCTATAAAACTTTCTATTGTCTCCTTTATCTCTTCTGTAAAAAAACCGGGCTGCCTGCTGTAAAGATGGAGAATGCTGCCTATTGAACCTCCGATATTTATCGAGAAACAGCTATAACTGCCGGCATTTGCCTTTACTCTGTGATGCGGGCAGGCATATTCTTTTGAAATATCATTAACAACAAAATTTCCTGCATATATATAAGATTTGCAGCTATCAAGTCCTGGAAATCCATAAACCTCATGTCTTCCGGAATCATTGGCGGAATCATTGGCGGAATCACTAAAACTTATTACATCTTCTACCTTACGGTTATTATTGTCTATATTTATGAGATAAACAGCATTAATTGCTGAATTGCCTTTTCTAATAGAAAGTAGATAATGCTTAAATATTTCATATGCTTCATTCTCCGATAATGCGCGTGAAAGATCCTTATAAAAAGACGCTATTGTATGTAGCGTATTATGCGTGGATTTAATATCTGTGATGTCAGTTATAAAGGCAAATGCCCCCTGCACCATTCCAAAGGCATCTGTCCGGGGTGATGCCGATACAATGGCATAAACATCAGAGCTGTTTTTATGCTTAAGCGTTATCTCATAACTTTCCGATACCCCTTCTCTCCTTCTTTCCAGCGCCTGTTTAAATATTCTTTTGTTATCTTCATCTACGAGGTCAAATATGCTTTTACCAATCAGTTCGTCCATGCCGTATCCTAAAAGTCCGGACAATGCCTTATTTGCATTAAGAATTTTTCCGTCCAGCCTCACTTCCCAGTATCCTTCCTTTGCCGTCTCCAGAATCTTCTTGCTTGTCTTTTGGAGATTATAAAGCTCCGTAATATCGGCAAGCACATGGATAATCTCTTCAAGTCCGTTTTCCGGCCTGTTTTCATTAAACAAAGGAGTTGCACTCTCGGTAAACCAAAGGGTAGAGCCATCCAGCTTTCTTATTCCCCTTATCACATTTTTTTCAGGAATGCCTGTCTTAATCACACGGCATACTGTCATATCATCCTTGCTAAGAATATTCCCATTTTCATCTATAAAAGCAAACTCCTGAGAATTGTAAGGCTGTCCTACTGCCCGGTCCTTTGTGATGCCCGGCATTGATAATGCAACTTCATTTATGTCCTTTATAAAACCGTCTTTATTATAAATAATAAGACCTTCTGACAGCATCTTTAAAATCTTTTCAAACCGGTTTCTCTCGCTCCTCACACATTCGTTTTCGACAAACCTTTCTGTTATGTCTTTAAATATGCCGCTGACAGTAAATTGCCTGACCCTGAAAGAACAGTCTATCACCTTGTCCTTAAGGTGGAATATAAATGTCATTGCCGCTGGCCTCTTGTTTATCCTGTCCACAAATTCCTGCCACTGCCCCATGTTTTTCAATAATCCTGCAAATGAGTTGCCTATGGCGCTGTCAACACTGTCAAAACCAAGCACCCGTGCGCCGTGCCTGTTTATCCACAATATAGTCCCCTCGCCGTTCAGTTCAAACTCTATAAAACCTGTCTGAATCATATCAAGGGATTCTTTAAACCTCTGAAGCTGATCCCTTATGCCCTTTGTTACATTGTCATGGAGAAGGTTTATTATGTCTGTCTGGGTCACTATTCCTCTCAACTGCAATTTCTCATCAACAACTACGAGATGTCTTATGCCTCGTTCATTCATAATCTTTATGGCTTCATAAAGCAAAGTATTACGATTTGCGTATATTATATTTCTGGTGCAAAGGCTGCCTACAGGCGCATCCAAAGGCGTCTTTTTAAGAAGGTATTTTACTATATCCCTTTCCGTTATAATGCCCAGAGTCGATTCTCCGGAAACTATCAGTATGCAACTCTTTTTTTCGGCAGACATCCTGTCAATAACTGCTTTCAGCGTATCATCAGTCCCTGCCTTAAGGATTTCTTTGGTAGTTATAGAATCAATCGTGGTATGGACCTTAAAAAATTCCTCTTCGAGTTTTCTGAGAATATCCGAATAAGTTACTATTCCCGTGAGCTTTTCGTTTCTGTCTGTTACGATAAGCCTTCTGATGCGGTTTCTCTCCATTATATCAAGGGCAGTAATAATGTCAGCATTTTTATAAACCATAACCGGGTTATACGACATAAATTTGGATACTGGAGTATCATTTAAGGCTTGTTCTGAAATTACTATCCGTGCTATGTCTCTTTCGGTAATTATTCCTATAGGCACAGACCCTTCTGCTACAACTATACTGCTTATGTTGTAATTTGCGAGTTTTTCGATTACATCGATTAATTTTGCATCTTTAGATATAGTAATGACATCTGCTGTCATTAACTCGCATACCCTGGTTGTAGCCATAATTTCGTTCTCCGTTATCAGTTCATCGTTAATTGTTAGCTATAAACTTTTTCAGCGCCTCTTTGTATGTCATCGGGGTAAACCCGAAAGACTTTTCTACAGAATCTCTATCGCAGATGTTGTCTGATTGAAGAAGTCTCAACTGCTCGCTTGTAACAGACGGAATCTGTTTGCCAGCTAAATTGCCTATAACTTTTGTTATGCCGGAAAAAGGCAGGCTCAATTTTACAAGGTTCATCGGCAGGTGTATTACAGGCTTGCTTATACCCATTGCTTCTATAGTCTGATATACTATTTCATTGTATGTAAGATGCTCGGGGCCGCCAAACTCATAGATGCGTGATGCGGTACCACCCCCCCACCCCCCCCTTGCAAAGGGGGGGATTATGGGGGGTGAAAAAACCTTCAGAAAACACTTCACCCAATCTTCCACATATATAGGCTGAAATTTTGCATTGCCGCTGCCCGGAATAGGCACAAAAGGTCCCAGTTTTATAAGCCCTTTCAGTTTCTCTGTAAACCCGTCCCCTTTGCCCACAACAAGAGACGGCCTGAAAATGGTATACGGGATGCCGCTTGTTGCTACAATCTCTTCTGCCTCAGCCTTTGTTTTGTAATACTTAAAAGACAGTAACGAGTGACGAGTAACGAGTGACGAGTTTTGATTTGAATTTTGAATTTTAAATTTTAAATTATCTAACTCGTTACTTGTTACTTGCAACTCGTCCTTGCCTTTAACACCGAGGGCGCTCTGATAGAATATGTGCTTTACCTTTGCATTTTGAGCTTCTTCTACAAAGTTCACTGTCCCTTTAACATGTACCTGCTCAAAGGTCATATCACCCTTTTCTTCTATAATGCCGACGAGGTGGACTGCAACATCACATTCGTCAAGCTTACCCTTCAGGCTTTCCCTGTCTGTAATATCCCCGATAACAGCCTCGTGACCGATTTTTTTACATATTTCTGCCTTTTCAGGGTTTCTTGCCAAACACCGCGTGTTGTAGCCGCCGCCAGCAAGCACCCGAACCAAATAACTGCCAATAAATCCAGTTCCACCAGCTATAAAAAACATGTCTTTAATCCATCTTATCTATTTCTTCATTCACAAAATTAGCGTGCATTTGTAAATGCATAGCAGAGACAGATAATTCCCCGAGGATTTCTTCTAATTGGTCTTCAGTTAAATGCTCAATTTCGAGTTGATTTATGAGTTTTAGATTCTCAAGACATGCGTCTTTGAGTTCATCTATCAATGTCTTTAAAGTAGAACTAATGCCTGCTGATATTGCCTGCATATGGCTCACCTCCCTCGTTTCAATCGTTTATTATACACAGCGTCAAAAGTCATAACCATTTTGTCATTGTCCGGCTTGACCGGACAATCCAGAAGTCATTGAAAACACTGGATTCCCCGATCAAGTCGGGGAATGACGCTGTTACTGATTTATGTCGCTATGTTTAGTTATTCGTTATTAGTTATTAGTTTATCTAAAAACACGAATAACTAATAACGAATAACGAGTTTTACTCATTCTGCCACATTTGCCTTAATTTTTCAATAGAAATCTTCTCCACATCTCTGTGCAAACTGTTTCCATAGGCATCCATTGTTACTATTGCAGGAAAATCCTCCACTTTCAGTAACCACATCGCCTCCGGCATGCCGAATTCTTCTACCTTCCATCCATCTGTAACAGCGGTAATCCTGTCAGTAAGATATGCTGCAGCGCCACTGGCTGTGTGCAAATACACACAGCCATATTCTTTCATTGCCTGAAGTGTCTTTTCTCCCATTCCGCCTTTGCCTATAATGCCCCTTATGCCGTATGCCTTAATAACCCCAGCCTCATACATCTCTACCCTCATGCTCGTTGTCGGTCCTGCTGCAATTAATTTATAGGCATCGTCCACCTTTTTGATTATAGGGCCGCAGTGATAGATTATTCCGCCTTCAAGGTCAAAGGGAATATCCTTCTTATCAGGCATTTCATGGATGAGGAATTTGTGAACCTTATCCCTTCCTGTAACAATCAAACCGTTTATCAACACCATATCGCCAACTATGAGACTCAAAGCATCTTCTTTTGACAGCGGTGTATTTAGTCTTCTGACTCCTGACTCTTGACTCCTGACTCTTGACTCACTCACCATATCAACCTTCCCCTTCTATTTGCCCAGCATGAAAATGATACATCAACAAAATATGAAGCCGGATGCCTATGGGCAGTTGCAATCTTTACTCCTATGGCAGTAGTAATACCGCCTAAACCTGCTGTGCCTATGCCAAGGTTATTGATATTGTTCAGGATTTTATTTTCGAATTCGGCTATTGCAGCATTAGAGTGTATGTCTGAAATCCTTCTCATCAACTGCTTCTTTGAAAGAAATGCTACCTGATCCTTTGCTCCGCCTATTGCAATTCCTATTGTATATGGAGGGCATCCCCTGCCCTGTGCTTTAAAAACAGCATCTAATACACACCTCCTTACCCCCTCAAAATCCCGTTCAGCCAGAACCGTTATTGCGTTATTGCGTTCAGCGTTGAGCGTTAAATTTTCCTCTTTCGCTATAACGCTACAACTCTCAACACTCAACGAAGCTGGTAGCTTATATGTCTGCCCTAAATTCTCACAGCCTCCTCCTTTTAGCATGAGGTCAACAGTAAGCGACTGTTCTTCGGTTTCTTCCATGTAAATAAGAGGGAAATGCTCTCCTACATTGTCACCCGTATTCTGCTCTGAAACCGTATCAACAGCATTTGGTCTAAGCGGTATTTTTTTTGTAGCTATTTGCGTTGCATCTATTATCACTTCCTTTATGAGCTTATGGCTTAATCCCTTGGGAACCTTTGCATAAAAAACAGGGAAACCCGTATCTTGACATATAGGGCGCAATCCTGTCCTCGCAATCTTAATATTTTGAAGAACTATATTCAAAGACTCTTTTGCAAGATAAGATGTCTCATTTGAATAAGCATTCTTCAATGCCTCTTCCACATCGCTGGGAATGGATGTGGCAACTTTTTTATAAAGTTCTATTATGCCGTCTCTAAGTTTAAGCATATTTCACCTTAAAATCCCCCCTCGCCCCCCTTTGCTAAAGGGGGGAAATATAAATGTAAGCCTTATTCCGCACATTAAGATTTTCAATGATTACAAGCATAAAATCCTCTTGTATGATTTATTAATGACAGTATATCAAAAAGACAGAGGTTTGGGAAGGAGGGGAAGGGCTGCACAGTAAAATCATTACAATATGACGAGGTCAACCATGCTTTGTTGTTTGCATTATTTTCTGAAATATGATATTCTGAAATCAGAAAATAAAACCATTAGGAGGTGTGCGATGGATGCAATCAAGGCGTCGGCTGCCGAAATAAAAGCTCGTGGGCAGTTAACCATTCCTAAAAAAATCCGCGAGGTAAGCCGTCTGGAGGAAGGACAAAGTGTTACCATAATTCCTGTTGGAGACTCAATTATTATCACGCCCAGAAAGCTTGAAATCGAAGAAGCGAGGAGACAGATACAGAGAATATTGAAGGCAGCAAGGCTTTCTGCAGAAGAAGTCCTGTCCGGTCTAAAAGAGGAGAGAGAGGAACTATATAAGGAGCTTTATGGCAGAAAAAAGAATTAAGGTCTTTCTGGATTCCAATGTTATCCTGTCCGGTTTCTTTTCAGACAAAGGCGCTCCATGCATTATCCTTGATATTCTCTCTCTAAATATGCCCTTCGTAGCAGGCGCCACCGGACAATACAATGTTATGGAAATAGAAAGAAACCTTCGTAAAAAAGCGCCCGATTTATTGCCTATATACAGGGCATATTTCCCCCTGCTCAAGCTTGAAATTGTTCCCCTCCCCTTAATGAGCGAAATCAAAAAGATTTCAGAACATATTCCTGGAAAGGACATACCTGTGCTTGTATCGGCATTGAAATGCAGGGCAAATTTTTTTGTGACAGGAGATAAGGGTTTGATAAAAGCAGGCAGGAAAGGTGGTTATCCTTTAAAGATACTCGATCCCTCAGAGTTTCTCGATGTAATTTTGCCTGAGATTCTACAGGAAGCATCTAATCTTTCAGATAGCATTTAAAAAAACACTGATTTTATAATACCGTCTTCAAAACTTACTGCTGTTCGCCTTGCCAAATATGCCTCCGCCATGCGTTAAGCGTCGGAGAGTCGTGCGCACAATACATTACGCTCAACGCGTTGACGCACAACGTTCAACGCTATTTTATCACGGCAGGTGTCTGTTGTGCATTCTGTGACCTCTCCACATAGGTCTGCACTGAAAATCCCTTAAAATAAACAGCGCCCCTGTTTCGGGATTTTTTACTTGTTTGGCAATAAGATACAAAATGCCATCTCTGCTAAAGTATCTTGAGCCTGTCACCATAAGCACATCGCCAGAACTAAAAGTGATAGATTCTTTTGATAAATACCATGCCGGCGCTGTAACAATATTATAAATGTTGTCACCAGCCTTTAGCTTAACGACAACTGGCTTTCTTCTGTCATGCACTATCTCTATTACAGAGCCTTTTATTGTCATCTCTGTGTTTTCATCGTACTTTTCAGCAATGTCAGCTTTGGCATACACCAATGAAAACAGCAGCAAATAAGTAGCTATGATAAATATTTTCATTTTCGGTAAATATCCGTATTCCGTGTCCGGATTTTTCCGTGATTCGTGTCCGTTCACGGATAACGGACACGAATCACGGGATTCACTGTTCATGTGGTTTTTACATTCTGCCCATTCCCATCATACCTTTACCCATGCCTCCTCTGCAAGTGCCAGAGCCAAAACCTTTTGTAATGCCTGCTTCAGCAGCCTTTTTCTGAATCTCAATCTTTACATCTACCATCTCTTTTTTCTTGGCTGCTACAGCATCCCAGTTAACCGGTGTCTGCGTTCTGATTGTCATTAACTCGGTTCTCAACTGTAACATCTTCTGACGGAGCGGTAATATCTCTTTTTGAAATTCGGCAAACTTCTGAGCATCCTCAGGTGCAATATTATGCCCCATGCCATAGCCCCTTCCCATGCCGGTTCCAGGTCCAAATGCCATAGCGCCGGTTATAACCGTAAGCACAAGAGCTACTGCCACTATTACACTAATAGTTTTTTTCACAATATCACCTCCTTTCCTTAATCTGGCTTTTCTATATACTTTATCCCAAAAACAGAGATAGAAAATTGTTATCC
>DBNT01000001.1 GCA_002299835.1 Nitrospiraceae bacterium UBA665 | reverse complement strand
TCCGGAATCAAGGGGGAGGGAATGCTATTTGCTTGCAGTCAAGGGCGAGGGAATGCTATTTACCCACTCAATATGAGAAAGAGCCTTATTTTCCTTACTTTAACTACTGCTCTGCTGCACTACTGCGCTATTTTTTTGCAAATGTTTCTTTACGGATTATGGTCATGCCTGACATATATAATTGTTAAAGAAGATGCCGGCTGATTTGAGATTTGAGAAATTAGGTTTGTTGTATAGCGATAAAGACAGCCTCATTTAAGAGGCTTATCCTTATCGCTTATTGGGGGGCATCAAGCAACTGTCATTCGGGCATTTTTACTACATATACTGAGCACGGAGAGTGCTTTACCACTTTTGAGGCAACACTACCCATTTTGAATCTTGATGATTTGCCAAGACCACGACTGCCAATTACTATAACATCTATTTTTTCTTTAGCCGCATAATCTACTATTGCGTCAGGAACAGAATGTGAGGCAACTATAGTTTTGCAATGACTCCTTCGGTAGTCAACGCTTAAAAAACCGCATGCCTGATTTACAATAGTCTCTGCGTGGGATCTCATGCTTGCCTTTATTTTTTCTTGTTCAGAAGGAAAAACCTCAAGACCAATGCTCTCAATAATGGGCACCACTGTGACAATATATATATCTGCATTTTTCAGTTTTGCATAGTCACGGGCAATGTCTAACGCCTCTTGGGCATGCTTTGAACCATCTACAGGCACAAGTATTTTCATTTGTCCTCCTTTACTCCTGTCTTTGCATGAACTGCAAGCCTTTTTTCTGATTTTATACCCTGAAGCATTTTTACAATTATCAGGGCGCTCAATGCGCAGGCTGCCCCCAGCATAAGATAGCCTGAGTAGCTATTCCACACTGCCTCCATTATAACCGCATTCTGTATTATATCAGACTGCTGTGCAATCCAGCCTTTTACAACGTCTTCATTCAGCAATATCCAGTCTCTGACCTGAACCTTCGGTGTGAGGTTTGCACCTTCTGTTTGCGCCCACTCAATAAACTGTGACTGCACCTTAACCCATGCGCTCAAATTATCGCTATATACTGCCTTATAAGTGCCTCCTATATGCTTAAATATTACGGAAACACCTGCAAGCAGCATAGTAACTGCAAAATACAGTCGTATCTTTAGCCCTTTTACATACTGAGTTGCAAGAGTTCCAAACTGTGCGCCAACTGCAGCTCCGACAAGCATAATTACTGCAGCGATAAGCTCAACCCTTCCTTTAATTGCATAAGAAAAAGCCCCATATGCACCGGATATCATAACCTCAAAAAGGTCTGTTCCTACTGCAATTTTTGTTGGAGAGCCAATCACATACATCAATGCAGGCATTCTTATAAAGCCTCCACCAACACCTAAAAAACCTGCTACAAAACCTGTAATTGCTGCAACTGTCAGTATCACCCATATTGATATAGAAAAACCAGAGACTTTGAGATTTATCATTGGCGGAATTTTAAGATTTTGCATTTTAATTGCAAGTCCAGACCTGCTGGCATCGCTAACATATTTTTTCTCATGGGCAATTCCCTTTGTAAGCTTTAAATATTCATAAAGCATGTAAGTGCCAAGCCCAAACAGCAGCACCATATATGTGTATCTTACTACAACATCTACCTGTCCTACCTTTTCAAGCCACATAATAAAAGTAGCTCCTAATTCAATGCCTATAGCAGTTCCTATAATCATTATGACCCCGAGCTTCATATCAACATTGCCGAATTTCCTGTGCTTTGCAGTTGCAACTATAGATTTACCTGCTATATGCGCCATGTCTGTGCCAATTGCATATGCCATTGGGAATCCAAAAACATTCAGCGCAGGGGTTACCATAAAAGCACCGCCTATACCAAAAAATCCTCCGATTACACCAACCGTAAAACCGAGCAAAATAAGCTTCCATGCCATTATTTCTACGCCTGATATTGGCAAATATATCTGGCCTGTAAATGGAATATCCATTTCTATTTGCCTCCTACGCCTAAAAGTTTTTTGATAATCATGCCTGATATATTACCTGCTAACAATGCCAAAGCCATGCCAATAAAAAGCATCAGGACTGTAACCATAATAGGAACTAATTTCAAAACTATAAACTCCACTCTTTCCTCCTTAAAAAATTAGTGATGAATGTCTATCCTCTCACCTTTAACTCTGAAGATTTTAAAAATTATCTCTGTAGCCACAGCTATAATTATGCCGATACCAGCCATTGTTAAAACTGTGACAATCCCATACCATACAGGGCTGTTTTTGTTCAGCTCAATAAGCCACTGATTAATTCCTTCCATTGTTTCACCTCCTTTTCTATCATATTTATGTCAAAAGTTTTTTAAGCTAAAAGCTGTAAAGCTTTTGCATACCTGCCTGTGCCGGTGGCACAGCAGACAGGCACGCAGATTTGACATTACCTATCATATCTTTTGTAACTGTAAGCCTTGTCTTAATAGCAGGACTGACAATAAGGCAGCATTTCGGCGGCAAAAGCTTCCTTACCCTGATTTTTATAATATTATAATGATATTACATTTGTCAACCCAAATCCCGATTTAGAAATTCTAAAACTGTTCCCTCTCCCTTGACAGGAGAGACTCTCTTGATTCCCTCCCCCTTGACGGGAGAGACTCTC
>DBNT01000085.1 GCA_002299835.1 Nitrospiraceae bacterium UBA665 | reverse complement strand
CCCCCGTCAAGGGGGAGGGGATGCTATTTACCTCCAGTCAAGGGGGAGGGAATACTATTTACCCACTCAATCTGAGTCCCCTTTTTTCTTTGTTTTGCTGGTGTTTGACTTCCTTTCCTTATTATTGGTCTTTGGGGTATCGGTCTTTGGCGCCGGTCTGGCTGCAATATTTTTTCCAATTACCATCCTCTCTGCCTGAAGCCAATCGTCAAAGTCATAACCGTGCGTCATTTCCCTTTGTTCATAAAGTTCATAAGCTGTCATTTTTATCTCTTCATAAAGTTCCTGCATCTTAAACCTCCTATTAAACTCGTTACTTGTTACTCGTTACTGCCGTTGTTGTTATGCCTGTCATTTTTTCAGGCTTCATTCTAAACATTGGATATTTGTTTTTCTTTTTGATAAATTTTTCTTTGAATTTTTCATAAGTCCCTTTTGGGAGCTTGAGCCTATCTTCGAGCAAATCCCAGCCTTTAATTACCCCGTCTTCGTCATGCACAAATTCGCCTTTGCCAAAGACAGATGCTGCGGTAAACCCCGTTAGAAAGGATGGGGCTTTTACCCCGCTTTCTAACGGGGTAAACTCTCTGGATGACTCATCTGTCCTGCACATCTTGAGGCAGATATTCTGATTTACAGCGATGTTTTTTGCAGTTGTGCCGTTAGGCTTTATCAAACCGCATATATAGCCATCAAGCAAGAAGTAATTAAACTCAATGGCATAGGGATTACCCTCTGCACTCACCGTGCAGAGGGTTGCCCATGTGTGGTTGTTAATAAAATCTTTAATCTCTTTTTGTGCCGTTTTTCTCATATGTTACTCCTTGTTTTTTAGTTTTAAAACTTCATCCTTACTCCGCCGTGATAAAATGCCCCTGCAAGCGGGATGTCATGGTCTTTTTTATTGAAAAGATTATCCACGCCTGCATAAAGTTCAACATGCCTTGAGATGTCTTTTGAAAGGCTCAGATTCCATAGGGTATAATCCTTTATTATTTCAGGTGTGGTTGCTGTAGCCCTTGCCCAAAGATTATCGCCAATGTATTCGCCCCAGATATTTCCTCTAAGTCCGAGTTGCTTATTGTTATAACCAAGCTTTGTAACAAGCTTATGTTTCGGACGCATAAGAAGTCTTTGATTTCGCACATCATCCTTTGCATCAAGGTAGGTATAGCTGGCTCTCAATGAAATCTCTTCTGTAAGAGAAAGCCCCAGTTCAGCCTCTATGCCCTGTATTTTTGCCTTTGCAATATTTTGATATGTAAATACTCTCCATCCCGCAGGAGTTCCGGCAGGCGGGGGGATTACCTCCACAGTCCCTATAAGGTCTTGGACATCATTGTAAAAATAACCGACCTTTCCTGAAAAAATGCCTGCTTCTCCTTCCACAGAGAACTCATACGAGATTGATTTCTCTGATTTCACATCTGGATTGCCTCTAATTATGTACCTTGGGCCTGGATGTCTGAACTCAATATACAACTCCCTTGGAGATGGAGTTTTAAAGCCGTGAGCATAGTTGGCTTTTGCCCTGAGATTGGGCAGGATTTTGTAGGTAATGCCGAGATTAGGGCTTATATTGCTTTGAAATTTATCACTGTCATCGTATCTTAAAGCTGGGATGATGAGCAGTTTATCCGTAACCTGCCACTCGTTTTGAATATAAATTGCCCAGTAATCAATGTCAGCCTTTGAACCGGTTCTTGTTACCCCTTCTCTAACTGCTGTAAAGGGGTCTTTGCCTGTGTTAAGCCTTGTTCCTTTACGAGATTCCCTTCTGTATTCTGCGCCAAATGTGAAGAGATTGTTTTTTATTAGTTCCTTTGTGATTCTACCCTCCACTACATATCTATCAACCTTTGCAGTATCAAATGCATTCAATGTGTTTGTAGCTAATGTTCTGTTTTCATAGTCTTTGTCATATTTTGAGAGATAGCCCCTTATGAAATACTCAAGGTCAGGTGATTTATGGGATAAGGCAGCAGAAAGGTCGTATCTTTCGTTATCGTTTATATCTTTTTGGAGGACATTTCTACTTAAGACGCGGCTTTCGGTATCCTCCTTCATATGAGCCACATCAAAGATGATCTGCGTATGTTTAGTAAGGTCATAGCTGAGTTTCAGTCCAAGATTCTTCTGCTCCCTGTCTTCCAGAAGGGTGGTTTGATCTTCTCTAAAATAAGGTCTTGCATCTGTAAATTGTCCGGATATGGTTATGCCAAACCTGCCGAGTTTACCGCCTGTGTAAAAAGATAGGCTTTGCCTTTCGCCCCTGCCGCC
Source organism: Nitrospiraceae bacterium UBA665 (assembly GCA_002299835.1). Classification (GTDB taxonomy): domain Bacteria; phylum Nitrospirota; class Thermodesulfovibrionia; order Thermodesulfovibrionales; family Dissulfurispiraceae; genus UBA665. The sequence goes on along the minus strand of DBNT01000085.1, from coordinate 3,066 downwards.
GCTGTAAGCGCCAAACTTAGGGGTCAGCTCCAATGCAAACTTATCAGGGGTCTTTGTAATGATGTTTATAACGCCTCCGAGGGCATCTGTTCCATAAAGGGCGCTTGCAGGACCCTTTAGAATCTCAATCCTTTCCACATTTTCAAGAGTTATTCTGTCAAGTTCAAAGTCCTGATCAACCTCCCCTGATAGTCTTTTCCCATCTATCAGTATTAGAACATGCTGGGAGCCAAACCCTCTTATAGATGGAAAATCCCTGCCCCTTGAACGGGTTAATATTATCCCTGAATCAAGTTTGAAAATATCCCTTAATTTTTCCGCACCTGTTGCCTTTATCTCCTCTTTTGTTATTACGGTGACAGAAGCTGGCACATCTTTAACCTCAGCCTCTGTTTTTGTGGCGGTAACAACCACCTCCTCTGCTTTTAATTCTTCTGCTGCATAAGCAGGGCTACCTGTCTGCAGTGCCTGCACAGGCAGAAATGCAAACATCAAAACAAACAAAAAAACCAGTAAAACCTTCATCCCAAACCTCCTGTTATATTTTTTATTTGGGACTCGAAGTCCTCTGGTTGTTAGATAAGCCCTCGCGGGGCCTATTATTAATACAAACGAAATAAGAGATGTTACATGCTCTGTCATGCCGACTTGTTCGGCATCTTTCTTTAAGAATGATTCCCGACAAGCGGGAATGACAATACTAAAACGCTTTGTCAATTTGTTTATTGCGTTTGTATTAGTGTCAGCATGTCAAAGTATCGAAGTTTACTTTTTGCACTCACCTCCCTTCTCCCCTATCGTCTGAATATATCCGCACTTAGGGCATTTAATCTCAACCGCCTTTATCTCGCCCTTCATTAGCAGGCGTCGGCACTTTTTGCATCTTATTTCCTTTGCATATAAGCATTGAACTCCAAATGTCTTCACCTTAAAATACCTCTAACTATTTGATTTCTAATAATTCTGTCATTCCCCGACTTGTTCGGGGAATCTATACATTTATGTTTCTGGATTGCCCGGACAAGCCGGGCAATGACATTTTCCGTCCTCCTTTGTGAGCCAAAGGTTCATGTCGATTCCCGCGAAACTTGTCCCCGAAGTTCTTAATCGGGGAGCGGGAATCAAGAAGGTTTCTTTAATAAAATCGCTCAATTTATTGTTCAATAAGGTTATACGATATAGGCAATTCTATTACAATGTTCCTTCCAGTGCCATGCCTTAAAGGACTCACCCTTTTAACTAAAGAGATAGCATCTCTGTCTAATATCCTGTGACCTGCTGATTCCTTGATGTGGACATCAACAAGTTCGCCCATTTTATTAAACTTTACAGTCATAACCACTGTGCCTTCAATCCCCATTCTCCTTGCTATGCGAGGGTAACTCTTTATGGCTTCAATTCTATTTCTTAACTCTTTTGCAATCCATGTGAAGTCAATTTCAGGGCTGATTTCTTTTATTTCCAGCATTGCCTCTGGGCTGACTACTGTCTGAGCAGTAGCCTCTTTTACTGTTTTGCCTGGCGACTTGGATATTTCAGGCATTTTCTTTGCTTCTGCCGCTACTGTAGCAGTAATTTCCTCTACCGGTTCGTTTAACATCTCATTATGTTTTGGCGTTTCAGTCGTTATTTTTTTAGGTATTTCCGTTGCTATCTCTTTTGTCGTTTCTTCTGGAATTTTCACTGGAGTTTCCTTTGGTATCTCTTTTGGCTTTTCTCTTTGTTTTTTCTCTGGCGCCTTGACCATATCTATTTCCTTAATCTGCCTTCTCTCTTCTACCTGAGGCGAATACCTTATTTTAAATATCTCAATTGGCATAGCATCAGGTCTATCCACATTTATGTTCATTGATAAAATAGCTATATGAAAAATTAAAGAAAATAAAAAAGCAATATGCACAATGCCTACATTAAAGCTTCTCATTCCTTGCCCTCTTTCTCTCAGTAAGGATTGATATGTTTTCAGCCCCTGCCTTTTTTGCTATATCCATAACCTCAACAACCCTCCCGAATTGCACATCTTTGTCTGAAATAAGTTGTAAGTCCCTGCTTGATGTGCCGCTATAGAGGTTAGATAAAGCTGCATAAAGTTTAAGCAATGGAATCTCAGTGTCATTAAGTAGAACAGTGCCATCTTTCTTAATTATTACAAAAACCTCCGGCTTATCCATTACCTTTGCAACTTCTGACTCAGGGAGATCAAGGGGTATGGATGGCTTTACAAAGATAGATGTGAGTAAAAAAAAGATAAGCAGTAAAAAGACCACATCTATCAACGGCGCTAAATCCATAGCCCTTTTCTCTGAGACATGTTCATCAAACTCTATCATTTATCAACTCCAATATCAGCTCTAATCAAGCTTATTGTTTCTGCCCCGTAATGCTTCATCAGATAGGCAAAATTCTTAACTTTGTCTTCAAATATGTGATGAAGGATAAGAGCTGGTATTGCCACACATAATCCTGCTACTGTAGTTATAAGAGCCTCCCATATCCCACCTGCCAAAACAGACGGATCAACAGGGCCTTGTACTGCCGCAATATTTTTAAACGACTTTGCCATACCAATAACAGTGCCTAAAAGCCCAAGCAGGGGAGTTATGCGGCCTGTAAGTTCAAGGATATGCAGGTTCTTGCCAAGTTTTTTAATCTCACTGGAACCCTTTAAAGATAGTGCCTCTTCTATCAATAGCTGCGTTTTCCCCCTATGGCATAAAGCCTCAACAATAACAGCCGATATAGGGCCAGGAGTCTCTTTTGCCAATGTGTGCGCCTCATCATATTGACCTTGTTTAATTAGTGATTTGATTTTTGATAATGCCCCGTTTCTACTTCTTGCCCTTATGTAATGAAATGCCCTCTCCATGCCAAATGCAACGGTCAATATAGAGCCGACTAAAATGGGATACATCAACAGACCGCCTTTATAAAAGAATTCAATCATTAACCCCTCTCCGTAATTTATTAGCTAATGAGACTTATTTGCTATAAAGTTATAATAAAAAAAATATATAATATTGTCAAGTGAGTTTTTAGATCAGAACCACCCAAAAACAGAGATAGAGA
>DBNT01000073.1:19552-19935 GCA_002299835.1 Nitrospiraceae bacterium UBA665 | reverse complement strand
TTTAAGGTTACCCCTCCCCCTCACCCCCTCCCGCAAGGGGAGGGGGGAAATAATTTTTGACAATACGTCCCGCAAGGGGAGGGGGATTTACGGGGTCCCCAGAAAGTCGCAGACTTTCTGGGGTGGCAATAATGGGATAACAATTCTCTACTCTGTTTTTGGGAGTATCTATAATCCGTAGCCAAGCATTTACAATAGCAAAGCAGGTGTGGCTGAAAAGCCTTTAGCGGCGATACTCAGAGCACCAAATTTTGATGCTCGACCGAGCACTCAATTATTGAGTGCTTTGGCTTAGAGCCGAACCGTCGCACCGTTTAGGGGCAACTTCGGTATCACCTTTTATATTCAGCAGAAAAACAGGCAGATAAATAATCTTATCGCAT
>DBNT01000073.1:723-19466 GCA_002299835.1 Nitrospiraceae bacterium UBA665 | reverse complement strand
ATGGGATAACAATTCTCTATCTCTGTTTTTGGGGACCCCTGCTTTGCTTGATTACAGATTGTGGAATGGCATTTGCAAATAAATATACCAAATTCTATAATAATTTCAAACGAATAAGAAACACACATGCCAATTAATCGGCACAAAAGAAAATGAAAATGTCATTCCTGCGAAAGCAGGAATCCAGAGAACTAAAAAACTGGATTCCCGTTTACACGGGAATGACAGATTAGAGGTATTTTCAGGTGAAAAAACTTAAACACGAGCTTGATATTCTCAGGTTTACAAAACAGATAAAGGCAGACCCTGACAACCCTGCTTTTTATGTGAACAGGGGCTTTTCATATTACTACAACGGACAATATGACCTTGCAATCTCTGACTTCACAAAGGCAATAGGGCTTGAGCCCGATTTCTTTACTCCATACAACAACAGGGGCAATTCCTACATACAGACATGTCAGTATGAGCTTGCAATTGAAGACTTTACAAAGGCGATAGGGCTTAAGCCTAAAAACGGCATTCCTTACAACAACAGGGGCTTTGCATATATGATGATGGGAATGCTTAAAGAAGCTGAAGCTGACATAAAAAAATCCTTAGAGCTCAATCCAAACAATATCTATGCCTTAAACAGCATGGCAGAGCTATATGCAGCAAAAAATGATGCTGAGGAGACGTGCAAATGGTTAAAAAAAGCTATAGAAAAAGGATATAACAACTGGCGGTATATAAAGACATCAAGGACATATGACAATATAAGGGATGCGGAGTGTTTTAAAAGGATAGAGCAGAAGGGCAGAAATATAGGCGATGCAGGGATTGAACCTGCGACCTCTTCCGTGTGAAGGAAGCGCTCTTCCACTGAGCTAATCGCCCAAAAAGTGGAAAATTAGATTTAATGAGTAATTATAACATAAGAGAGATGGCTGCTATAAATTTAGGAAGGGTGAAGGCATTATGCCTATAATGAAAACCATTAGCACTGTTATGAGTATTACGAGGCTTAATGACGGAGATGGCGCTATTGCGGCCTCTTCCTTCATCTCCTTCATATACATGTTTACAACTATTCTTAAATAGTAAAATGCCGACGCGACACTGAATATTACTGCTATTACAACAAGCCATGTGTAGCCGGCATTTATTGCTGCCATAAAGAGGTAAAATTTCCCTATGAACCCCGCTGTTGGCGGTATTCCTGTGAGGGAAAACATGAACACTAACATTGCTGCTGATATAAAAGGATGTGTTTTTGCAAGTCCTCCATACGATTTTATATCTTCCCTTCCTAATAGAATTACTACTGCAAATGCCCCCATGTTCATGAATGCATAGATGAGCATGTATATCATCATTGCATCCATGCCTTCCTTTGTTCCAGGTATTATTCCTATGAGCATATAACCCGCATGGGCAATGGATGAATATGCGAGCATCCGCTTTATGTTTGTCTGTGCTATTGCGAGGATATTTCCCACTGCTATAGTAAGTATCGCAACAGCAATGAGTATTGCCCCCCAGTCTGTTTTAGCCAAATCAAGCGCCTCAAAAAAGACCCTGCCAAAGGCTGCAAAAGCCGCTGCCTTTGGGCCTATAGACATGAATGCGGTTATCGGCGTAGGCGCTCCTTCGTATGCATCAGGCGCCCACATGTGAAACGGAACTGCTGCTATTTTGAACAAAAAAGCCACTGTAATAGAGATAACAGCAAGCAGCATGACCGGATTTGCAGCAATGCCGTTTTTTGCAATGTATTCGGCCACTGCTTTAAGGTTTGTGGTGCCGGTGAGACCGTATATCATCGCTATGCCATAAAGCAAGATTGCAGTTGCAAATGCCCCAAGAAGGAAATACTTTAGGGCAGCCTCATTTGATTTCTGGTTGTGTCTTAAAAAACCGGTAAGGACATAGATGCTCAATGACATGAGTTCAAGTCCAAGATACAAGACTATCAAGTCTCCGGCAGATGCCATGAGCATCATGCCGATTGAGGCAAGGAGCATGAGGCTGTAATATTCTCCGGAATGCCTCTCATCTATAGCGCTGTAATTTATAGACATCAGGGCAACGAAAAAAATACTCATCATAAAAATATACTTAAAAAACATGCTATAGCCGTCGGAGACAAACATTCCGTCAAAGGCGGTTCCTGTAGAGATTGGGATTACATAAGCTACTGTAGCAGCGCCGAGTATGCTCAAAAAAGCCATAATACTTTTTTTCTTAACTACCAATCCTGCCAGCAAAACGAAGAGCATAAAAACAGTCATAAGTATTTCAGGGAATAGCGGTCCTAACTCCCCCAGTTTCATCATCAGTCCGGTCATTTCAGCACCTCAACAATGCCTTTTACAGCAGTGATTTCCTGACCGCCCGCGTTAAACCTCTCAAGGAGATGCTCTACAGACACCTGCATATAGCTTAAAGGAACATGCGGCTGCACGCCTATGTAAAAGACTAAAATGATTAGCGGTGCAAACATAAGGATTTCTCGTGCATTCATATCGTAAAGTTTATCGGTCATCTCTGCATTATTTGTCTTTTTAAGGACAATTCTATAATATAACCAGCTCATATAGGCAGCGCCCAATACTATACCCAGAATTGACACGGCGCCAAGAAGCATTGAGGTCTTAAATGCCCCACTTAGAATAAGAAACTCGCCGATAAAATAATTCATCCCCGGAAATCCGCTGCCTGCAAGGACAAAGATGGTAAAAAAGACTGTAAATATCGGCATAGCACGGGCAAGTCCTCCGTAGTCCTCTATCAGCCTCGTATGCGTCCTTTCATATACAATCCCTATGCACATAAAGAGAGCGCCCGTCACAATACCGTGATTTATCATCTGCAGTATCCCGCCCTCCATTCCTGTCTGGTTCAAAGAGAATATGCCGAGGGTAACAAAGCCCATGTGGCTGACGCTTGAATACGCTATAAGTCTTTTAATGTCCTTCTGCATCATGGTAACAAAAGCGCCGTATATTATCGCTATTACAGAAAGGATGAGCATGGGTATGAAGAATGTTTTTACTGCATCGGGGAACAACGGCATTGAAAGTCTGAGGAAACCGTATGCGCCCATCTTAAGGAGTATCCCCGCGAGGATGACGCTCCCTGCAGTAGGCGCCTCTGTATGGGCATCAGGAAGCCATGTATGCACAGGGAACATGGGCACTTTCACTGCAAATGCGGCAAAAAAGGCCAGGAAAAGCCATATCTGGAGATCAAACGGATAATGCACTCTGGCAAGTTCAAGGATATTAAATGTCTTGCCTCCGGCATGATAGAGTGCGATTATTCCGACCAACATAAGAACGCTTCCGGCTAATGTGAAGAGGACAAACTTGACTGCTGCATACACCCTGTTTGAACTGCCCCATATGCCTATGAGCAGAAACATCGGAATGAGCATCGCCTCCCAGAAAATATAAAACAGGAACAGATCCACGGCGGCAAATACGCCTGTCATGGCAGTCTGTATTAAAAGAATTGCCATATAAAACAACTTTATCTTTTCCTGTATAGACTTCCATGAGACTAAAACACAGAGTATGCTAATCAATGTTGAAAGGAATACAAAGAGAATGCTGATGCCGTCCACGCCAACGGTATAATTTAAATTCCATTCGGGTATCCACGGATAACTCTCAACAAACTGCATCTTATATGTGGTCTTGTCAAAATGTATATACAGGGGCAGTGAAACAATCAATGTAGCTGTGGTGGTTAAAAAGGCAGTCCACCGTATTGCACCGGCATTTCTCAATAATAATATTATTAATGCCCCTGCCAGCGGGAGAAATATCGTTATTGAAAGCACTGGATAGCTGAGATTGTTAAGTATCATGTCTTCCATATTTTATCCTCGCACCAATAGAATCAGCGCTATAACCACACATATCCCCGCGCTCATGATAAAGGCGTAGTCATGAACCTTACCGTTTTGTATAATGCGCATGACAGCACTCCATGCAACTGTCAGCCTCCCTATGCCGTTGACCGATCCGTCAACTGCCTTTGCATCAAATGACTGCAGCATGCCCGCAATCTTCATCATCGGTTTTATAACCATAAGCTCATATGCCTCTCCAACGATTTTATACTCAAAGCTTGCAACTGGCTTATTTACAATCCATAAAAATGTCTTTGCCCCTTTCCTGTAAAACCAGTCCGTATCAAGATTGATTGCCCTGATTTCGGCAGGGTATATCCCGGAAAGCATAAGGAGCGTAAAAGCCAATGCAGAGAAGAATAGGAGCTGTAATTGGTCAATAACATGGGCTCCTGTATATGGCTCATAATCAACAGGATAGGGAAGAATGGAATACAAAAATCCCGGAAATACCCCGATGAAGATGCACAAAAAGGCGGTAATGCCCATGGCAAGGAGCATGTTAAACGGTGGCTCCTTTGTCCTTATGCCAGAATCGTGGGAGAAAAACGCAAAGAATGGGATCTTTATTCCTGAATGGTGGAAAACGCCTACCGAGGCAAACAGCAGGGCAAACCATATAATTACCATTCCTTCTATCCCTGACGCACTTATTATCATTGATTTGCTCACAAAGCCGCTGGTAAGGGGAAAGCCTGAAATTGACGCGGCGCCTATTATGCAAAAAATTGTCGTTAGCGGCATGGTCTTATATAATCCGCCAAGGTCTGTGGCATTTATCTTTCCTGTCTGGTGTAAAACCGCACCCAGAGACATAAAAAGTAGTACTATATATAGTATGCTGGCATAGGCATGTGCAACCGTGCCGTTTATTGACAGGGCCGTACCGATTCCAATGCCGGTCACCATAAATCCAACCGATATGATAAGGCTGTAAGAGAGCACTCTTCTTAAATTATTTTCTATAACTGCATAAAAGATAGGGAATACTGTCATTGCAGCTCCAATCCAGATTAACATCTCTGTGCCCGGAAACCCCCTTGCAAGGACATAGACTGCGGATTTGGTTGTAAAGGCGCTTAAAAGCACGGTGCCTGAAAAGGTTGATTCAGGATAGGCATCGGGCAGCCATGAATGGAGAACAGGGAAGGCTGCATTTATCCCGAACCCGAGCAATATAAGATATGATGCAGTTCCGCTCAATCCAAGATATGAAAAAGTAAGTGAGCCTGTATCATGATAGTGCATGATTATTCCTGCAAGCAGAAAAAGACCTCCGGCAATATGAACCAGCAGATACCTGAAGCCGGCAACAATGGATGTCCTTGTTTTGCCGGACCATATGAGATATGCAGCGGAAAATGCCATAATCTCCCAGAAAAGAAAGAGGGTTAAAAAATCCCCGGCAAAGACAACGCCCTGGGCGCCTCCGGCATAGATAAAGCCTGCAACATGATGTCCGTTTTCTTTTACCTTGAGGGAGTAAATCGCTGCCAAAAACGAGACCAGGGCAAAAATATATCCAAATGCAAGACTGAGCTTGTCAACCCTTCCGAAAATGAGATCGTATCCCAAAAACTTGACAACCCAGTATGTGCCCTCATGCATATTTAGCAGGCATATAAATGCAATGACTGGCAGCATCAGCATATATGCGGACTTTAGACCTCCTCTCAAAAAAGGAATGAGAAGCGCGCCCATGATGAAGATCGCCGCAGGCGGAATGTCAATCATAGTAATCCTCCTTCCTCTTTACTAAAGGCCGTAATATGTATCTCGCCGCTAAAACGAGCACAACACAAGCTACAAATCCAAAAGTAGCATAAAAAGAAGGATAACCCCCGATGGCAAAGTAGGGATGTTTAGGAACAAAGAGGTCAATCACTATAAGCACTATGAGCGATGCAAAAAACACCTTCAGAAATTTCTTCAGATTTCCCGGCTTGTCGAAAAAATGTTTCTTTTCCATATTATTTTCCTCAAAAACTTTTTATAAAAATTACTGTGAGATACAAAACACCCAATAAAAGCACTATGTAAAAGGCTGTTTTGTATCCGGGCACAGGCTCATGGCTCAGTTCCATAATTTCCTTTTTTTCTTCCTGCTGTCCAGACATCTTAAAATCTCCTTATTTAATTATCAGGTTCGCAAAATTTACTATAAAGTCGGGATAAAGACCTAAAACCACGCTTATTACCGCACACAAAAACAGAGGCGCTACCATCATTGGATTTTCCTTAATCTCTTCGTGATGGTGGTGATGATCTTCTTGTCCCTTTTCAAAGAATGCCTTATAAATTATAGGAGCAAAATAAGCGGCATTAAGCAGTGTGCTTGTAAGCAGCACAAAGAGCACCGCAAAACTCTCCCTTTCCAATGCGCCGAGAAGAAGATACCACTTTGTAATAAACCCTCCCACAGACGGCACGCCAATCATGCCCAGAGCGCCGATGGCAAATGCTGTCATGGTCCATGGCATCTTTTTGCCGATGCCGCTTAATTGGCTTATTTCGGTCTTATGCGCCGATACATAAATGGAGCCTGCACAGAAAAACAGGGTGATTTTTGCAAAGGCATGATTGGTTATGTGTATTATCCCTCCGATCATCCCGCTGGTTGTTAAGAGGGCGGCTCCGAGGATTATATAAGACAACTGGCTCACTGTGGAATATGCAAGCCTTGCCTTCAGATTATCCCTACTGAGCGCAATAACAGAAGCGGTGATTAAAGTAAAAGAGGCAAGAAAAATCACAGCATTATTAATGCCAATGCCTTTTAAGAGATCTATACCGAACACGAAAAATACTACCCTTAAAACAGTGAAGACCCCTGTTTTAACGACTGCCACTGCATGAAGAAGGGCGCTGACAGGCGTTGGAGCCACCATTGCTGCCGGAAGCCAACCGTGCAGGGGCATAACCGCACACTTTGCAAAACCATAAAGATACATCAGAAATAACACACCAAGCAATATCGGATGAGCTGCCTTAACTGCATCGGGGAATATTCCACCCTTTGAAAACTCTAAAGTTCCAGTTAAGTTGTATGTCAATACAATTGCCGCAACAAGAAATGCCTTTGCTGCACCGAGCAAATATATAGCATATTTTCTGGCGCCTGCCCTTGCTTCCGCATTTTCTTTATGCGCCACAAGCGGATAAGTAATAAGCGTGAGTGCTTCATAAAATAAAAACATGGTGAAAAGATTTGCTGAAAATGCCACCCCCATCGTCGCGGAGAGGGAAATAGCGAAACAGGCAAAATATCTCGTCTGGGCGTGTTCATTAAGCGATCTCATGTATCCTATGGAATAGAAGGTCGTAACTATCCAGAGAAACGAAGCTCCTAAGGCAAAAAGCACCCCGAGGGCATCTGCCCTGAACTTTATATCTATGCCCGGCATCAGATGGAAAAGGGTATATTCTATGGTCTTTCCATCAAGCACAGCAGGCACCATTGATGCAACAAGCAGAAATTTTACTACTCCGGCAGCAATAGACCAGAACTCCCTGAGATTCTGCCTCTTCTGTCCTGTCAGGATAATAAGAAATGCGGCTGCCACCGAAACCAGCACAGTGAGCAGAGGGGTTATTGATATAATATTTTCCATTTTTCTTTTATCCCTTTAAGATATCCATCTCATCCATATGCGACGTGGGCTTGTTCCTGAATGCCGCTATCATCAAAGCAAGACCTACTGCAACAGCAGCTCCGGCACATGCAATCACAAAAAATACGAGCACCTGTCCGCGCATATCTTGCATATAATGGCTCAGGGCTAACAGGCTTATATTGACCCCGTTAAGCATAAGCTCAATGGATATGAGCATCATAATGATATTTCTTCTTGTGAGAAAGCCGAATACACCGATTATGAATACAATAGCGCCAAGCATAAGGTACCATTCAAGAGGGACAGGAGTCATGCCTTCCTCCTCTTAATGGCCAAAACCACTGCAGCAATCATCGGAACAAAAAGCACAAGGGCTATGATCATAAAAGGGAATACATATTCGTTAAATAATACAGTTCCCAAAACCTTTGCATGTGTCTCTCTCTGTATGTAATCAATGGAATATTTTCCCATGGGCGCAAGCACAATATACTGCAAGGCAAGCATTATTGCAAGCAGTAATGCTGCTGCTACAAAACCCCTGCCCTGCCATGAGCGTATAAACCACCTCTGTCCAAATTCCTCCCTTATATTAAGAAGCAGGACAACAAAAAGAAAAAGCACTAAAATAGCGCCTGCATAAACTATTATCTGTATGGCTGCGAGGAATTCAGCATTCAAAAACAGATAAAGACCTCCGATATGGATAAATAGGAGGAGCATCCACATAATGCTGTGAACCAGGTTTTTCCTCGTTACCACCAGCAGGGACAGCACAATTATCATTACGGCAAAATATACAAAAAACAGTTTCGGCAGCATAATCACTCCATCTACAGCCATCTCATTATAAATGCCGTTATCAAGACATTCGCAAATGATAGAGGTATAAGCACCTTCCATCCAATTGCCATAAGCTGATCATATCTGTACCGCGGCAATGTCGCCCTAATCCAATAAAAAAGAAACATGAATGCGTACACCTTCATGAGAAACCATACAATGCCTGGCACATATGAAAGAAACGGCAGTGCATTTGTCATAAACAAGGGGATTGTCCAGCCCCCCAGAAAACAGAGGGTGACCATTATAGACATCGTGAGCATTGCAATATACTCCCCTAAAAAGAAGAGCGCAAACCTGAAGCCGCTGTATTCCGTGAAATAACCTGCAACCAGTTCCTGCTCCGCCTCGGGCAGGTCAAAGGGCGCCCTGTTTGTCTCGGCAAAGGCAGCAACAACAAACACAAAGAAACCCAAAAACTGCGGAAATGCAAACATGCCGAGAGGATACTGGTGCTGTGCCTTTACAATATCGGAAAGGTTCATTGAGCCTGCCATTAGTATCACTCCAACAAGACTCAGCCCCATTGCAATCTCATAACTTATTAACTGGGCAGCAGACCTCAATCCCCCCAGAAAAGAATACTTTGAATTGGACGACCAGCCTGCAATCACGATTCCGTAAACGCTGATGGAAGTTATAACTAAAATAAAGAGCAGCCCTATATTTATGTCGGCAATTACAAACCCTTCGAAAAAAGGCAGAACAGAAAGGGCTGTCATCGAGGATATAACCACTATTGCAGGCGCAATATAAAACAGCCATCTGTCAGCATGCGAGGGAACTATGTCCTCCTTAAAAAACAGTTTGATTATGTCTGCAAACGGCTGCAGGAGTCCATGAGGCCCTACCTCCATAGGACCATGCCTTGCCTGCATACGGCCTATTATCTTGCGCTCAAAATAGGTGGCATATGCCACATGGAAAAGCACAATGCCAAAGACAACAGCAATCTTTATTACTATTATTCCAAGTGTCAGTGCAAAATCCATCCTTATCCCTTCAACTCGAATTTCTTAAAGTCCTCTGCCTTCCTGAGAACTTCGACAAATCCCCTCCATTTTTCCTCGGGTCCTTCCACTGGATAGTCCTTTCTCAGAGGATAGCCTTCCCAATCCTCGGGCATTAAAATCCTTCTTAAATCAGGATGCCCTTTAAACACTATGCCAAACATGTCAAAGCATTCCCTTTCATGCCAGTCTGCACCCTCCCAGATATTCACAACACTGTCAATAGCGCAGTCATCCTCCGACACCTCTGCTTTTATCCTTATCCTCTTTCTGTGCTCCATAGAGTAGAGGTGATAAACCACTTCAAATCTCGGCTCTTTTTTGCTAAGATAGTCCACACCACAAAGGTCTTCAAGATAGTCAAAGGACAATTCGGGCGCATCATGGAGAAACCGCAAAATCTCCTTTATCCTCTCCCTCTTGACAGTTATTGAAACCTGCCCGCGGAATTCGGTTACCTCTTTTACTTCCATTGGGAATCTCTCTTTTAAAAGCCCTGCGATCTCTGTTGGCTCCATTATCCCTCTTTAGTATCTTTATCTTTATCTTTATCTTCATTGGCATCCTTCCAATCCAATGCTCCTATTTTCCAATCATAGGCATAGCCAATGAAAATAATGACAATAAAGATCACCATTCCCCAAAACCCATAGAGTCCTATATTTCCGTATGCCACAGCCCAGGAATACAAAAATGCCGCTTCGACATCAAAAACAACGAACAGCATTGCAATAACATAAAACTTTATGGAAAACCTCTCCCGCGGCTCTCCTACAGGAGGATTGCCGGACTCATACGGTAGGAGTTTCTCTGGATACGGCCTTCTCGGTCTGAGTATGCTGCCAAAAAGCAGACCTCCCACTACAATGGCAGTTGCAGCCATGAGCGCAATAAGAATCGGCAGATATTCTGATGGGATATATGTTCCTGGCATAATACCTTCCTCCTGTTATCCTGCCTTTCTGTTGGGCCTCATAAACATTTCCTTTTCAAGCAGCCCTGCCCTTGTCAAAAGACTCTTTGCTTAAAAATTCCTTTTGTTTAACTTGTACTGATTGCTGCAGTCTCTTGCCAACCGGCATCCTGTTTATATCAATCCCGCTCAATCTCCAGAATTTATTGAAATACGCCCCTGTCTTAAGTCCTGATGAAAAATCATCCCAATTCTTCAATAACCTCTCTCTGTCAAAAAGGAACTGCTCACGGGTGTAATCGGCATATTCGTATACCTCCGTAAGCACAAGGGCGCATACGGGGCACACCTCGGCGCAGTAACCGCAGAAAACACATCTGAGTGCCTCAATCTCATATTTTTCAAGCACCCTCCGTTCCTCTGTTTCTTTATATTCAATCCTTATGCACTGGGATGGACATACAATAGAGCATTTTAAGCATGCAACACATTTTTCCCGACCGGTCCCAGGGTCCCTCACAAATGCATGCCTTCCCCTGAAACCCATGAAAGGCTCTCTCTTTACTTTTGGATACCTTCTCGTGACAGGACGATTTATCATCGTTCTGAAGGTCAGGGCCAATCCCTTCAGTATCTCAAGAAAAAATATCTTTTTCGCAGCATCTCTCAATGTCATCGGTCGCATTCCCCCAGAACAATGTCAATCGTCCCGATAAGAGCGATCACATCAGCCACCATATGTCCTCTGCACAATCTGGGCAAAGCAGATGCATGCACAAAAGACGGTGACCTGAGCCTCATACGGTAGGGCTTGCCGCTTCCATCGCTCAATATATAAAAGCCGAGTTCGCCCTTTGGGACTTCCACTGCCGAGTAAAATTCTCCGGCCGGAGCTATACTTTCGCATTCGTCTGACAAGGATATACATGCGTGGCTGAGGGACATCTCAGGGATTAATTTTCTGTGACCTTCTGCCGGCATGTCAAGTTCAGGCGAATTGTCAGCGAGGATGGGACCGTCAGGCATCTTTTTTATGCACTGTCTTATAATCCGGTTTGATTGTCTCAATTCCTCCATCCTGCATCTGTATCTGTCATATACATCTCCGTTTTTTCCTACAGGCACTTCAAAATCCACTTGGTCATAGGCATCATAAGGCTCATGCTTCCTTACATCATAAGAAACACCCGAACCCCTTAAAGTCGGTCCGGTCAATCCGCAATTTATGGCATCTCTTGCGCTTATCACCCCTATGCCCTTTGTCCTCTGAAGCCATATCCTGTTTTGGTCTATAAGTGTTTCGTATTCTTCTATCCTCTTTGGAAATTCTTCTGTGAATTTATAAAGGCTTTCTAAAAATTCCCGATTCACATCGCATCTCACGCCGCCTATTCTCGGATAACTCACTGTAAGCCTTGCGCCTGTAATCATTTCAAATAAATCAAGCAGCCATTCCCTTTCTCTGAATGAATGCAGAAATACTGACATTGCTCCCATATCCAAAGCATGGGTGGCAAGCCATAATATGTGACTGCTTATCCTTGTCATTTCGCACATCATTGTCCTTATGTATTTTGCCCTGTCAGGCGGCTCTATCCCAAACAATCTCTCTACTGCCACGCAATACCCTACATCGTTTGCCATGCTCGATATGTAGTCAAGCCTGTCCATTAACGGCAGCGCAGATATGTATGTCCTGTTTTCGCAGAGCTTTTCAGTGCCCCTGTGTAAATAGCCTACATAAGGCGTGCATTTGACCACTGTCTCGCCGTCCAGATGCAGCATAAGCCTTAGCACCCCGTGAGTTGCCGGATGCTGAGGTCCCATGTTCAAAATCAGCCCTTTTGTCTGTAAATCCTTCTCTATATCCATCTGCTCCACTTAAAATGCTCTCCCTGCATCCTTTCCTGCAATTTCATTATCCCATACATTAATGCCTCAGGCCTCGGCGGGCAACCCGGTATATAAACATCCACAGGCAAGAAGCTATCGCACCCCTGCACAACACTGTAGGTGTTATAAATGTTCCCTGAACATGCACAACTCCCCATTGATATTACATACCTCGGCTCTGGCATCTGGTCATAGACCCTCCGCACAATAGGCGCCATTTTCATGGTTACTGTCCCTGCAACTATCATAAAGTCTGCCTGCCTGGGCGAGCCCCTGAAGATTACGCCTAATCTATCAAGGTCATAGTGTGACGATCCCGTCGTCATCATTTCTATGGCGCATCAGGCAAGACCGAATGTCATGGGCCACATTGACGACCGCCTTGCCCACTTCACTATCTTGTCAATGCTGGTTATGATAGTGTTTGCCCCGGGGATTATCTTTACTCCCTCTTGAACTTCAACTAATGATGTCGCGCCGCCTATGATCATCTGCCATCACCTCCTCTCGCATCATTCCAATTCTTCAATACTCTATTGCTCTTTAATATATTGCCCCGAATTCCGTGATCTCCTTTGCGAACCTCTCACGCTTAAGCAGTGATGCCTCTGCTGCAGAAACCCATTTGAGCGAATGTCCTGTGCATTTGGTTACACATGCGGGCTTTAAACCCTGATCTACCCTGTCTTTGCAATAATCGCACTTAATGACCTTTCCTGTCTCATGATTCCACTGAGGCACGCCCCACGGGCATGCTGTTATGCAGGACTTGCATCCAACACAAAGGGATTGCTCCACAAATACAATCCCATCTTTTGCCCTCTTCTGCACTGCACCTGTTGGGCATGCGGATACGCACCACGGTTTTTCGCAGTGGAAGCATGGCATGAAGATAAACTGCTGTCTCGGCACTCCGCTTATCATTTTTGGACCAACAGGAATAATTCTACAGAATCTCGGTCCTACAGGCACATTATTTTTTGTCTTACAGTGCACCTCGCATGCATAGCAGCCTATGCATCTTTTCTGATCCTGATGGATGTAATATATGCTCATTTTGTCTCCTCCTTATGCCTTCTTAACACTCACAAAACATTCAAGATACGCGACACCGCCGCCCACAGGGTCAACTGCTTCAAGCAATCCTATCTCAAGCTTTGTATCGCTCAAACCCTTTTTGTAAGACCTTGTCTTAAGTGGTATCTCGCTGCCAAAGCCATGCACCATAAATACCGCTTCAGGATGTATAAAAGACGTTGCCTTTGCTTTTATTTTTCCGCTGTATCCATTTGAAGAAACCTCCACCCTGTCCCCATCCTTTATGCCTAAGTCCTTTGCCTCGTCTTCGTTTATCCACAGGACATTCTCGGGCATAAGCTCATTGAGGTAAATATTGTTTTGCGATTGGGCATGGGCATGAACTGCACTCCTGCCAAATGTCAGTCTGAATTTGCCTTTCTCTGGTTTCTTTGGAGTTACATACGGCTTAAAGGACTTAAATCCTTCCTTTGCAAGCTCCTGTGAGACAAGTTCAATCTTTCCTGAAGGTGTTTTGAATTTCAGTTTATTCCTATCCATGAGAATTAGCTCCTTTGCAAGGCTTACGGAACCTTTTGCAGAGAAATCTTCAATCTTTATGCCTGTTCCTTCAAGCTGATAGCTCCATATATCCTCAATGCTCTTGTAAGGAAAATACTGTCCTGCTCCCATCTTTTGGGCTAATAGCGTAAAAATCTCCCATGCGGGTTTGCTGTCATACCTC
The DNA here is from genome assembly GCA_002299835.1 of Nitrospiraceae bacterium UBA665. Lineage (GTDB taxonomy): Bacteria > Nitrospirota > Thermodesulfovibrionia > Thermodesulfovibrionales > Dissulfurispiraceae > UBA665. Next base: position 5,533 of record DBNT01000073.1, on the reverse strand, counting down.
GGTGCAATAGCCTGCCTCCTCATTATAAATGACGGTTTCGGCCCTTTTGCTGTGCCTATGATATTGGACCTCTCGAGATAAGTGGCTTCTGGAAGGATCACATCCGAATACCATCCTGTCTGGCTGTAGTTTACATCTATGGAAACCAATAAATCTAAATTGTCCAGAACCTTTTTCTGGGCCTCCGGATCAGGGAGCGCTGCTATTGGATCAAAGCGATAAGCGAAGAATGCCTTTATGGGATAAGGCTCTCCGGTTTTTATTGCCTTATATAAATTTACCAGATGCCCTGTTCCGAATGATCTGCCGGGCATAACTGCGTCAACTATCTTGTCCTTCACATCTGGGATCTTCGCACCGAGGGAGTTTAAAGGCTTCTTGCCTGCATCAGCAGGTCCTTTTGCAATAATTAAACCTCCCTTTGTTTCTATGTTTCCCATCAGGACATTCAAAATGTAAATAGACCTGCTCAAGTAAAAGGAGTCAAAGTGTCTTGCGAGCATCCATCCCGGATGAAATATTACTTTAGTTTTATCATTGCTTACATCGCGGGCAAGATTAATAATCTCCTGCGCCGGTATCTCTGTTTCTTTCTCTGCCCATTCAGGAGTATACGGAACAACAAAGCTCTCAAGCTCTGTGAGTCCTGTCACATTTTTATTTACAAAGTCTATATTATAGAGCCTCTCCTTTAATATCACATGAATAAGGGCAAGGTTAAGGGCATAATCTGTTCCGGGCTTTATCATCAGAAATCTGTCGGCCTTTGATGCGGTAACATTTGCCCTTATATCTATATATGTAAGTTTGGCGCCCTTATCCAGCGCATCCAGCACATTGTTAACCTCTTTTACCTGCAAAGACTCAAAGATATTCCTTCCATAAAGCACTATATGTCTTGCGTTAGCAAGGTCATAAACAAACTCGCCCCTTCCTCCTAATCCAAAGAGGCTTTTACATGCCATATCTACATTTTTGCCGCATGTATCGTCATGGCTGATGTAATTTGGCGAACCCAATGCCTTCATAAAACTGATTGTCAGGTCGGTAAAGGGGCCGCTCCTGTCAGAAAGGGCTATTGCTTTAGCTCCATGTTTCCCTGTTATTTCTTTAAGTTTTCCTGCTATATAATCAAGTGCCTCATCCCATGTTGCCTTTTTCCATTTTCCAGAGCCTCTTTCTCCGTCTCTTATCATTGGATACTGCGGACGCTCGGTATCGTATTCAAAGGCAATGCCCGCAGATCCCTTTGCACAAAGGCTTCCTTCCAATCCGGGTTCATGAGGGTTGCCCTCAATCCACTTAACAACGCCGTCTTCCACTTCAACCTTTATGGAGCAGCGGACAGCGCACATGCCGCACATACTGTATACGGATGCAATTTCTCCCATTTTGTTTCCCTCCATTTAAGTTTTTTAGTGTAGTTTAGCAAAAATTTATAACTTATTGAAAAAATAATACTTTTGATGTCAGGCGAGACGCCTGACCTACTGAATCTAAAAGCTTTTATTTTCAATAGATTATAACAGTTGGACAGGCGTCTCGCCTGTCCAAAGCTCAAAATTTGCTAAACTACAGTTTTTTATTCAGCATAGGGCAAAAGGCATATTAAAAAAAAAGGGGTGAGGAGTAATCTCCACTCACCCCTTTTTTGGCCCCTTTTTGGCTCTGTCTTTAAAATCAGCTATGTGTTACCATTCTCCCAATGCCCTAGCTGCTTCTCTCATTATATCGTATTCCTTGTCTGTGACAGGAACAAATCCCACTATTCTTGCGGGTCCTAATGTTGCAACGGACGCAAGGTCGCCTGGCCTAAGTCTCAATATAGCGTCTCTTAGTCTTTTAGCCATAGCAGGGTCCATCTTGTCTGATATAGCTATTGGCCAGTTAGGTATTGGGTCAGACACCGCTAGTATGCGGAAATTATCTGGACCAGCCGCTATTCTTGCAACATCGTCATGCCTTATAAAACCTGCGGCTGCCTTTCCTTTAAGAACAGCATCGGCAACAGGGTCGCGCCTTTTCAAAAAAATAACATTTACATCACCTTTTTTTACGCCTCCCCTATGTAGCATCAACATCTGGCTAATGTAGGCGCCTGCAGAGCCCGCGTCTGTAGCAGCAACTGTCTTGCCTCTAAGGTCGGCTACGCTTTTAATTGGGCTGTCTTTTCTAACTACTATTGCCCCCCTTATAGTAGGTCCAAGTCCACCAGGCTCTGAAGCAATTGCAAGAAGCTCTGTTTCTGGAACATCTCTTTTCAGCAAAACATAGAGGTAGGGATTTGTATAAACAATATCATACTTCCTTGCCGCAGCGTCTTTTCTCCATGTGTCAAAGTCTTTTGGCACCACAAGTGTAACCTTTACTCCCAGTTCCCTGCTAAGGTAACTGGCAAGTGGTGCAAAGCCCTCCTCCATCTCTGCTATAGTAAGCCTTGGCAAAATCCCGAACCTCAGCTCCCCTGCAATAGCAGAAAGTGGCATCATTAATGATAAAACCAAAATAGCTAACAAAATCTTCTTACCCATAACTTTCCTCCTTAATAGTTTGTTTTTCTTATCTTGGCGCTGGTATTACTCCGATGAGCATCAGCCCCAGTATTGTAAGCCCTACTACAGCCACCCTTTTTACCCAAAGCGGATTAAGTCTCTTTGCTATCTGCGGACCTAATGTTCCGCCAATTATGGCGCCAGCAGCCATAAAGGCAAAAAGAAGAAAATCCGTATTGCCAAAGCTAATCACCCTACCGCTTGCCATTGCTGTATTAAAAAATATGGCTAAAAGGGAGCTTCCCACAACAACATACATCGGAAGACCCAATATAACAGTCATTAAAGGCACCATAAAAGGCCCCCCTCCAAAGCCAAACATGCTGGACATTACGGCTATCAAAAAGCCGCCTATGCAGCCAATTATCATATTTACCTTAAACTCCTGTCCCCAGAAGTTTACATGCATATACATAGCATTCCTCCTTTTTGCTAAATAGAATTAATCTACTTTTTTTCTGTTGTTTTCTTTGCTTCTTCCATTGCTGCTAATCTTGCTGCCCTTGCCTCTTCAGCCTTCTTCTTAAATTCCTTTAAAATGGCGTTTTCTCTCTTATTTCTCTCAAGGAATCCGGGTGTTGTCTGCCACACCATGATGCCCGCGAGGATTAAAAGTATCCAGCCAAACAGGAATCTAAACTGTTCAAGGGTTATAAATTGCGTCAGTAGGGGGCCAATAAAGCCTCCAGCAAGCATTGCTAACCCAATCCCCACACCTAATTTCCAGTTAATAAACTTTATCTTGGTGTAGTTAGCTATGCCGGCGCCCTGGCTAAAAAGCACGCTCGGAAGCACAGAGCCTGCAACAATTGCATGGGGAATGCCATAAATAAATATCAGAAGCGGATTAAGAATAAAGCCTCCACCTGCGCCCATTGTAACGCCAAAAGTGCATACGGCTACAGCAAGTAAAAAAGGACCTATTGCATTCAGGGTTTGACCTGCTCTGGGAAAATAGAGCTGTCCAAAAGCTAAATCACGATTAAATGCTACAGGAGCGCTTTTTGTGTCCTCATCAACCACAGCGATAACTGTATAGGCGCCGCTCGGGGCATTATTAGGCAGCATGAATTCAGCCGTAAATGTTCCGTCTTCTTTAACCTGTATTGTCGGGCTAAACACATTTTCAATGTGTCTAAACCTTGTCTTTATAAGAGGCATTGTCCTTCTTCTATCCATTTCTTCAGTCATTGGCGCAAGCCTTTCACCTTTTGAACCTGTTATCGTAGCCATAACAGATGCCTGCCATCTATGCACCTCACCTTTTGGGGGTGTTAGGAAGGCAACATCTGCGCCGGTCATTAGGAGTGTTCTGCTTACGCTCCAGTCTCTGCCTTTTGCCTTTTCTATTTCATATCCTGCTTTAACCACTTCTGGCATAAGTATCATGTAAAGCGCTGGAATATCTCTGCTTTGATAAAACACCCACGGTATTCTCCCTGTATCAGGGTCGCGCCTGCTGTCAAGTCTTGAAACCTGCACCCTTGCCTCAGAGGCTATTTCAATATAAACAGGTCTTCCTAAAGGAGCTTTTCCCTCTATTTTGATAGTATCTCCTCCTTTATATTCAGCCTTATCCAAAGAAATTGTCACAGTTTCCAGAGGCTGCTCAACTATTAGAGGCTGTTCAACTTGCGCAAGTGCCGTTCCAGAAGCAATAAGTATGAATGCCAAAATTAAAACAATTTTTCTCATCTCTTACCTCCTTTTTCTTATTTTACGACCAGCACCGAACAGGGCGCATAAGCAACAACCTTTGAAGACACGCTGCCAATCAGCATTCTTCCAGTAGCCTGTTTGCCGGTTGAACCCACAACTATAAGGTCAACTCCTGAGCCTTTTGCATGGTCGCTAATTATATCAGCAGGACTTCCTTCAAGAATAAGGGTCTCTGCCTCAAGGCCCTTTTCCTTAAGCAAATCCTTAACCCCTTCCACAGTGCCCTCTACCTCTGCCCTGTAAAGCTTATTTACAGTGTCGCAGTCTATCCCTATCTCTGTGAAACAGAGGTTAGGGACAACAGAGAGTACTGTCAAGTTTGCTCCAAACTTTTGTGCGATGGCTGCTGCCTGCATTAGCGCTCTGTCGGCAGTATCAGAGCCATCATGAGCAATCAGAATCTTTTTCATAATCACCCCCTTTTTTGTTTATAAAACTTAATACATACCGCACCCAAAATATTTATTTATTCGAGGCTCTTGCAAAAGTCTAAAAATGTCATTCCCGAAGTTCTTAATCGGGAATCCAGTTCCTTTAAA
>DBNT01000073.1:0-409 GCA_002299835.1 Nitrospiraceae bacterium UBA665 | reverse complement strand
TTCTTAATCGGGAATCCAGTTCCTTTAAAGTCAACGACCCCCGATTAAGACCTTCGAGGGCAGGCTTCTGGATTCCAGCTTTCGCTGGAATGACAGACTTTAGGCATAAAAACATACTTTTGCAAGAGCCTAATTCATTTATTGTCTCGAAAATACCTCTTGCTGTCATTCTGGCCTATCCAGAATCTTTCCCTGTCTTTAAGAAGGGTTCCCGACAAGCGGAAATGACATTTTCATCTCCTTTTGTGTCTTCCAAATCCCGATTTAGAAATTCTAAAACTGTTCTCTCTCCCTTTACCCCTCCCCCTCGCCCCCTCCCGCAAGGGGAGGGGGATTTAACGGGATAACAATTCTCTATCTCTGTTTTTGCGCTTGATGCATAGCTTGACAAAGTATGAAAACTATGGTA
>DBNT01000029.1 GCA_002299835.1 Nitrospiraceae bacterium UBA665 | reverse complement strand
GCGATACCTTAAAGCCGAACCGTCCTACCGTTTAAGGGCAACTTCAGTATCACCTTTTACATTCAGCAAAAAAACAGGCATATAAATAATCTTATCGCATCGATAAAGGCTTTGAAGCCATGCCTGCTTTGCTTGATTACGGATTATGGCATTTAGTAATTTAAGAGCCAAGGGCTCTTTATATAAGCAATTAACTAAATATACTATTCTATTATATTATTCACTGTTAGGCTCACTGTTTCAGCATTATGCCTTTGTCTCCGCACTTCGGACATTTCTGTGGCTTGCATCTGCCTTCTTTTGTAGCGCCGCATTTATTGCATTTAAAGATTGCCATTTGAATCACCTCCTCCTTAAAGGCAGTAACGAGTTATTAGTAACGAGTAGCGAGAAGCCTGATATTAGTCAGCATCAAAGTGTCAAAGCTTTTTACTCTGATACTCTGACGCTCTGATACTCTGATATTTGGCAACTCTGACACTTCACTCGTCACTTGTTATCCGTCACTTTTCTTACATTTCGGGCATATACCATAAAACTCTACATGATTGCCTATTATTTCAAATCCCTTTTTATCATAGTCAGGCACTGCAAGGTCGTAGCTAATATGAATATCAGAAATTTTTTTGCATTTAACGCAAATCAGATGATGATGAGGCTCTGTATTTGGATCAAATCTTTTTTTATCGGGGTCTATGGTAAGTTCCAGCACCTCACTGCGCTTTTTTAAAGTTTCCAGAGTGTTATAAACAGTTGCAAATGACATTGTTGGAAATCTCTTTGAGACCGCTTTATAAATATCCTCTGCTGACGGATGTTCTTTATTGCCATCAAGACAATCAAGGATTGCAACCCTCTGCGGTGTAAGCTTGAGTCCTATTTCCCTGTGTTTTTCCATTTTTTACCTCATTAGAATTATTCTTATTAAATAAATGTTATCAGATTAGAATTCTTCTTGTCAAGTATTTTTTTAGATTAAATTTTTATGGCTGCTGAAGGAAGGTTATATGAAATGTTAAACTATAAAATGACCGAAAAGATTCTTATTCGTGGCGTTAACTGGATAGGCGATGCAGTTATGACCATGCCCGCTATAAGGGCATTGAGAAAGGCATGTCCAGAATCAAAAATCAGCCTGCTCGTCAGGCCGTCTGTAGCGCCTTTATTCGAAAAAGACCCTAATATAGACGAAATAATTTTATATGAAGACAGGTTTAAAACCGTTGCCGGCAGATTTAAGCTATCAATGATTTTGAAAAAAAAGCGTTTTTCAAAGGTGTTTCTTTTTCAAAACGCCTTTGAGGCAGCTCTGATGACACTTCTTGCAGGCATCCCCGAAAGAATAGGATACGACAGGGACAGACGGAGATTTCTTCTTACAAAGCCGATTCCCTTTAACGGCGATGACAGAAAGGCACATCATATAGATTATTATCTCAACCTTCTTAAAGCTACAGACATAAATGCGGAATATTCAAATCCATGGATTTATCTTTCCATCGATGAGCGGTTAGCAGCAAGGGATAAATTATCATCGCTGAAAAGACCGATTCTTGGAATAAACCCTGGCGCCACATACGGGTCTTCAAAAAGATGGTTTCCTGAAAGGTTTGCAGAGGTTGCATATTGGTTTACAATGGAAACAGGAGGAAGTATCATAATCTTAGGCAGCAAAAATGAAACTGACATAGCAAATGAAATAGAATATTTGATGAAACGCCGGACTACTTCTTTTCTGAATCTTGCAGGCAAAACAACAGTGAGAGAACTCATATGCCTTATTTCGGAGTGCGATATTTTCGTAACAAACGACTCAGGGCCAATGCATATTGCCTATGCAGCAGGCACGCCTATTGTGGCGGTATTTGGCTCAACAAGTCCTGAACTCACTGGCTATCAGACAGCAGGCAGCATTGTCCTTAAGGCAGGCAGTACATGCAGTCCGTGTTTTGAGCGCACTTGCACAAACAAAAACAATGATATGAGATGCATGTATGCTATTGAATCGGAAGATGTATATTTCGCAGTTAAAAAGCTGCTGCAGTCTCAAAAAGCGGTTTTCTTTGACAGGGACGGGACCCTTTGCAGAGATGCAGATTATATGAATAAATGGGAAGACCTCGATGTATTCCCTGAGATAAAAAGTCTCGGCAGGCTTAAAGAAAAAGGTTTTATGCTGATTGGCGTTAGCAACCAGTCAGGCATCGCAAGGGGCATTGTTACAGAAGATTTTACAAAAGAGGTCAACATGGTATTTGTTGACAAATACGGCTTTGATGACTTTTATTACTGCCCCCATCATCCTGATGAGCACTGCTCATGCAGAAAGCCTGAACCGGCAATGCTTTTTCGGGCAAGGGTAGAACACGGCATTGATCTCAAACAGTCTTTTGTGGTGGGAGATAAAGATGCAGACATGCTTCTTGCAAAGGCAGTTGGCGCAAAAGGCATTCTGGTAAAAACAGGCAAACAGCAGAAATCGGATTATGCTGATTTTGTTGTTAAAAGCCTGAAAGATGTTGTGGATTTAATAGTATCCCATGAAGAAGTGAGATGAATAAAATTTCAATTAAAAAAATTCTTAAAAAGATATTGGTTATTAAACCAAGCTCCCTCGGCGATATTGTGCACAGCCTTCCATTTCTTAATGCTGTAAAGGATGCTTTCCCTTCTGCTGAAATACACTGGGTAGTAGCAAAGGGTCTTGAGGGACTCCTTGAAAATCATCCTATGGTGAAAAGACTATGGATAATCAATAAAGACCATTGGAAGAATCTGAAGAAAATAAAAGAGACGGCTATAGAAATTAAATTTCTATTTAAGGAACTTAAGGCAGAATCTTATGATGTTGTAATTGACCTTCAGGGACTTCTGAGGAGCGGCATATTTACATATGCAACCCGCTCTCCTGTTAGGGTTGGCTTTAAAGAAGCGAGGGAGGGCAGCAGCCTTTTTTATACACATAGGGTTGAGGGCGGAAAAGAAATACACGCGGTTGACAAGTACTTGAAGATTGCATCCGCAATGGGCTGTGATATAAATGATGTGAAATTTCCTATGCCGCTCATTGTAGAATCAGAGAATGTAAAGAAACTAAAAGATAACATTGAAGATTATGCAATAATTGCTCCGGGTGCCCGATGGGAAACAAAGAAATGGCCGTCTGATAGGTTCGGCAAAGTTGCATCAATGCTTGACATAAAGACAATTGTAATTGGAAGTTCAAGCGATGCTGAAATAGCCAAAGAAATTGAATTTTCTTCTGAAGGAAAGGCATTGTCAATGGCTGGTAAAACTGATATAAAAGATCTTATATCAATAATCAGAAGCGCTAAATTTATCGTTACTAATGATTCAGGGCCAATGCACATTGCTGCGGCATTGAATATACCTACCATAGCTTTATTCGGTCCGACAAATTCTGTGAAGACAGGGCCTTACACAAATAGAAAGGTTATCGTTAGCTCCGATATTAAATGTGCGCCGTGTTATAAGAGAAAGTGCAAGAGCATAAAATGTATGTATGATGTGTCTGTTGAAGCTGTTTATAATGCAATTATGGGGAGGTTATATGAAATATCAAATTGGTGAAACAGGCAGGGTTGCAGTAGAACTTTTCTGCGTGCATTTGATAATATAACTTTTCATAGATACTTGCTCACTTTTTGCTATTACATATCGTTTTGGAGGGGTGGCCGAGCGGTTTAAGGCGACGGTCTTGAAAATCGTTGTGGGGGCGACTCCACCGTGAGTTCGAATCTCACCCCCTCCGCTTAAGTAGCTTTAAAACCTTGCTGCACAAGGCGAATCCTTTTTGCAAGTTCCCGAACAGCTTCATTTAAAGTCATGCCCGCCTTCATCATTTCTCTTACAAACTCTGCCTTGGAGAGTTCATTTATGACATGCTCAGTAGGGCCTTTTACATCGCAAATATTTGTGCCTTCCTCTATCTGCTGCATTATGCAGGCTTCTATCTGCTCCGGAGTAAACCTGGTTGCGAGTTCTCTGATTTCTTTTATATGTATCTCCTGTCTTTCCATAAAGACACCACCCCGCACTAAAAAATATGCTTAAATTCACTGGCGGGAGCGTGTGGGAATCGAACCCACCCTGCCACCTTTTGGGCGACAACACCGGATTTGAAGTCCGGGAGGGACACCAGAACCCTATGCACTCCCAATTAATATATTACTTAACTTTCGCACATTAAGGCAATACGGCTGACTATCCATAATCCGTAAAGAAACATTTGCAGAAGCAAAGCAGGGGTGGCTGAAAAGCCTTTAGCGGCGAGAGCTTA
>DBNT01000044.1 GCA_002299835.1 Nitrospiraceae bacterium UBA665 | reverse complement strand
CATTATCATGTTGGCGTTACACTATTTTCGGAATGGAGGTATTAGAGTATTAGAGCATCAGAGACTTTGACTCTTTGATGCTTTGACTCTGTCGTTTTTATGTATACTATCATAACGCATGGTCAACGGACACAGATTTTCAGCATTATATGTTAGAGACTTTAGGCTTTTCTGGTTCGGGCAGATAATATCGCTGTCAAGAACATGGATGCACTCTGTTGCACAGAGTTGGCTTGTATATTCTCTGACAAAATCCCCTTTGCATTTAGGCATTGTCGCGTCTTTATCTTCATTGCCTATTCTTCTATTTACCCTTTTCGGCGGTATGATAGCAGACAGATATCCAAAAAGAAACATACTAATTATTACTCAGTTTCTGTCCATAATCCCTGCCCTTGCTATCGCAGTGCTTGCAGATAAAGAAATAATAACCTTCTGGCATGTGGGAATAGCTGCTTTTTTTCTGGGCACTGTTAATGCCTTTGATGTGCCCGCAAGACAGGCGTTTATTGCAGAGGTGGTCGGCAAAACTGATATTACAAATGTTATAGCCCTTAATTCAGTAGTATAATATTTTCAAAGAAATTCAGAAATTCAAGAGGCATATTATGAAACTTTTAGCAATTGAGACATCAACAATGTTAGGCGGTGTGGCGATAATGGATGGTGATACCCTTATTGCTGAATCAAGAATAAATATAAAAGTCACTCACTCAGAGCGTATAATGGGTGAAATAGACCATATATTGATGCGCTCAGGATTGACGATAAGAGATATTGATGTTATATGCATATCAATAGGACCGGGATCCTTTACCGGACTTAGAGTCGGACTGAGCACAGCAAAGGGGCTTGTCTATGCAACTGGCTGCAAGCTTGTTGCTGTGCCTACCCTTGAGGCATTTGCGTGGAATATTCCTTTTAGCCTGCATCAGGTTTGTCCGCTGCTTGATGCCCGGAAAAAAGAGGTTTATGCTGCAATATTCAAATGGACAAACAGCGGTTTTGTCAGGGTTGTGCATGAACAGGCTGTCAGAATAGACGATTTGCTGTCACAAATAATTTCTCCCACAATCTTTATGGGTGAAGGAGCAGTTATGTACAAAGACAGGATTGAGAAAAAGCTTGATAATCTTGCCATCTTTACTGCACCGCAGTGTATGGTGCCATCTCCATCGGCTGTTGCCTTTCTCGGAATGCAGAAGGCTAAAAGAGGAGATTATGAAGATCCATTAAGACTTGTGCCGCTGTACCTTAGAAAATCAGAAGCAGAAATAAAATTAGCTCATGGCTGATAGCTCATAATTAGTCTTATTAGTTTTATTGGTTTTATTTGTCTCATTAGTTTTAACTAATTAAGCCAATTAAACTAATTGAACCAATTGAACAGTTTTTATGACCTATGACCTATAACCTTATATACATCCGTGAAATATATCCAGACGATATTCCTGAAATCATAGGTATTGAAAGGCTGTCTTTTAGCACCCCATGGTCTGAATCATCTTTTTACAGCGAGATATATAACAAATATTCTATTGCAAGGGTAGCAGAACTGAATGGCATTATTGCGGGATACATCTCAGCAAGACATATTGCAGATGAGTGCCATCTCCTGAATATGGCTGTTCGTCCGGACTACAGAAGATATGGTATCGCCACGATGCTTTTAAAAAATATTATCGAAAAGTTGAGAGACTCCGGATGCAGATTTTTTTTTCTTGAGGTGAGGGAGTCTAATTATGCAGCAAGAAGGCTTTATGAAAAATTCGGGTTTAAAATTATAGATCTCAGAAAGAATTATTATGTTTATCCTGATGACAATGCAGTTATAATGATGCGTGAGCTTTAAGATTACTGACAATGGTTTTCATAAAATCGAGAAAAGCCTTTTTAATGTAATTGAAAATTTAACTTTTTAGAAAACATATTCATAAATCCGTAAGCATACAAATGTTTCTTTATGGATTATGGTCACGAAAAAACTTTATTTTTTATTAATTGATATGGTATATTCTATATTCCCTGCTGGAAGAAATTGTCCTCCCACAGGGCTTGACAAAAAGAAATTTCTCTGGTAGACTTAACAGGTTTTTCCATTAAATCAGAGCACCCAACAAGTTGAGTGCTTGCCAGAGCACTAAAGGTTTTGGCGCTCGGTGACCAAAGCCTGTAAAATTTTAAAATTTGTTTTGGAGGAAAAGTGCCAACGATAGCACAATTGATAAGTAAAGGCCGCAAAAAGGTCGGACAGAAAACAAAAAGTCCTGCCCTTAAAGACTGTCCACAGAAGCGCGGTGTTTGCGTTAGAGTTTATACAACTACACCAAAAAAGCCAAATTCAGCTTTAAGAAAAGTTGCGAGAGTGAGACTTACAAATGGCATTGAGGTTACAGCCTACATACCAGGTGTGGGGCACAACCTTCAGGAGCACTCAATGGTTTTAATCAGGGGCGGCAGGGTTAAGGATCTGCCAGGTGTAAGATACCATATATTGAGGGGCACTCTCGATTGTGGTGGAGTAGCAAACAGAAGACAGGGAAGATCCAAATACGGCGCAAAAAGGCCAAAATAAGATGTTTATAATTATTTGTTATTCGTTATTATTTGAACGAATAACAAATAACAAATAACAAATAACGAATAACGGAGTATATCAAGGATGGCAAGAAGAAGAGAAGCACAAAAAAGAGAAATATTACCTGATCCAAAACACAACAGTGCATTGGTCAGCAGGTTTATAAGCGTCATATTCAAAGACGGAAAGAAATCCGCTGCAGAGAGGATATGTTACGGAGCATTCAATATTCTTAAGGAAAAGACCGGATCAGAACCGTTAAAAGTCTTTAAGACTGCTATTGATAATGTAAAACCTCTTATTGAAGTAAAGCCGAGAAGGGTAGGCGGAGCAACATACCAGGTGCCCATGGAGGTAAGGCCTCACAGAAAGATAGCCCTTGCCTTTAGATGGATTGTGAGCTATGCAAGGCAGCGGAAAGAAAGGACAATGAGAGAAAGGATTGCTGCCGAGCTTCTTGACGCATATAACAATACAGGAAGTTCCGTAAAGAAAAAAGAAGATATCCACAGGATGGCCGAGGCTAACAGGGCCTTTGCTCACTACAGGTGGTAAGGAGATTTTAGTCTGATGTCGCGATTCCCGTTAGAAAAAACACGTAATATTGGAATTATGGCGCATATAGATGCCGGTAAGACCACTACAACAGAGAGAATTCTCTTTTATACCGGCGCTACCTATAAAATAGGAGAGGTCCATGAGGGGACGGCTGTTATGGACTGGATGGTTCAGGAGCAGGAAAGGGGCATCACCATAACATCTGCGGCAACTACATGTTCATGGAAGGATCACAGGATAAATATAATAGATACGCCGGGTCATATAGACTTTACTATAGAGGTTGAACGTTCATTAAGAGTCCTTGATGGTGCAGTTGCTGTGTTTGATGCTGTTTCTGGCGTTGAGCCTCAGTCAGAGACGGTCTGGAGGCAGGCTGATAAGTACCGTGTCCCGAGGATTGCATTTATGAATAAAATGGACAGGGTCGGCGCTGACTTTTTTAAGGCGGTTGACAGCATGGTTGAAAAGCTAGGAGCAAGACCTGTTCATGTGCAAATTCCTATAGGAAGTGAAGATAAATTCAGAGGATCTATAGATATTGTGACAATGAGGGCTTTTTGCTTTGACGATGAAACACTCGGCGCAAAATTTGTAGAGACAGATGTGCCCGAAGAATATATTCCACTGACAAAGGAATACAGGGATAAAATGCTTGAAATGATTGCAGATTTTGATGAAAATATAATGGAGAAATATCTTTCTGGCGAAGAAATAAGCACTGGCGAGATTAAGAATGCGATTAGGCGCGGGACTATTGATATGAGAATAACCCCTGTGCTATGCGGCTCGGCTTTTAAGAATAAAGGCGTCCAACTGCTTCTTGATGCGATAGTTGATTATCTTCCGTCACCGCTTGATGTGCCTCCTATGAAAGGTATAATGCCGGCAGATGGCGCAGAAATTGAAAGAAAGGCTTCTGATAATGAGCCGTTTTCAGCTCTTGCTTTTAAAATAATGACAGATTCTTTTGTAGGACAGCTCACATTTGTCAGGGTTTATTCAGGGGTGCTGAATTCGGGTTCATATATATATAATTCTACTAAGGATGCAAAAGAAAGAGTAGGCAGACTACTTAAAATGCATGCCAATAAAAGAGAGGAAATAAAAGAGGTGCGGGCAGGAGATATAGCGGCAGTGGTTGGTTTGAAGAGCACATTGACAGGCGATACCCTGTGTGATGAGAATGCCCCGATAGTGCTTGAGTCCATGGAATTTCCCGAGCCTGTTATAGCAGTTGCCATTGAGCCAAAGACAAAGGCCGATCAAGAAAAGCTGTCAATGGCAATGTCAAAGCTTTCACAAGAAGACCCTTCTTTTAAGGTTTCTTTTAACGAAGAGATAGGACAAACGATTATTTCGGGAATGGGCGAACTGCATCTTGAGATAATAGTAGACAGGCTGCTCAGGGAATTTAAGGTTGGGGCTAATGTTGGCAAGCCGCAGGTTGCATATAAAGAGAGCATAAAGGGAACGGCAAGAGTAGAAGGTAAATTCGTAAGACAATCTGGCGGTCGCGGCCAGTATGGCCATGTATGGATTGATGTAGAACCATTACAGAGGGGCGAAGGTTTTGAGTTTGTCAATAAAATAGTTGGCGGCACCATACCCAGGGAATATATACCGGCAGTTGAGAAGGGCATAAAAGAGGCCATGACAGGAGGAGTGCTTGCAGGATACCCAGTTGTTGATGTTAAGGCAACTCTGTTTGATGGCTCTTACCATGAGGTTGATTCTTCTGAAATGGCATTTAAGATAGCAGGTTCTATGGCATTCAAGGAAGCTGTAAAGAAGGCACAAATAGCGCTGCTTGAGCCTATAATGAGTGCAGAGGCTGTAACCCCTGAAGACTATATGGGAGATGTTATAGGAGACCTTAATTCAAGGCGCGGCAAAATACAGTCAATGGAAAAAAGAGGCAATTCCCAGGCAATAAAAGCCATGGTGCCGCTCTCTGAAATGTTTGGATATGCTACTGACTTAAGATCAAAGACTCAGGGAAGGGCTACATATACAATGCAATTTTCTCATTATGAAGAGGTCCCTAAAAATATAATGGAAGGGATAGTAGCAAAGTTTAAAGGACAATAACAAGGAGGTTAAAAATGGCCAAG
>DBNT01000107.1:694-3038 GCA_002299835.1 Nitrospiraceae bacterium UBA665 | reverse complement strand
AGTTTTAGAATTTCTAAATCGGTTTGGGAGCTATTTTTGTCTTGACAATGGGAGGGGATTTAAATTATTAATTAACATCGTATGAGATTTGTCAAAATCACAAGCCCTGCAAATCCGATAATTAGAGAAGCCTTAAAGATAAAGGAAAGGCACGCCAGATACAGGCATGAGGCATTTCTGATAGAAGGCCCGCATCTCATAGACATGGCAAAAATATCTCCTAATGTGGAGATAAAAAAGGTGTTTTTTACAGAGGAATTTTCAAATAGAAAGGAAGGGCAGAGGCTTTTAAGGCAAATAGCGCATAGCATGGAGCGTGAAGCATGGAGCGCTAAACTCACGACATTTATTCAGGTATCAGAGCAGGTTTTAAATAAACTTACCGATACAGAGACACCGCAAGGGATTGCGGCTATTGTATCCTGTAAAATAGCGAATTTGGATAAACTCAACTTTAAAGGAATCCCTTTTCTTGTTGTCTGCGACGGCATTCAGGATCCCGGAAACCTTGGCACAATTATCAGGGCATCCGATGCAGCAGGCGCTGATGCAGTTATTATCCTTCCAGAAACATGCGATGCCTTCATGCCAAAGACAATAAGGTCAACTGCAGGAAGTCTATTCAATATACCAGTTATTTATTCAGAACCAGAAATTCTTTTTGATTACCTTAATTCAAAAAATATCGCATTATATGCAACAGACATTTATGCGCAGATCTCTATTTATGAATCTGATTTTAAAAAACCAGTTGCCATTGCCTTTGGAAATGAGGCCCATGGTGTCAGCGAGGCATTGCTGAAAAGGGCAAAAGGTTTAAAAATCCCCATTATAGGCAAGGCAGAGAGCCTGAATGTTGCAATGGCTGCATCGGTATGTTTGTATGAGGTTGTAAGGCAGAGGGCATATGGTTCAAAGAAAATGTGTGAGAATGTGAGTATATGATAAAAATCATATACTCAAAAGACATTTTCTCTTATAATAGAATTAAATGTAGCTTGTTTAAAAAGGAGGATGAAAAGTATGGAGCAGAAAATGTTTTGTTATCAGTGTGAGCAGGCAGCGAAAGGAAAAGGCTGTACAGTTCAGGGTGTATGCGGCAAAGACCCGCAGGTAGCGGCGCTTCAGGACCTTCTGACATATGCCCTTAAAGGGCTGTCTCTTTATGCAGCAGAGGGCAGAAAAGCAGGGGTAGTGGATAAAGATGTTAATGTATTTACTGTTAAGGCGCTCTTTTCCACCCTTACGAATGTGGATTTTGACCCTGAAAGGTTCGCTGCATTTATCAACCGGTGCGTAGAACTCAGGGAGAAGCTTAAAGATAAGGTTGCCAAAGCCGGAGGAAAAACGGACTTTAAGGAGGATTGTGCAACCTTTAGACCTGAAACTTCTCTCGCCGGACTTACTAATGGATTGGTAAAACAGGGTGAAAAGGTAATGGAAAATGTCCCTGATCCATCCATAAATCCTGATATACAGTCACTGCAGGATATACTCTTATTCGGTCTCAGAGGGGTTTCAGCTTATGCTGACCATGCACAGATACTTGGGCAGGAAGACGATGCTGTATATGCGTTTATACATGAAGCTATGGCCTCAATAGCCGGAAAATCCCTTTCACTTGGAGAATGGATAGGTCTTGTGCTGAAGTGCGGAGAGATAAACTTAAGAACAATGGAACTGCTTGACAGAGGAAATACCGGCACATATGGTCATCCGGCGCCAACGAAAGTTCCCCTCGGTCATAAAAAAGGGAAGGCAATTGTTGTTTCGGGACATGACCTCAAGGATCTGGAAGAAATTCTCAAACAGACCGAAGGCAAGGGCATTTATGTATATACGCATGGAGAAATGCTTCCGTGCCACGGCTACCCGGGTCTGAAAAAATATACTCACTTTTACGGGCATTATGGCACTGCATGGCAGAACCAGCAAAAGGAATTTGCCGAATTTCCGGGCGCAATAGTTATGACCACAAACTGCCTGCAAAAGCCCAAAGACTCTTATAAAGACAATATCTTCACATGCGGTCTTGTAGGATGGCCCGGCGTAAAACACATCTCTGACGGAAATTTCAAGCCAGTAATTGACAGGGCATTAGAATTGCCGGGGTTTGCCGAAGACAAGGAAGACAAGCATGTAATGACAGGCTTTGCCAGAAATGCTGTGCTCGGCGTTGCAGATAAAGTAATAGAAGCGGTGAAAAATAAAAATATCCGCCATTTCTTCCTCGTAGGCGGTTGCGACGGCGCACGTCCCGGAAGGAGTTACTATACAGAGTTTGTTGAAAAGGTTCCAAAGGACTGCATTGTGCTTACGCTTGCCTGCGGCAAGTTCCGCTTCT
>DBNT01000107.1:0-404 GCA_002299835.1 Nitrospiraceae bacterium UBA665 | reverse complement strand
CCTGCGGCAAGTTCCGCTTCTTTGATAAGGATCTTGGCGATATAGGCGGCATTCCGAGACTCCTTGATGTAGGACAGTGCAATGATGCATACTCGGCCATTCAGATTGCCGTTGCTCTGTCAAAGGCCTTTAATGTGGGAGTAAATGAACTCCCGCTTTCGCTGGTGCTTTCGTGGTATGAGCAGAAGGCTGTAGCTATACTGCTGACGCTCCTGCACTTGGGCATCAAGAACATAAGGATAGGCCCTTCGCTGCCGGCTTTTATAACGGCTAATGTGCTGAATGTGCTGGTCAATAACTTCAATATTATGCCGATTTCTACTCCTGATGCGGATCTTAAGGCGATTCTCGGATAATTCAGACATCATAGCCATAAAAAAATGGCTCTTTCTCAAACTAAGTGG
>DBNT01000122.1 GCA_002299835.1 Nitrospiraceae bacterium UBA665 | reverse complement strand
CAAGGGGGAGGGAACTATAAGGAAACCCTGCAGCAAGACTACAGGGAATTACAAGTTGAAACGTTTATCCAAATAGTAAGAGATGGGTTATAATAAAAAACTTTATGAATAACTATCCGCGAGTGGTTATAGCCGGCATCAGAGGCGGAAGCGGGAAGACTACTCTTTCCCTTTCACTTATTGCAGCTTTGAGATATAAAGGGTTGAGTGTAATTCCATTTAAAAAAGGTCCAGATTATATTGATGCGGGCTGGATGGCTGCTGTTGCAGGAAATCCATGCTATAACCTTGACCCGTTTCTAATACCGGAAAAACAAAAGATAGTGGAATCATTTGTTTCCCATTTTAAAGGCGATATTGCGGTCATAGAGGGCAACAGGGGGTTATATGACGGCATGGATGCAGAAGGCTCATATAGCACTGCAGAACTCGCAAAGCTGCTAAGAACACCCGTAATACTGATAGTAGATTGCACAAAGATGACAAGGACAGGAGCAGCAGTTGTGCTCGGATGTTTGAAAATGGATGAAGAGGTGATGATTAAGGGCATTGTTCTTAATCAGATATCCGGAGGCCGGCACGATTCGGTAGTGCGGTCATCTATTGAAAAATACTGTTCACTGCCTGTGCTCGGCGCTATACCGAGGCTTAAGTCCGGACTCCCCGAGCGTCATATGGGATTGCTGCCGCATCAGGAGCACTATGACACTGAAAATGCTATTTTATTAATGAAGGAGATTGCAAGAAAATATATTGACATAGATGCGGTTGAAAACATAGCAAATAGTGCAGAACCACTTTCTATTGCGGTTCGCACCCCCCCTTGCTCCCACCCTTATCAAGGGGGGGAATTTAAGGGGGGGTGCGAAATCCGCAATCTGAAATCCGAAGTTAGAATTGGCATAATCAAGGACTCTGCGTTTCAATTTTATTATCCGGAAAACCTTGAAGAATTACAGAACAAAGGAGCGGAGATTATGGATATAAATGCGATTGAAGATAAGGAGTTGCCGGATATAGATGCGCTTTACATAGGCGGCGGCTTTCCTGAGACTAATGCAATAAGGCTTGCAGAAAACTTAAAATTTAAAGACTCTGTGCGTAAGGCTGCAGATAGGGGGCTTCCTATTTATGCAGAGTGCGGTGGACTGATGTTTTTAGGACAAGCTATTATAGTTGATGGCAGGGAATATTCTATGGTTGGCATTTTCCCGATAACCTTTGAAATGAAGAAAAAACCGCAAGCGCACGGCTACACAACTATTGAAGTAGAAAAAGACAACCCATTTTATCCGATAGGAACAGAACTGCACGGGCATGAGTTTCATTATTCTGCAGTTGTTGAAAGCGGAGCAATTAATGAAGATGTGCCAGCCGGAGAATTTTATTTTGCGTTCAAAGTAAAAAGAGGATATGGAATTAAAGATAAAAAGGACGGAATTTGTTATAAAAATGTATTTGCTGCCTATACCCATATTCACGCATACGGTGCAGAAGACTGGGTTAAAGGGTTTATAAATAAGGCAAAGGAGTTTAAAGGTCATAAATTTAGATAAAGAGGTTTTTATGAGCAAGCAAACTTATTCTCCGGAGTGTCCTTTTTGTAAAAGATATATCGCACATCCGGAGACAACATTAACCGGGTTCGGAGAGATTTTGAGCGGCAGGTGTAGATGCGGGGCAGTTTATGTATGCGATCCCACAGGGCATAATACCGGAGAGGCTTACATGGAAGCCCTTGCTATAGCAAAAGGCGATTGGAATCTGGATAGTGTGAGCGAGGTTGATTACCAGATGGTAGATATAAACTATGATTTTAAGAACCACCGTCAGGTTTACTCCAGGGGATTTGTTGTATCAGGAAAGCTTATATTTGTTAAACAGGGCTTCACTGTGACTAAAGCAAACTCCAAATTAGAATTTCAAAACCTGCCTGCAAGTAACGCACAAGCAGGTTTAAATTTTGAGGGTGACAGTAGGGGTAGCCATGATTTTTCAGCAGCAAAAGAAGACGCACAACAGATTAACAAAAGAGGCAGGACTAACAGTAAGCAGAGGATAAGAGAATTTCTGGAGACTATGTCGTTTGAAGAAATCTCGGGCATGGCTCTGAAGGATAAAGGTGTTATAAGATGGCTTATTTCATTGTCTTATGACAAAGAAGATGTTATTAGCTGGAGGGCTATGGAAGCAATGGGAGCAGTAGCTTATGCGCTGTCTGCCGGCCGCGGTAACGGGGTCCCCAAAAAGTCAGAGACTTTCTGGGATGGGAAGGGAATTGAAATTATAAAGGATGTTATAAGGAGACTTTTATGGTCAATGGGAGAGGAATCCGGGGGCATTGGTTGGAGCGCTGCAGAAATGCTCGGAGAGATTATAAGGGCTAATCCTGAGGAGTTTAGCGATATAATACCAATAGTCTGGTCTTTTCGGGAAGAGGAGATGTTCAGGGCAGGGGCAGCAAGGGCAATGTGGCGCATAGCTGATGTGCGGCCTGATCTGGTAAGATTTATATCAAAAGATATTGCTTCACTCATAACGGATAAAAACCCGTCTGTAAGGGCATATGCATTATTGGTAGCAGGTGCAATCAGAGAAGACAAGACCATGCAAGGGATAAGGGAGCTTGTGAATGACCAGAGCGAAATAAAATTTTATCATGACGGAATATTGAGTAGTAGAACAGTTGGAGATATCGCAAAAGAATTATTAGATAAATTAATAAAATAAATATATATATAATATTATTTTATTTGACCAAACAGGCTGGTCTATATTACTTTTTAAAACTTTTTTAATATTTCTGTAATCCCAAAAACAGAGAGGC
>DBNT01000019.1:2865-19915 GCA_002299835.1 Nitrospiraceae bacterium UBA665 | reverse complement strand
CCACTTGAAATGAGAAAGAACCGAAATAAAACAGTATCCCTCATCTGTTCAGTTATCCCAAATGTCCAAAAATCAATGCTCACATAGAAAGATATAATAAAACTATACAGGAAGAGTTTATAGATAATCACCTGGACATCATCCATGATAAGAGGCTGTTTCATCAGGAGCTTACAGATTAGCCCCAATCTTTTACCCTGCCTGTGCGGACACGCAGACAGGAATACCAAAAGAGTTCATAAATCCCTCAACAAAAAAAATACCAACGCAGTTTATAATTGAAAAAGGAGAAATGTCGCAAAAGTCCTTATCCTGCATTATGGATTTGATAATTCGTTATTCCCTGTGATATATTACGATATGAAAAAGAAATGTCCTATAGAAAAGCATAAACCAAAACATGCCCATCGCCCGTGTGAAGTGTCAGACAATAAACGCGACGGCTATGAATTAAGAGGAAGGATATGGATTGAAGGCAAAAAGGGAACATTTCTTGGATACGGCAGGGTGGTGATCCTTGAGAGAATTAAACAATATGGTTCAATTTCAGAGGCAGCGAAGTCAATGAATATGTCTTACCGACATGCGTGGGAGCTTGTGGACTCGATGAATCATCAATCAGGAAAACCTCTTGTGGAGACTATAACCGGAGGCAAGGGCGGAGGCGGAGCCAGGCTTACAGAGACAGGGGAAAGGGCGATAGGATTGTTCTGGAATTTATATAACAACTTCAAGAAATTCCTGAAGCAGGAAATGAAGGGATTCAGGATTTAAAATTTTTTATTTTCGTTATGTTTGACTATATATTACGAAAGGAGGAAGTTATGTTTAAAAATGCCCGATTATTGGTTTTGATTTTTTTATCTGTCCTGTTAACAACGGGGATATGCCTTGCAGAATCGCAAAAGGAGATAACAGTTTCTGCTGCCATCAGCCTGAAGAATGCCTTTGAGGAAATAGGTAGGCTTTACGAAGCCAAGAATAAGGGAACAAAAATTGTGTTTAACTTCGGCTCATCCGGAGCTCTAAGAAGGCAGATTGAGGGAGGCGCGCCTATAGATGTCTTTGCATCAGCGTCACAAAAAGATATGGATATTATTGCAGAGAAGGGTTTGATTATGAAACACACGAGGGTAGATATTGCAACAAATACTGTTGTTCTTATCGTTCCAGCTAAATCAAAGAAAGAAATAAAATCATTTGAAGACCTGATGTCGAAAAATATAAAGAGAATTGCTATTGGCAATCCTAAGACTGTTCCTGCAGGACGCTATGCCCAGGAAGTTTTAAATTATTACAAGGTTGCAGAAGCGATAAAAGACAGGCTTATTTTTGCGGAAAATGTAAGACAGGTGCTTGACTATGTGGCACGTAAAGAGGTGGATGCCGGCATTGTCTATTTAACTGATGCTATGGTCAGACCAAAGGAAGTAAAGATTGCGGCAATCGCTCCAGAGGCAAGCCACAGGCCTGTTGTATATCCGGTAGCGGTGGTGAAAGGCACAAAGAACGAAGTATTGGCAAAGGAGTTTATCTCCTTTGCTACATCATCGGAAGGGAAAATGATTCTCCAAAAATATGGATTTAAGGCTGTGAGATAAGCAGGCATGGACAGTTCAACATTATTTTCATTAAGGCTTTCGCTTCAGGTGGCGGCGGTTGCCACTGTGTTTGTGGTAATCATCGGCGTTTTCATCGCCTATCTGCTTGCGCGGAAGGAATTCAAAGGCAAAGAGCTTCTGGATATGCTCTTTACCCTTCCACTTGTATTGCCGCCTACGGTAACAGGTTATTATCTCATAATCATTTTTGGAAGAAATGGTTATATCGGCAAGTTGATTTATGAATGGACAGGATGGACAATTATGTTTACATGGTATGCAGCAGCACTTGCATCCTTTGTTGTAGCTTTACCCCTGATGATAAAGACTGTAAGGGCTGCCATAGAATCAGTGGACAAAACACTCATTAACGCCTCATATACTCTCGGACATTCTGAATTTGATACAGCATTAAAGGTTGTTCTCCCGCTTGCAAAGAAAGGAATTATAGCAGGCACTGTGCTGTCATTTGCCCGGGCTATAGGTGAGTTCGGCGCCACATTGATGATAGCCGGAAATATTCCGGGCAGGACAGACACAATGCCGATTGCAATATATTCCCTTGCAGCAGGAGGAGACTGGGGCAAGGCAAATGAAATGGTGGTAATTTTGACAGTAATGTCAGGAGTATTTCTTTATATGGCAAATAAATACAGCAAGAGGGTTATCTGATGTCGCTTATGCTCAAAATCGGCAAAAAAGTAAACCCCGTTAGAAGCTCACGCGGGGCATTAAATCACGCGTTCGCCAAATTATTTTGGCATTCATCCCCGCGGCAAGCCGCTGGGCATTCTGCTTCTAACGGGGTAAACGGTTTTTCACTCGATGTATCATGGGAGATTGGCAATGAACTGGCAGTGCTTTTCGGTTACTCCGGAGCGGGCAAATCGCTCACGCTTCAGATGATAGCAGGACTTATGGAGCCTGACAGCGGTATAATCCGATTTAACGGAGAAGTCTTTTATAACAGCTCAAGCAGTATTAACTTATCCCCGCAGAAGCGCTCCATAGGATATGTGTTTCAGCATCTTGCGCTATTTCCCCATATGACTGTGAAAGGCAATATTCTTTACGGCGCAAAAGGCATGGACAAAAACATAAGGATGCAAAAATGCGCTGAATTGATAAATGAGTTCGGCTTAAAAGGGCTTGAAGACAAGCTGCCGTCTGAAATATCAGGAGGCCAGAAGCAAAGAGTCGCCTTTGCACGCGCCCTTATCCGCAGGCCTAAAATGCTCCTTCTTGATGAGCCGTTCTCGGCTCTTGATGCGCCTTTGCGTATTGAGATGAGAAACTTCCTTAAAGATATTAGGGCAGAATTCAATATCCCTGTGGCGCTTGTAACGCACGACCTCATTGAAGCGCAAACACTTGCGGATAGACTTATTATTTATTCCGGCGGAAAGATTGCACAGATAGGAACTTTTGACGATATAATCTGCAATCCTGCAAATGAAGAGGTGATGCGCCTTGTGCATACATAGAACTACGGCTATATAATTAAACCTTTGTCTTTGGCCTTTTGTTGGCCTCAAGAACTCTTTTTCTGAGTCTTATAGACTGCGGTGTAGCTTCGACGAGTTCATCTTCCTTTATGAACTCCAGCGCCTGTTCAAGATTCAGCATCCTCGGGGGTATCAGTTGTATCGTATCATCGGCGCTTGCGGCACGCATATTTGTGAGTTTCTTTTCTTTTGTAACATTAACATCAAGGTCATTGTCTCTTGAATTCTCCCCGATAATCATTCCTTCGTAAACAGACGTGCCTTCTTTTATAAAAAGCGTTCCCCTTGGCTGTAAATGATACAGGGCATATGTTGTTGACTTTCCCGGACGGTCTGCAACGAGGGCTCCTGTCTGTCTTTTCGACATCGGGCCATGCCACGGCTCATATCCATCAAATAGATGATTTAAAAGCCCTGTTCCTTTTGTATCTGTCAGAAAATGAGACCTGAAGCCGATTAGCCCCCTTGACGGAATTCTGAATTCAAGCCTTACCCTGCCATGGCCCCCGGAACGATGATCGCTCTGCATCTTCTGCATTTTGCCTTTTCTCATGCCGACCTGCTGTGTTACAACACCGACAAATTCTTCAGGCACATCAATAATAAGAAGTTCCATGGGTTCATGCAGCGCCCCGTTAATCTCTTTTGTTATGGTCTCGGGCATTGATACTGAAAGTTCATATCCTTCCCTGCGCATCATTTCAATAAGTATGGCAAGCTGTAATTCCCCTCTGCCCATTACCTTGAATGAATCCGCATTATCAAAGTCAACTTTTATAGATACATTGTAGAGAAGTTCTTTTTCAAGCCTTTCCCTTATATTCCTTGATGTTACAAATCTGCCTTCTTTTCCTGCAAAAGGCGATGTATTGACAGAAAAGACCATTGATATTGTGGGTTCATCAACCTTAATCCTCGGCAGAGGCATAGGCCTTTCAACATCTGTAATTGTATCGCCAATATTTATCCCTTCAATGCCTGCCAGCGCAACAATATCGCCAACAGACGTCTCTTTTGCTTCTATCTTTTCCAATCCCTGAAATGTATAAACAGAAGTTATTTTTGTCCTTACCGGATTGCCTTTACTGTTTATTACGGCAACATTGTCTCCGACCTTTATCGCACCTGAAAATATCCTTCCGATGGCAAGCCTTCCTACATAATCATTATAGTCTATATTGGTTACGAGCAATTGCAAAACACCGTCTTTATTGATTTCCGGCGCAGGGACAGTTTTAAGTATAAAATCAAAAAGGGGTTTGAGGTTTTCGGAATCGTCGTCAATATTAAGTTTTGCTATCCCGGCTTTTGCATTGGTGTAAACAATCGGGAATTGCAGTTGTTCCTCGGTTGCGTCAAGGTCAATAAAAAGGTCGTACACCTCGTTTAAAACCCCTTGAATCCTTGCGTCAGCCCTGTCGATTTTATTGATAACAAGCACAGGCGGCAGTTTTAGTTCAAGCGCCTTTTTAAGGACAAACCTTGTCTGAGGCAAAGGACCTTCTGAGGCATCTACAAGCAGCAGTACCCCATCCACCATTTTCAGTGTCCTTTCTACCTCTCCGCCGAAGTCTGCATGGCCGGGTGTATCAACTATGTTAATTTTTACCCCGTTATATTCAACGGCGGTATTCTTTGCCATTATGGTGATGCCCTTTTCACGCTCAAGATCTATGCTGTCCATCACCCTTTCCCTGACCTGCTGGTTTAAGCGGAATATGCCAGCCTGCTTCAGCATTCCGTCCACAAGGGTAGTCTTGCCGTGGTCAACATGTGCAATAATCGCTATGTTTCTTATGTCTTCTCTTCTCATAAACTTAATATTTTAACCTATTTACAGATTAAAATACCACTTAAGGATTTTTCCGCCAAAAAACATTGTAGTGAGCGCTCCAAAGGCAAGAAACGGCCCGAAAGGTATTTTCGTTTTTCTGCCCCTTCCTCTAAAAACCATAAGAAATATTCCGAATATTGAGCCTACAAGACTGCCGATAAATGTTGTCAGTAATACTCCTTTCCAGCCCATAAAAGCGCCAATCATTGCCATCATCTTTATGTCGCCGCCTCCCATGCCGCCCCTGCTTAAAACAGCTATAAGATAAAACAGCCCCCCGCCTAAAAACAGGCCGGCAATTGAATTTTTAAAACCAACAATTGAAAGGTTAAAGGGGTCGGGCAATAAAAATGATGCTGACACAAGTCCGATTGCAATGCTGGGAATTGTAATAATATCAGGTATTATCTGAAAATCAAGATCAATAAAGGTTATCACAATCATTGCTGATGAAAAGAATAAAAGAAATGGCAGATGCCAACCCGGTCCAAAAAAATAAAAGACCGCAGCATAAAGAATGCCGTTGAGCAATTCCACTGCTGGATAACGCATTGAAATCTTTTCGCCGCACTTCCTGCACCTGCCTCTTAAAAATATATAGCTCAACACTGGAATATTATCGAGAGGTTTAATGGGAGTGTTACAAGCAGGACATGAAGACCGCGGGCTTATAATTGACATATTCCTCGGCAGTCTGTAAATGCAGACATTAAGAAAGGAACCGACAATCAGACCGAATATAAAACTGAATATAAAAAAGACAGGCTCAAAATAATACACTACTATTACCCCAAAAAATCGTGAGATTTTTTGGGGACCCCCCTGCTTACTATCTCTGTGCCGATACCTTCTTTTGTGAATATCTCAAGCAGGAGGCAATGGGGAACTCTGCCGTCAATGATGTGGATTTTTTTTACTCCTGCTTCAAGGGCATGCAGACATGCCTGCACCTTAGGCAGCATTCCTCCTGAAATAACGGCTTTGTCAATCATATTGCCGATGCCCTTTTTATCGACGGATGATACTATATTTTCATTGCTGTCCTTTATGCCTGGCACATCTGTAAGAAGTATAAGCTTTTCGGCTTGCAAAGCACTGGCTATAGCCGATGCGACATAATCGGCATTTATATTATACGCCTCACCTGCACCTCCGGCGCCTATAGGGGATACAACAGGAATAAAACCATTACTTTCAAGGGCCTTTAAAATATCGGGCGCAACATATTCAACCTCTCCTACAAGTCCAATGTCAATCAACTCTTCTTGCCCTGTCTCTGACTTTTTTCTTACGACCTTTTTTTTAGCCTTTATAAGACCTCCATCTTTTCCGCTTAAACCTACTGCCTTGCCCCCGTGTCTGTTTATCAAAGCAACAATCTCTTTATTGATAAGCCCTCCTAAAACCATCTCTACAATATCCATAGTCTCTTTGTCTGTAATGCGCTGACCCTGAACAAAGGCAGGTTCTTTGCCCATCATCTTCATGGTTGCGCTTATTTTAGGGCCGCCTCCGTGAACAATCACAGGTCTGATGCCAATGAAGCTTAAAAGCACAATATCCTGTGCAAATGAATTTTTAAGTTCATCCTCAATCTGTGCAGCTCCGCCGTATTTAATAACAAATGTCTTTCCGTAAAAATTACGGATATACGGCAGTGCCTCAATAAGTATGTTTGCTTTTTCAATAAGTTTTTCCATTTGGCCTATTATGTGTATCATATTTTTATCATGCTTGTCCACTCAAAAAATAGAGACAGAAATTTTTTCCGCAAGCTAAAAATTAATATTAAGGCAGTTCGTCATATCATCTATATTATTCAGCGTAATATTTTTAATATAAGGCAGTATGCCGATTATAGGCACGGGGCATAATTCCCGCAAAACATCTGGATTAGTTTTTTCCGCAGCAGTATTTTCAGGCGGACAACTATAGTTAATTATAACGCCTGTAACTTCAAGTCCGCACCTTTCAGCCTCTCTAATAGTTAAAAGTGTATGGTTGATTGTGCCAAGAGTTGGCCGTACAACCACTATTACTGGAAGCCCTAAATCCTTTATTAAATCAGAAAAAAAATAAGTTTTAAGTTTTAAGCTTTGAATTTTAAGTTTAGTAATCGGCACAAGCAATCCTCCTGCTCCTTCAACAACCATAAGTTCATACCTTTCTGAAAGGGTATTGTAAGCCCTGAATGCAGAGTCAAGATTAACAGGTCTATTTTCAAGTTCTGCTGCAACCATAGGAGCAAGCGGATGTTCATACCGAATTGGCGTAATCAAATCAATGGAGTCGTTCATCTCGGCCATTTCTTTCAAAAACATACCGTCAGATGGCAAAAGTCTGTCTTCTGTTTTTGCGCATCCGGTCTCCATAGGCTTCATAGCTCCCACTTTAATACCTTTTTTTATTAATGCCCTGATTATTGCAGCAGACACAATCGTCTTGCCCACACCTGTATCTGTGCCTGTTATGAAAATTCCTTTTGACATGATTAACCCCCTCAAATAATCCTGCTTTCAAGGCAAAATATCTGCCCTGTTATATTTTCTGTGCCTGCAAGATACACAATAAATCTTGCCACTTCTTTAGGGTCAGAAAGTGTATTTAAAAGACTTATTTCTTTTGCTCCTTTTAAGGCTTCTTTTGCATTTATTCCCATTTTAGTAGGCATGTATCCTGGCAAAATAGCATTTACTCTTATTTTATGCCCTGCAAGCTCAATTGCCGCTGTCTTTGTAAGCCCAAACAATGCAGCCTTTGAAGCGCTGTATGCAGCTTGCCCTTCCTTGCCTTTCAATCCTGAGTATGAAGATATATTGATAATATGACCGCCTTTTTTCATTAAAGGCGCACAAGCCTTTATACAATTAAAAGCGCCTTTTAGATTTACAGCCAATACCCTGTCCCAATCATTTTCTTTCTGCTTTATTAAAAGGGCATCTTTTGTAATTCCTGCATTATTTATAAGCACATCCACCATTCCCCATTTTTCATGGACAAATTCAGCCATTCTTAAGACTTCTTCAAACCGGCTTACATCAGCCTTCACCAATATAGCCTTATCACCTATCGGGCTGACAAGTTTGTATGCTGACATTTCAGATTCAAAATAGTTTATGACAACCCTATATCCGCTTTCATAAAACGCCCTTGCGGTTTCTTTTCCAAGCCCTCTGGATCCCCCTGTAATTAAAACAACCATGCTGTTAATCATACCCTGCTATACTTTATTTATGTTATAATTTTAGATAACTTTTTACAAGAGTAAAAAACGGAGGAATGCAAACATGGTAAGATTTGAAGAAGTGCAAATGAAAATAGCAGAGTCAGTAAAAAATCATCTTGATATATATGACATGGAAGTCTTGATAGAACAGTTCAGCCTCAATAAAGAGGGCAAGTTTTACCTGACACTGCCAGACATGGAACTGCCGCTGCCTATAACATCAGTTGTCTCTTTTCAGTATGATGTCTTTCAAACTGGCATGTCTTTGCAGGAAGATGTTGAGGAAAAAAATCAAGAAACAGACGAGGTATTAGAGGCATTAGAGGTATTAGAGGTTGAGGTTGTAATAAACTTTCCAATTATGGAAGACTATCCGAACATAGAAGCACTCCTTGAGGAAATCAGCGAAAATTATCCTGACACAGAGCCAATTTTAATAATAAAAGAGATATACCCGAGCGATGAGCCTGTGAAAGAATATCAGGTAACTTATACATATGAAATTGAACCTGATGATGTTCTTGACAGCGATATATTTGATGAAATATTTGAAGAATTAAAAGGAGTTATGGAATTAATATACAGAAGAACTGAAAACTACATTGATTTATCATGGTACGGCAGGTAACAATGACGGGGGTTAATAAACTGATACCTCTAAAAGACATAGAATTCGTCTTACTTGATATGGACGGCACCCTTCTTGACAAGTATTTTGACGACTATTTTTGGGAACACCTCGTGCCGGAAAAATATGCTGAAAAGCATCTAATGGCATTCGGAAGAGCAAAAGAGGAATTATTTTCCAAATATAAAGCACATGAATGCACCTTAAACTGGACAGACATAGATTTTTGGTCTAAAGAGCTTAATTTGAATATTGTAGCATTAAAAGAAGAGATAAAGCATCTGATAGAGGTTCATCCGCATGTGGAAGATTTTCTTAAGATGATTAAAACACAGGGCAAAAAGGTATATATGGTTACTAACGCTCACCGTAAAGCATTAGATATAAAACTTAAAAAAACTGAAATCGGTAGCTATTTTGACAGATGTATAACATCATTTGAAATGGGCTATCCAAAAGAGATGCTTGGGTTCTGGAATAAAACAGAGCAGATCCTTAAATTTGACAAAGAAAAAACGCTTTTTATTGATGATACCGCCGCTGTTTTAAAGACAGCAAGGGTTTTCGGAATAAAATACCTTCTTTTAAAAACAAGGGCTAACTCAAAGAAACATGACATCCCTGAAAACGGCTTTACTGCATTAAATGATTTTAAAGAACTCCTAACTCAAAACCCATATTCCACAAGACCTTGTTAATCCGCCACAAAACCTTGCCAGAAGCCAATCCACAGAGGTTGTAGTTTCTATATATATATGTTAGTATCTTGTTAGTAATGCATATTATTATTACAATTTTATGACAGTGGAAACTTTTCAAAAATAGTGTGGCTCATTGCATATATAAGTATATCCCATAGCCCCGAGAGGGGTAGTATCGCTATGACTGCTACCATAGCGAGAACCAGCCGGGGTGCCCAGGGGCCCCGGCTTTTCTATTGCAGAGGTATAAAAAAAAATAATAGTGGTATAAAAAGAATTAACTTGATATATACATATGCATGCCATACTAATAATATCAGCGTGATATACCAATATCACGCCCCATAGCCCCGAGAGGGGCAGTATCAATGTAGCATCCACAGCAGTATTCATTGAGGACATATCCGAGCAGCAATGCTCTAGGGACAGGGAGGCGTCTGTCCTGATTTTTATAACCAAAAAACCAAACCAAAAGTAGCACATCACTAAAACACTGTTATTTTTTGTATACATTGTATACAAAAAATAACAGCAAGCCAGCCTGCTGGAAACCAGCAAGCATAAAAAAAGCTAAATCTCGCAGGATTTGGTTTTTTTATCTCGTGCCCTCGCCAGTCACAACCCTGCCAAAAAATATCATGGAAACAGCAGTAGCAGCAAAGAAGACAGTGGAAGAGTTTTTTGTAACAGAGTATGCCAGCCTCTTGAGGTATTGCCGCAGCCGATGGAATTTTAGCGGCGGCGATGTGTGCCATACGGCTTTTGAGATCGCAAGGGAAAGATATACGCACATCAACTTTTCGCTTTTTGTGTCGCTTTGTCATGAGGCGGCGAGAGATCTAGAGCTACATCGCAGCATATACACCGATGATGGCGTGATCCTCTTGCCCCCCACAGAACGGTGCGCGGAAAGACTGGACGGGAAAAACTCGTTGGCGAAGGAAGAAGACAGAGAATGGATATCAGACGATGACGGGGCAAAAAAGATAGGACGGAAGCTCGTCCGGGCAAACAAAAAAGGACAGCCGTGCTTGTTTTTTGGGGGTGCGAGATGAACACACCTCTGAATCAAGAAAAAAATCAAGGCTCAACGCATATATATGGTATGAAAAATATTGCATCCATGAATGTAACCGGGTGGCTCGATATAGAGCCACCACCACCGGATTGGCTTGTTGATGAGCTGATACATGAGCGCACAATTTCGATGCTGGACGGGATCGGCAGCGTGGGGAAAAGCTACATTGCTATGCAGCTTGCAGTTGCAATATCAAGCGGCGAAAAGTGGCTTGATAAATGGAACTGCAAAAAAGGCAAAGTGCTTGTTATTAATGCTGAGGATCCAGAGCCAGAATGCCATCGACGGTTTAGGAGAATAGCAGAAAACTACGACAAAGAAACGATCAGGGATGCAGCGAAAAATATATACTATATATCTATATCAAACCTGCCGCCTGAAGTGATGCCAAACTTAGTTTTAATGGATACAAAATTCCAGCCACAGCAGTTTTTTCATTATGTTGCAGCAATAGTGAAAGAAATCAAACCTGCCGCTGTAATATTTGACCCGTTAGGAAGCTTTGTCGCCGTAGAAAACGATAACGCGTATGCAGCACAAATATATGCACTACTGCAAAGGCTTAACACTACAATAGTAGTTGTGCACCACAATAGCAAGATTGCAATGAGCAAAAAAGATGCTGGGATTGAAGACAGAGCTAAAAGCCGGGGAGCGTCAAACTGGGTAGAGAAAACAAAAACGAGGCTCTATTTGAGAAAACTTTTTATGAAAATAGATAAATGCAACTACAACCATGAGCTGCAAGACAAGATATTGCAGCTCGAGTTCAAAAATGGCATGTTTGTTGCGAAAAGCCAATTTCTTACCACCAATGAGGAAGAAGAACAAATTGAGGAAGAAATTGGAAAAGAAAAAACGACGGTAGGCATACCGCTCACGAGACTGCCAAAAAACTATAAAACAAAAAAAGGAGGCAAAAAATGAGAAAAGACATTTACGTTGAGATCGCGAACAAGTTGATACATTACAGTCCGTTTTCAATTTCCCGTGTCCGGACTAAAAACTATTTTTTAAATCGCAAATACAGCAGTTTTGAGCTAATTATTCGTGCTGATGAGACGATGAACCAACAGGACAACGATGTTTTTAAAGCGTTGGTAAAGCTAATGCGGATTGCGCATCTGGATGATAAAATATCCAAGCAGACTATCACAGCTGGTGATGTTAGCTACACTGTGGCGGGCGCTAAGTTTTGTCTTGCAGATGCAGTTAGACTGTCGAATTCCGACTGGAATTTTGTAAAAGAAAGCTTAGAAAGATTGCAGAGCATGAGGATTAGCTACAAAAACAAGAGATACTCTGTTCATACAAACCCCTTTCCGAAAATAGTTATTGACGACGAAAAACATACTGTTTTAGTGTTTTTCGACTATGATCTCTTCAAAAAGTCGATAACAAAAAAAACATCACTGACGCAAAATCTAACACACTTTACATCGCTCAAATCCAATACAGCCAAGGCTCTGTATGACTTTCTCACAGCCAACAGCAGCTTAAGGAAATTTAGGGAAGACACACTATTTTTAAGGCTTGACCTTGCGGACATGCCAAAATTTAGGGCAAGGCAGGAACTAAAAAAAGCGTTTACTGAACTAAAAAACAATTACATCATTAAAAACTACAGACACCAGAGGGGGTATTTTGAATATGAGCCATATGAGCGAGGACATTAGCAACGACTGTTTACATTTGTGGTGTATGGTTTTTAACATTTGTGGTGTATGTTTTTGACCCTCAAAAAACCTCGCAAACCGTTGTTGCTGTAAGCTTTGCGAGGAAATTCAAAAACACCGCATAGTAATTCTCTCTCATAGAGAGAGAGAATTACATAAAAAAAGAGTTTTTTTTTATAAAAAACTCTTTTTTTATGTAATAGGGCCAAAGACCCCGGAAAACCCAGGGCCTAGGTTTTTATAAAGTCCCTTGGTATCCCGGGACTAAGGCCAAAGACAAAGACAAAGGCCCGGAAAACCCAGGGCCTTTCAGAAACACTCAGGCCCCCGGAATATTAGTCCAAAAAAAAAGATAACTAACGTTTACCGGAAAAACCTAGGCCCTGGGGAATACTATCCTGGGTTAAAGACGCTTTATAAGAAAAGACAAAGGCCCGGAAAAACCAGGGACTCTAGAAAAACCTAAGAAAGTCCAAGAAAGCGCTGGCAGGGTGTGCGTAGGAAGCTCAACAAGAGGCTTTTGTGAGGTGACCCATGCCTTGCTATGGTTTTTTTGTCTTTGTCTTTGTCTTTGTCTGTCTTTTTTTTGTTATAGGGCTGTCTTTGCCTTTGTCTTTGTCTTTCCTACGCCTGAAATTCTGGACATCGTTATTGGTTCCGCCCACTAATGCGCATCCCCACGAACAGAATTAATTTCCTGTCTTTTCCTTTTTTTTGCAAGCCTTATTGCATATATATTATATCAAGGGGGTGACAATGGAAAAACTTTTAACAGTCCAAGAGCTTGCTGAGATGCTCGGGATAACAAAAGTATCAGTATACCAGCTCGTTTGGCGCAAGCGCATTCCGGCTGTGCAAATAAGCAAGAAGTGCCTGCGCTTTGATCCTGTGGAAATCCGGGAATGGCTCTCGAGCAAAAAAACTCAAGTAGTATCGCCAGCACCGAAACAGCCTGTCCGCAAGAGTCCCGGCAGACCGAGGGGGGGAAGAAGAGATGGGTATATTGATGTTCTTGTAGAAAAAATAAAACAAGAGGTAAAAGGGGGGGAAGAAAATGGAAAAAGATAGAAATCTATCTGGAAAAAAAACAGGCGCAAGCTTCTGGAAAACTGCGCTGATCGTGGCTTTTGTAGGTGCTATTGTTGTCTACGGTGCTTTTTTTTATGAAAAGCCAGAGAAAAAACTAAACCAAGAACAAGCTGAAAAGCTGAGGCTGTATCTAAATCCTGAAAATGTGAGGTGAGGTGAAAGTATATGGTAAGCATAACGAATGTCTCGGCAGGACAGGCGAAGCAGTATTATCAGAAAGACAACTACTACACAAAAAATACTGGGCAGTGGCAAGGTAAAGGGGCGGAAACACTGGGTTTGCGGGGGGAGATTGAGCAGGATGATTTTCTAAAGCTCATTTATGGGAAAGCCCCCGACGGCAGTTTTGAAATTCGAGCAGGCGGAGAGGCGCAGAAGCACAGAGCAGGCGTGGATATAACCTTCTCTGCGCCTAAGAGCGTTTCTATTGCCGCAGAAGTCCTTGGGGATGACAAGGTGCGAGAAGCCCATGATAATGCTGTTGAAAAAACTATCGAATATATAGAAAAAAACTATGCACAAGCTCGACAGACACAAAACGGCATAACTGAAAAAGTAGATACTCATAACCTTGTCATTGCTAAATTTCAGCATAACACAAGCAGAGAGCTTGATCCGCAGCTTCACACTCATGCCCTATTCATGAACATGACGAAACGGCAGGACGGAGAGTGGCGGGCATTGAGCAATGAGGAAATTTATGAAAACAAGATGTTCTTTGGGCAGTGTTATAGAAACGAGCTTGCTAAAAATTTACAGGAGATCGGCTATTCTGTTCAGTCAGACCACCGGGGACTTTTTGAGATTCGGGGTGTTGACAAAAACCTTAATGATCACTTTAGCCAGCGCCGCGAGCAGATACAGCAAAAAGTCCAAGAGTTAAAAGAGAGCGATTTATATTCAAACGCCAACAACCAGAAGTTAAAAGAGATAGCCGCCCTCGGCAGCCGTGTGGCGAAGAAAAATGTAGATATGAATGTTGTAAGAGAATCATGGCAGGAGAGGCTCAAGGAGCAAGGCTACAACAAAGAGCAGATACAGGAGAATATTCAACAAGCCACAGAACAGGCGAAACAGAACGAAGCCAACCGCACCAAAAAGATGAACGAACACGACATCGTGAGGCAGGCGGCAAGGATTCAAACAGAGCAGGAAAGCACTTTCTCAAGGGAAGATATTCTGAAGACCGCAGGGCGACTCAGTGTAGGGGAACATCGTATCAGCGAGCTTGAAAAAGCCTTCAATGAGCAGGAAAAAAACAAAGAAATAAAGCAGCTCAACAAGAATGTATACACTACGAAAGAAATGTATACAATAGAAAAAGACATCGTTTCCTCTGTCCAAAAAGGACACGACAGCGTCCGAGCCATAAGCTCAAAAGAGCAGGTAGAGCGAGGTATAAAAGCTTTTGAGGCACAGAAAGGCTTCACAATGACACAAGGACAGAAAGACGCTGTAGGACATGTCCTAACAACCAAAGACCGTTTTATCGGCATCCAGGGCGATGCAGGGACAGGAAAAACGACCATGCTTGCATCTGTCCGTGAGCAGGCTGAGAAGCGAGGATATGAGGTGCGGGGGCTATCTTTTACGGGGAAAGCCGCAGACGAAGTGGAAAAGCAGGCAGGGATTAAGAGCCAAACCGTTGATAGCTTTTTTGCCGCAAAAAACATCGAGGCAGGAAATAAACAGCTCTGGATCGTGGACGAAGCAAGTATGCTCGGCAGCAAGAAAATGCACGAGCTCACAAAAGCCGCTGAGAAAGCAGACGCGAGGGTTGTGTTTGTTGG
Organism: Nitrospiraceae bacterium UBA665; assembly: GCA_002299835.1. Taxonomy (GTDB): domain Bacteria; phylum Nitrospirota; class Thermodesulfovibrionia; order Thermodesulfovibrionales; family Dissulfurispiraceae; genus UBA665. The sequence continues at coordinate 4,787 of DBNT01000019.1, read as the reverse complement.
CGATACGAAACAGATGCAGGCGATAGAGGCGGGCAAGATGTTTGAGAAATTGCAAAAAACCGGCGACCTTAAAACAACCAGAATGTCCGAAGTGCAGCGGCAAAAGGAATACGGTTATAGGCAAGTGGTTGCCGATATTTCGGAAAAGCGAATAGATAAGGCATTCAACAAACTTGAAAAACAGGGGCGTATATCTGAGATCACCGACAGGCAGGAAAGGCTTGATGCTATTGTCAAGGATTACACTATCCGTATGAGTAAGGACACAATCATTGTCACGGCTCGAAATGCCGACAAAAACCAGTTGAACAAAGATATCCGAACCGACCTAAAACAGCAGGGGAAGCTACCACAACAACAGCATGCTTTTGCTGTCAGAGAGTCGAAAAATACATCACCTGTTGAAAAACATTTTGCACAGAGTTATCAAAAAAACGATATTGTAATTGCGAACAAGGCAGGCGTAATTGGCAGGGCAGGGACAGAAGCAAAAGTAACAAGCGTTGACCAGCAAAACCACAAAATCACTGTCCGGGTAGATGAGAAAAAAGAGCATACCATCGACCTCAAAAAAGATGGGCAATCGCTTGCCGTTTACACTGAAAAAGAACAGTCATTTTCAAAAAGCGACAAGGTTGTTTTCCTGAAAAACGATAAGGGGCTTGGTGTTCAAAACGGACAGACTGGAGAGATAAAAAGTATCGATGAAAAAGGTAACTGCAAAGTGAAAATGGAAAGCGGTGAAGTAAAAAATATCAACATAAAAACTCAGTATTCCTACATGGATCACGGTTATGCCGTGACCGATTACAAGGCGCAGGGGCAGACATCAAAGGATGTAATTTACCACGCTGACACAGGCAAGCATGTTAACTATAACCAAGCATATGTTGCGATAACCAGAGGCAAGGAAGATGTCCGAGTTTACACCGACGACAAGGGAAATCTACAAGGAAAAATGAAGCAGGAACAGGTGAAAACATCGACCCTTGACCACGAAAAATCGGAAGTTTCCGGGGCGCAGAAACAGGAAAAGGCTACAGGCTCCGAAACCGTAAAAAGCCTGGACAGGGACAGCGGAATGGAAATGGAAAGATAGGCTTATTGCATTTATATAGTAGAGATGTTTTACATCTCGGTAAACTCAGTTAAAAAAAAAAAGGGGGGGGGGGAAATGAAGCTATCCGAAAAGTTAAGAGAGAAAGAAAAAGAGCAAGACAAGGTGTATGATGTCCTATACTGGAAGCCATCTGAGGGCGACGTTCTCGAGGGGACTGTTACGGACATCGGCACGACAATTACCGCGCACGGCGACTCTGATTTTGTCCAGGTTGAGACCGATGAAAAAAAGAAGTTTATGGTTTTCTGCAACGGACTTCTAAAGCGCCTGCTCGATGAAGAAGAAGTCAAAAAAGGGGACTACATTGCGATCAGGTTCAAAGGTTTCGTGCAATCGAAAAAGAGCAAAACCAAGCGATACAGAAACTATATTCTAGTCAAGGACGATCCCGAGTAACTCAGTGGTTTAAAACGAGGGTGAGCAAAATTCACTCTCGTTTTTTTGTCTGTCCTGTGAGTGGTTTGGTTGGTTGGTTGGTTAAGCAGCCAACGACCTCGTATTTCCATCACACCCAACGCAACGATTCGTTGGGTGTGAATCAGCTAAGTCGCTGATTCTAAAGGATTTGTCTGTAAACATTTCTCATTTTTTTTGCCTTTGCAAAGCTGCCTGAATCCAGCAATGACAATGTTGTTTACATTGTTTACAAATGTTTACAGTAAAGAGGTTGTTTGTATTACATGTTTACATCATTGTTTACAAATTTTGGAAAGGCGGAATGGGAGAAAAAGGATATCGCAGATTTTTAAAAAAAAGAGAGTGGTTATTGCATATATATATCAAGGGGGGGGGGGGGGGGGGG
>DBNT01000019.1:0-2550 GCA_002299835.1 Nitrospiraceae bacterium UBA665 | reverse complement strand
GGGGGGGGGGGGGGGGGGGAATGGGCAGAGTGATATCGATAAGATTAAGCGATGAAGAAGTGGAAAAACTTGAGTGTTTGGCTATGGGAAAAAGCATTTCAGAGGGTATAAGAAGTCTCATTTTTGAAAAGTCTGAATGTGAAAAAAAAGAGGCATCTGAATTTATCGAAAAGCTTAGATTAATTGCTGGCGATGTGGAATATCTAAAAGAAAATCTGTCAGGGATCAAGGACTTGTTAGCTTGTCAAATTAAAATAATCGAGAACGGCGGTGATGAAGATTTGGAAATGATAAAAAATATTTTATACACGTTTGGTCAAACGTCAGGGCAGATGTTGGGCGCACTAAATAAAGAACAAAAGGAATGGTTTAAGAAAAAGTAATGCTTGTTGCATATATATGATGCGGAATTTGAAAGGAAAAGGGGGTGAGGAAAGATGAGAAAAACAGCCAAAGATTTACGGGAAGAAGCAAGAAGATTGTTACGAAAAGCTGAGGAAATTGAAAAGGCAAGGGTAATGAAAATTGGCAATATAGTTACAGAATATGAGAAAAACAACTTTGCTAATTTTTCTATAGAAGTTTTTCAGAAAAAATTAAAGGAAATTTAAGGAGAAAAGATATGGAGAGACAAAAAATTCAGAGTTACAAGGGTTTTGAGACAACGTTGAACCGGCTTTTTATGGAATCAAAAATGCATATGTGGATACTTTTTTGTCTCATTGTTTTACATCTCACTGTTTTTGCCTTTGTGTGGTTTACGAAAATGCCCGCAGGCACTTTGGGGGTGATAGTGGACTATACATTCTCAAGTATGCTTGGAGGGATTAGTCCCAATACAGCGGAGAGGGCAGAGGCGCTAAAGCCTGTTGCGGAAATGGCTTTAAGTATCAGCTCTAAATTTCTACTATATGCGGCGTCTGTCTATCTGCTGCATCCAGTTATCCTGATCTACTTTTGGAAAAAAGCAAAAAAGCTACAGGAGGCAAAACACTTGCGAGGCGCAGTCATTATTTCCGCTGCTGAGTTAAAAAAACAAATGTCAAAAGCCAGAGAAAAAACACACTTGAAAATTGGAGAGGTAGACTATCCAATCAGTGCCGAGGTGAAGCATTCATTTGTGATAGGCCGTCCCGGATCAGGGAAGACAGTATGTTTATCCGAAATTATTGAAAAACTTAGAAATGAAAAATGCATAATATACGACTTCAAGGGGGATTTTGTTTCAAGATTTTATCGGCATGAAGAAGACATTCTCTTCAATCCGCTTGACTCTCGCAGTGTCAATTGGAACATCTTTTCTGACATTGAGAATAAACTCGACGTTGAGGCTATCGCTAATTCACTTGTGCCGCAGTCGCAAACAACTGATACAGAGAAATTTTTTGCAGAAGCGGCGAGAAGTGTGTTTGCAGGGATACTTGAAAATTGTATTGCTAATGAAAAAAAGACGCATGAAGAAGTATGGAAACTCGTATCATCGCCCATCGGATCCGTGGCAGGGATACTACATAGTATCGGACACCCGGGCTATACGTATATTCAAGATGCGGGCGGAAAACAAAGTGTTGGCGTTCAATCAACGCTTATGCAATTCGCAGCTTGTTTTAGGTATATGCAACAGGATGTCGACTTTTCGTTTCGGCGCTGGCTACAGCAAGACGGAAAAGGATGTTTATTTGTGACTAACTACTCTGATATGCGGGATATTTTAAGGCCGATATTATCGCTTGTGATTGACTTGTTGTCAAGAAAACTGCTTGCGATGCCTGATGATCTTGACCGACGTGTATACTTTTTCTTGGACGAATTCGGCACGCTTCAGCGATTGTCTTCTATCGTGCAATTGCTTACGCTATCTCGGTCTAAAGGCGGGAGTGTTTGGATAGGGATACAGGATATAGGGCAGATTGATCAGCTGTATCGCAAAGAGTTGAGACAGGCACTGGTCAATGCATGTGCAACGTCAGTTATGTTTTCCGTTTCGGATTCAGACACCGCGGAGTTTTTGTCAAGGCGAGTTGGAGAACGAGAAATCATAGAAGTTGAGGAGTCGCATTCTATGGGGCCGGAGAGCATGCGGGATGGGCTGACAATCTCAAAAAGAAAGAAGAAAGAGGCTCTGATATTGCCGTCTGAATTTCAAAATCTTGCGGACATGGAGGCATATGTTAAACTGCCTAATTATTCTGTTGCGAAAACAAAACTTGAGTGGAAAAAATACCCTGCGATGTCGCAGTCATTCATATCGCGCAGGGAGTTGATGTTGTGAAAAACATTCCGAACCTCAGGAATGATTTTGCGAAAAGCGCAAGAACCTGTCAAGGGTCTTCGATGAACTCGTTGACACTTCGCCCTTGACAGAACCTTGTACTTTTCTTTTTCAATTACAATTAAGAGGTTCGGAAGTTTTAAAAAGATAAAAGAAAATCTGTCTTTGGCAGATGTTATAATCGTTGTTAGGAGGTAATTGTATGATTAAGGTTTTGAAGTTTTTAGTATTGATGGTAATGGTAGTAGGATTGACGGGATGCGGGACGCTTCATATTA
>DBNT01000013.1 GCA_002299835.1 Nitrospiraceae bacterium UBA665 | reverse complement strand
TGAAATGAGAAAGAACCTATTAGATTTTAAAAAATATTCACTTTAAGGAGGTTTTTGTGCAGGCGGTTGATTACATTATCTGCGGAGACTATGTTCTTACGATGAATGAAAAAATGGATTTAATCAATGACGGCGCAGTCGCCCTTAAAGATAAAAAGATAATTGAAGCAGGCGCTGCTAAAGATATATTTAAAAAATATTTTTCAGACAATATCATAGAAGGCAAGGGCAGTGCAGTGCTGCCCGGATTTGTCAATACGCATACACATGCTCCTATGGTTTATTTCAGAGGTCTTGCAGATGATTTGCCTCTTATGGATTGGCTTCAAAATCACATCTGGCCTGCAGAAAATAGATGGCTTTCCCCTGAATTTGTTTATGACGCAACAGAGCTTGCCTGTGCTGAAATGTTAAAGGCAGGGATTACCACTTATAATGATATGTATTTTTTTGGCGACAGCATTGCCATGGCAACAAAAAAGATGGGGATGAGGGCTGTTTTAGGCGCAGGGATACTTGATTTTCCTACTGCTTCTGCAAAAACTACTGATGAATATCTTACTAATGCTAAAAGATTTGTAACAGACTGGAAAGGAGACGAATTAATTACACCGTGCATTGCGCCCCATGCTGTTTATACATGCAGCCCCGAGACATTAAAAAAGTCAAAGGCATTGGCTGAAAAATTCAATCTGCTTCTGCATATTCACCTTTCCGAGACAGAATGGGAAGTTAAAGATGTAATAATGAAATACAGGAAAAGACCTGTTGAACACCTTGAAGACATTGGTTTTTTAGATAATATTGTTTTGGCTGCTCACTGTGTGTGGCTTGAAGATAATGAGATTAATTTACTTGCAAAAAGAAGGGTCAGTGTCTCTCACTGCATGGAAAGCAATTTGAAACTTGCATCTGGTTTTGCGCCTGTTGTAACAATGCTCATGGCAGGGGTAAAGGTGACATTCGGCACTGATGGCGCTGCAAGCAACAATAATTTGAATATAATGAGTGAAATGTCAACCGCCGCTAAGGTTCATAAGGCGCTTTCAAATACTCCTACGGCTCTTGATGCTAAAACAGCCCTCTTAATGGCAACGCGATGGGGAGCCGAGGCGCTCATGCTTGGTGAAAAAATAGGAACCATAGAAAAAGGCAAAACCGCAGATATTATAACCATTAACCTTAAAAAGCCGCACCTAACGCCGTTATACGATGTCTATTCACATATAGTCTATGCAGCAATGGCATCAGATGTAGAAACTGTAATTGTAAACGGAAAATTGGTTGTGAATGCCAGAAGACTGATTACAGCAGAAGAAGAAAGCATACTGCATAAGGCATCTGAATGGGGTAAAAAAATAGCCTTACCAATGTCTCACCCTGCCGGTATCAATATGAACAAAGCTTGAGTAAAGACCGACCCCGCCTGCGGCAAACGACCTTGCAATACGGGCAATTCTACTATTACTGATTTCCGGAATTGTGAAATCAATTGCAAGTCCCTGCAGGTGAAGACTGTTAGGACTTACTCTTCGTCCAAGGCTTAAAAGATACTCATTGTAGGCAGGCGAGCGGTAGCCGGATATTATTTGCAACTGATGGTTTTTTATATGCTGGCCGGCTGCGTTTTTTATTTTGTGCAGCAAATCCAGCAGCCGTATATCTATCTCGTGAACTTCATTGGTATGGCGACATCTCAAAAATCGGTTTATCTCCTTTAGCGCATCAGGGTCATATTTGCCAGAGGAGTAATATTTTATCTCTAATGCTTCCTCTGTGTGTATATTGTGCATATTAAGAGTTCTTTCTGTTTTTGATGCTAAAGCAAAAACATTGTTAAAAGGATAGGCTGCAACTCCAGCAGCAGCGATTTTTAAAAAATTCCTTCTTGATATAATCACAATGAAACATCCTCCACAATGCCTGATTTTTCTTTAATGAGTATGTCTATCTTTTCCCAGTTTACTTTATCGGAGATTCCTGCTTTTTCTATAAGCCTTACTGCTTCTTCTTTTAGATTCTTAATCTTTCCATAAATATCAGGGTGCACCTCCATGAATACTCTTTTGTCCTCTGTAACCGCAACCTTCACCGGCATATATATTATTTCTCCCGGAGTATTTTTTTCAACCTTGCCGAAAAATTCTTCCATATTTTCAGGCGAAACTCTCACGCAGCCGTGACTCCTGAACTGATAAATAGATGCAGGCCAAATAGTTTCATGGATAATAATTCTCGGAATGGATGTATCTAATGCAAATCTTCCGAGTGGATTGTCCGGACCTGGCGGCACAACAGTTTTTACGGGCTTTCCCTGTATCTTCATCTTCCATTGCATGGATTCAGGAACATGCCACGTTGGATTTTTCCGTTTGCGAATAATCTTGAATTCTCCTATAGGCGTTCTCCATCGTGTTATTCCTCTCCATGAAGGCATTCCGAGTCCTACAGGAAAGGCCATTTTAAGACTGCCTTCTTTGAAAAAATAGAGCATTCTGTCAGGGATGTTTATTAATATTCCGTCGTCAAGCATAAAGGGGACTATCTTTCTGTTGTTTGCCCTGAGTTTCTGACCTATGCGGAGGGGCTTATTGATGTCAAGGTTATTTTCCCTGACAATATGTCTCCAGTCAACGCCGAGTTTTGAGCCGATGAGTTCAAGGTTGTCGGTTTTAACGACCGTATAAATAATCTCGCCGCCGATGAGCATACCGGCTGCAGAGACTGATGGAGTCACATCCCCAAATACAGATTCCCGACAATAGCACTCGGAAACAAGCTTCGGGGACAAGATTAAAACAAACAATATCAAAAAAACTCTCATTGCATATAAATATATCATGCTGTTGCATCTATATCAAACCGCAAGTGAAGTTTGATTTTTCGGATATATCCGATTATGATAAATGTAGTGCTGATATTTCGTTATTTGTTAATCGTTACCCATCCGCCTTCTGCGGAGTTACTCGTTACTCGTTACTCGAATAACCAATAACCTATCTAATTTTGCTTTTTAATCTTTAAATTTTACTTGATGGAGGGGGTAAATGTCACAACAGTTTGAAAATGCTGCTGCATGCTGGAAGACGATTTTATCAGATGTTTCAAAGGGCAAAGAATTTTTGCCGGTTATAGAAAAGTTTGCGAGGGAAAATATGAACCCCTCAAAAATAGTTTTTGGAACATCAGGCTGGCGCGGAGAAATCGGCACAGACTTTACATTCAATAATGTGAGGATAGTTACATCGGCTATTATAGAGGCATTCAGGAGCAATGATCGGTCTTTTATGCAGGCAATGGGGGTATCTGGTTTTGATGAGATAAAAAAGCGAGGGGTTATTGTAGGGCATGACAACCGTTTTTTAGGCAGGGAATTCGCAATGGAAGCGATAGGATTATTGCAAAAAGAGGGCATCAGGACATGGTATGCTAAAGAGGCCACTACTCCTGAATTTTCAGCAGGCATTGAAATGTTAAAAGCTGCATGTTCAATAAATCTTACCCCGTCTCATAATCCTGCAAACTATGCAGGATTCAAATTCAATTCTTCTGACGGCGGCCCTGCAGGCACAGAGATTACATCGGTTATTGAGGAAACAGCCAACAGGATGATGGGTTTAAGTGTCAAGTGTCAAGTGTCAAGTGTCAAGTGCCCAAGTGTCAAGTGTCAGGAAATAGATTTGACTGATTTGTATATTAAATACATTTTAGAAAGGAAAACACTTGATTTAGAGAAAATCCGTGATTTTATAAATAACGAAGATTGCATCATCTGCGTTGATAATGTCCATGGCGCAACGAGGGGGCGCATTCAGAGGATTTTAGGCGAAACTTTGAAAATAAAATATCTAAGGACAGAGGACGATTATCTTTTTGGCGGAATAGCCCCTGAACCATCAGAAAAAAACATGAAGGGAGTGGAAAGCGTTTTAAGGGAAAGCGCTGCTTTGTTTAAATTAGGCGCTATAATGGATCCAGATGGAGACCGCATTAGATATGCTGCCAGATATAGTAATAATATAGTGCAGATACCGATGAATTATTTTGGCGCTATGTCCCTGCATTTTCTGCATGTGTATAAAAAAATTTCGGGAATTGTTGCAAAATCTGTCGGCACAAGCAATTTTGTAAATGCAATAGCCGAAAAATTAGGCATAAAGGTCATAGAAACAAAGGTGGGGTTTAAAAATTTCAGACCGTATATGCTAAGCACATCTTCTGAAAGGGCTATAGTCGCATTTGAGGAGTCTGACGGCATATCCGCATATAACCACACTTTAGAAAAAGATGCATTGTTCGGATTTCTTCTATCAATAGAGATGATGGCAGTGACAGGCAAAAACCTCGGTGAATATCTCAAAGGCATTATGGATGAATATGGATACTACTATCCTGACCGTTCAGGGATTGAAGTTGACCGCTCCTTTGTAGGAGAACCTCTTTTAAAGAAACTCGCTGTCATACAGGAAAAATATAAAAAAGGCGATGCGATTGGCATCGGCGGGCAGGAGAGGGTTATTAAGGATATAATAACGGTTGACGGCATAAAAATAGTTTTTGATGACGGCTCATGGCTCATGATAAGGCCTTCGGGCACAGAACCAAAGGTGAGATTTTACATAGAGGCAAGGACAGAGGAGGGCAAAAAGGCTGTATTTGAAACAGCAGAGAGAATAACTAAAGAGGCATTAAGTAATTAGCATATATAAAATATTTTTTGAGATATCTTTTTGAGTTGATTTAGAATCTAAAAAAATATACGATAGAATAAGGAGATTGTCACATTTTTTTCGATGGTTGGCTTTGTGATATAATGAAAATAAATTCCAACAGATGGAGGATATTATGGAGGCAGTTGTAAAGTCAAAACAAATAACGCTTCCGCAAAACATTTTAGAAAAACTGAAGGGGAGAAAAATTCAGATTATAGAGACCGCTGATGGAATACTGTTAAAGCCAGTGGAGAATTCTATAAAGGCTGCTCGTGGATTTTTAAAAGGCAGTCGTTTTTCTACCGAAAAATACTTCCAGATGAAAAAAGAAGAAAAAGGCCTTGAACGGTGAAAAAGAGTTTTGTTCTCGATGCGTCTGCCTTGATTGCATTTCTTGGTGATGAGAGAGGTGCTGAAAAGGTGGAGGAGATTCTCCGAAAGGCTGGTGAAAACAAAATCTTTCTTTATATGAACAAAATTAATGTTCTTGAAGTTTACTATGGAGTTTATAGAGAAGACGGCAAGAAGAAGGCCGAAGAAACCCTGCTGAAAATACAGGGACTTCCGATTAAGATTACGGATATTCTTTCAGGCGATATATTTAAAGAGGCTGGAAGATTTAAGGCAAAATACAAAATATCATTAGCAGATTCCATAGCCATTGCAGATGCAAAGACAAAAGATGCTTTTTTAATTACTGCTGATCATCACGAATTTGATATTATTGACAGAAAACGAGAAGCCGAATTGTATTGGATTCGGTAGTGCCTACAGCGAGGTTTAGTGATATTTCAAGGTCTGACCCTAAATTTCAAGTTAAGAGTTGATATGCCGAACATTGAATAAATCAGGCTATTAAAGAGGCAGGAAATATGAAGCAGTGTTGGAGAGCTAATGGTAGCAGAAAATATAGAAGTTGGGATGCCGATAATTGATGCTTATAAAAGAGAAAAAGCGCAAGACTGGATCGGATGTTGGATTGCAGATGATTGCCTTGATAGGATAAGCAACCGCAAGAGTTATTTTGACCAAAAAGAAATTGTTAGATATGAGATCCCACTCAAGTGTGGCATTGTTCAGAAATGGTGTGCCCTCAATTGGCTTAGCCATGAAAACGGGGGAAGATCATACCCAAGAGATGAATGGATGAAGGCGTAAGAGCTAACACTTTTGTGGTGGTGTAGTCAATAATAGGGGCGGGAAGGAAAGAAATAAATATTTCATATTTTCCGGTTTATACATTTAAACTCGCTTCTTTTCAAATCCTTCAACATATTCAACAAGCTGCTTCTGGGTCTTTGTCCACTGGATTCGTTTTCTGACTGTTTCAGGGGTTAGCGGCACTCCGGTGCCTTTACAGAAAAACAGGGTTGAAACCTCGTTGCAGAGGGTCGCTATTGTCTGATATATCCCTTTTAATTTAATGCCCTTAAAATATCTGTAAAGCAGGCACATCGCCACATTGCTCTGTGGCTCGCCCTTTCTGTCTGTGAGGATAGCAAAGCTCCTCGCCATGGATAAAAGACAGAACATCACGAGTGTTACATTTCCCTTCTTCCCTCAATCGCCTTTGAAAGCGTTACTTCATCAGCAAATTCAATATCACTGCCTATAGGAAGACCATATGCTATTCTTGTAACTTTTATGTTCATGGGTTTTATGAGTTCTGTGATATACCGGGCTGTGATCTCGCCTTTTGTGTTTGGATTAGTAGCTATGATTATCTCTTCTACATTATTAGACCGTATACGCTTAATAAGTTCCGTTATCTTTAACTTTTCCGGTGTTATTCCGTCAGCAGGAGACAGCGCTCCTAAAAGCACATGATAATAACCGTTAAAAATTCCTGTTCTTTCAATAGCAATAATATTAGCCGGCTCTTCCACAACGCATATCCTAATTTTATCTCTTAAATGACTGATGCAAATACTACACGGGTCAATATCTGTAATGTTAAAACAAATTGAACAGAACTGTGCCCTATCTTTTACATCAATAATGGCTTCTGCTATACCCCTTGCGTCTTCACGGCTCATCGAAAGGATATAAAAGGCAAGCCTCTGGGCGCTTTTCCTCCCGATACCCGGAAGTTTTGAGAGTTGTGTTATAAGGTTTTCGATTATCCCCTGCATACTGTCGCTCTGTTGCTCTATTTTAATAGATTTCCCAATCCTCCCATTCCCGGCAATTGAAGCCCCATTGTGAGCTTGGACATTTCCTCCTGCACCATCTGCTGTGCCCTTCTTATAGCCTCATTTGCGGCAGCCAGAATCAAATCCTGAAGCATCTCTACATCGTCCGGGCTTACAACATCTTTTTCTATTTTTATTGAAACAATCTCTCCACCACCGTTTGCCACTACTGTGACCATCCCGCCGCCTGCAGATGCCTCAACGGTTTTTGTCTTTGCCTCTTCCTGCATTTTCTGCATTTCAGACTGAAGCTTCTGTGCCTCACGCATTATGTCGCCAAGCATTTTTTTAGACATCGTCTCCTCCTATATTTAAAGTAGAAAGCAGGAAATGGGAAATAGGAAGTAAAAACTTCTTACTTCTCACCTCTTACTTCTCATTTGTATTTGGTGTTACATCCACTATTCTTCCTTCAAACAATTCAAGCGCTTCCTTCACCAAGGGGTTTTGCAATGCCTTTTCCTTATAGTCCTTTTTGCTTAAAGATTTCACCTTTTTTGTATCCACTATTATATCTATATTTTTGCCGGATAGATCTTTAATTATTTTTTTTATGCCCGATAAGTTGTCTTTAACAGATTCAGCATGTACCGATAGTCCGCCGTTGAAAGTTATCCTTATTTCATCACTGCTAAAAGAGAGAGAGCCTTCCTTCAGCTTGCATACAAGAGGATGATTTTCGCTGTCTATTTTTTCAATGGCAGCATTCCAGATCTCCTGAATAGGTGAATGGGTGACTGGTTGAGTGAGTGAATGGGTGATTTCTGCCTCCGGTTTCACGGTTCTCCAATTCTCCGTTTCTTTTGCTTTGCTTTCTATTGTTTGACTCCTGCTTTCTTGACTGTCGGCTATTGACTGTTGACCGCTGACTATTCTTAGTGCCTCATTTACAGATTTAAGATGACCGAGCATGCTTAATCTTATAAGCGTCATCTCAAGGGCAACTCTTGGATGAAATGCACTTCTTATGCCCGGCTCTGCCTTTATTAATTCATATAGTATAACAGATAGATGCTCCTCTGATGCCCTGTTTTTTATAAGGTTTATGGCATTAAGTTCTTCTTCCCCTAAATCAATAATGTTTTCTTCGCCTCCGGCTATTTTTATAATCAGCAAGTTCCTAATGAATTGCAAAAAGTCTTTTGTGAATATTTTAAGGTCTGTTCCTGAATCAGTAAGCTTTGCAATAGTGGTTATAATATTTTTTCTATTGCAGTCTATTAGTGAAGAAGCTAATTGTGATATGGAATTTATGTCTGAAATGCCAAGAAGGTCTTTTACATCTAATGCTGTTATGTTATCCGAAAATGAAGCTGTCTGGTCCAGAATTGTTAATGAGTCCCTCATGCTTCCATCTGCAGCCCTTGCTATCATCTCAAGTGCAGGCTCTTCAATATTCAGACCCTCAGCGCTGCAGATTAATTTAAGCCTTTCCCTTATTTTCTGTCCTGATATTCTCCTAAAAGGCAGGTGCTGGCATCTTGACATTACAGTAGCAGGAATTTTTTTCGGCTCTGTAGTGGCAAGCACAAAGATTACATGTGGAGGCGGCTCCTCAAGGGTTTTTAAAAGCGCATTAAAGGCTGATATGCTTAGCATGTGGGCTTCATCAATTATATAAACCTTATATCTGTTTTCTGAAGGCGCATATCTAACCCTTTCTCTAAGGTCTCTTATATTGTCAACTCCTGTGTTTGATGCCCCGTCAATTTCCGATACATCCATTGAGGAGCCTTCAGATATTGCTGTGCATGAATGGCATTTGCCGCACGGCTCTGGTGTTGGGCCGTTTGAGCAATTCAATGTCTTTGCAAGTATTCTTGCAGTGGAAGTCTTGCCCACTCCCCTCGGCCCCGAAAAAATATATGCATGCGATACTTTGTTAGTTGAAATAGCATTTTTCAGTATCCGGGCAATAGGTTCCTGCCCCACAAGGTCCTCAAAGGTCTGGGGTCTCCACTTTCTTGCCAAAACTAGATATGACATTTATTTATACTCTCCTAATTCGTGTTTTGTACCGAGCACTCAACGTGAGTTGAGTGCTCGGTAACGGAATTACTCATTTTTCCTGCAGCCGGCGGCAGGCTATGGGGCCGGCTTGCTGCGGCACCCAGGCAAAATGCTTACCGTTGCTTCCTTCCGGACCTGGCGGAGTTCACACCTGCCTGCTGCGCAGGGCCTGCCCCCGGCTGCAGGAAACACTTATTAATAACGAGTATTAACGGCAGTGACGAGTGACGAGTTAGGAACTGAAGACTGAAAACTATTAAACTTCTCGTTACTCGTTACTAATAACTCGTTACTGTTTTTCATGGCGGAGAGGGTGGGATTTGAACCCACGGTGAGTTTTACCCCACACACGATTTCCAGTCGCGCACCTTCAACCGCTCGGCCACCTCTCCAGAACAGTATATACTTTAACATTTTTCACCATTAATTGTGAAAAGTCATTTTATATGCTTGAAAATAGTCTCTAATTTTATTTATACTGTTGTTAAGATAAGCTTTCAGTAGGAATTATTATGGAAAAACAAAAATTCAGGGAATTTCTGCAGACTAAAAAACTCAAGCTTACAAAGGAAAGAGAAGAGATACTTAATGAAATATCTGACATAAAAAAACATTTTGACCCGGAAGAGTTATTTATAAATTTAAAGAAAAAAGGGGTAAAAGCTTCAAGAGCATCTGTTTACAGAACCATACCCCTTCTTGTAGAAAGCGGTTTTATAGAGGAAGTGGAGAGAATTGACAGGCATGCGCACTATGAAAGAGTTTCAGAAAACCAGCACCACGACCACATGATATGCATAAAATGCAGTAAAGTCATAGAATTTTACTCCCCTACCCTTGAAATACTACAGAAAGAAATCTGTGAAAAAGAAAGGTTTAAAGGCATCAGACACAGCCTTGAAATCCTCGGATATTGTGAAAGGTGCGGTAGCTGACCTATAATTCATTATGCTGCCTGTATTATTTATAACCATGCTTACTTTTGCAGTTCACATACCATTTGGCTATCTAAGAAGCAGGTCTGCTAAATATTCCCTGAAATGGTTTATATATATCCATATCCCTATACCGTTCATAATTCTTGTTAGAATTATTACAAACACAGACGACAAATTCATACCTATTTTTATCATTGCTGCTATTTTAGGACAATTGCTCGGCGGTTTAATGCTTCCTAAAAAAATACAGGCAGGATATTAACAATGATAGCGGCTTATCTTGTTAAGCCTGGCATGATAGAGTTACGAGAAACAGATATTCTTGCTCCATCAAACAAAGAAGTGCTTGTGAAGGTAAAGGCTGCCCTCATTCTACACGCATTCCTTGCAAAACTAAAAGGGGCAGAGGTTTTTATGTGTGCCAGAAAAAAAGATAAACTAATCTTTGCAAAAAAGCTTGGAGCTTCAGGGCTTTTCATTGCACTTTTTCAAACATATCTTTTCCCGCGCCGCAAACAGGGCATACCCAGTCATCCGGCAGTTTTTCAAAAGGTGTATTAGGAGCAATACCCGAATCAGGGTCTCCATTTTCTGGCTCATAGACATAGCCGCAAACACTGCATTTCCATTTCTCCATATAGTCCTCCCATGAATAGTGTTAGTAATAAAACATTCTAACATATGGATTGCGAACATTATCAAAATAAAAATTGGTATAATAATTAGAATTAGTATAATAAATCAAAAGACTGATTGTAAATGGTCAATTATCTTTACATACATATCCCTTTCTGCATTAAAAAATGCATTTACTGCGACTTTTACTCCGTGCCTTTTAAATCGCATATTGCAGAGTATTATATTGAAGCACTGTGCAAAGAGATACAATGGAGAAGATGCGCGGTCAATAATCTTAAGACTATTTATATCGGCGGCGGGACCCCGACTATTCTTTCTGCTACGAATATCTTAAAAATTCTGAATGCAATTAAAGAGAGCTATTCTGTAATGCCTGATGCCGAGATTACCATTGAAGCCAATCCGAATACTATCACAGGAAAAAAAATAGAGAAACTGCTGAAATCAGGAATAAACAGGATAAGCATGGGCATACAGTCTTTTATTGATGATGAGCTTACAGCTTTGGGTAGAAGTCATAATGCAGACGGGGCAATTAAGGCTGTAAATGTGGCCAGAAAGGCAGGGTTTAAAAATATATCCATTGATTTAATCTATGGAATACCTTCTTCAAAATTTCAAAACTCAAAACTCAAAACTCAAATCCAAAGTTCCAAGTTCCAAGTTCCAAGTTCCAAGTTCCAAAACTGGGAATATTCACTTCAAAAGGCTCTTGATCTAAGCCCTGAACACATATCTACTTACGAACTTACACCCGAAAAGGATACGCCGTTATACGATGATATAAAAAAAGGAAGGCTTGCTATGCCAGAAGAAGAAGCCGTTTCAGAGATGTATTATAAAGGCATTGATATGCTCAAATATAACGGCTATATTCATTATGAAATATCAAACTTTGCAAAACCGGGTAGAGCTTCCATCCACAATCTCAATTACTGGAACAGGGGTGAGTACATTGGCATCGGAGCAGGGGCGCATTCTTTTTTCGATAAAAAAAGAACAGTCAATATCATGGGTGTAACGAGGTATATTGAAACTGTGAATGCAGGCATGACTCCGGCCTGCCTGTGCGAAGGCAGACAGGTTGATGAAGAATCGGAGTCCCCAAAAAATCTGGAGATTTTTTGGGGTGAGAGTTCGGAGATAACACCGGATGATGCGCTGAAAGAATTTATATTTTTAGGGCTGAGAAAGACAGAAGGCATAAATATTGGACATTTGCCTGCTACAAAACGGTCTTCATTCAACAAGGCTGTGGAAGCCCTTATTTCGCACAGCCTTGTTGAACTGAGCGGCAATTATTTAAGGCTTACCCGTAAAGGCCTTATTATGAGCAGCGAGGTTATCGTCCAGATATTGTTAAGTATAGAGTAGCTCCTCCCCTTACTATCAGAAGCAACACCTCCTGATTCTTTTTGATTCGGGAGACTATTTCGTTGTATTCTTTTGCATTGGATATAGGCATTCTGTTTATCTCCAGTATTATGTCACCATTTCTCAATATGCCGAGCGCAGGGCTGTCTTCTGCCATACCGGTTATCACAACCCCTTTTAGTTTCCTGGTTATCCCCAGCCTTTGCAATATTTCTTCTGTCAATTCCTGAACCTGCACTCCTCTTAATGTATTGTCAAACTGGGCAGGCGGTATTGCAACAGTCTGCGGCTCTACAGGCAGTTCGCCAACCTTAACTTTCACAGCTAATCTGCTTCCGTTTCTTATGACATTAATCTCTGCTGTTTCGCCAGGCCTTGTTGCAGCAACCATATTTCTAAGCTGTAGCGGTGTTTCAATTCTTTTGCCGTTGTATTCTATTATTATATCGCCTCTTCTGAGACCTCCTTGCCCTGCAGGACCGCCTTCAACCACATCTGCAAGCAAAACGCCTTTTTCATCTTTTAGATTAAACTGTCTTGCGAGTTCCGACGTTAAAGTCTGTATCTGAACGCCAAGCCAACCCCTTACTACCCTGCCTTCGTTAATAATCCCATCCATTACATTTTTTGCCATATTTGACGGTATTGCAAATCCTATGCCCTGATAACCTCCAGTTATAGAAAAAATGGCAGTATTAATGCCTACAATTTCTCCCCTGATATTAACAAGTGCGCCGCCCGAATTTCCGGGATTGATTGCGGCATCAGTCTGTATAAAGTCTTCATAGTCGGCAATGCCGATGCCTGTTCTTCCGAGTGCACTCACAATACCCATCGTTATGGTTTGATTTAAGCCGTAAGGGTTGCCTATGGCGAGCACTATTTCTCCCACCCTTAATTTATTAGAATCTCCCCAGGGGATGGTGGTAAGGTTTTTTTCATCAATTTTTATTACTGCCAAATCAGTTCTTGAATCCATTCCTACAACCCTTCCTTTATATTCCCTGTTGTCATGCAGCCGCACGATTATATCTTCAGCGCCTTCTATAACATGATTATTTGTCAATATATAGCCGTCTTGTGATGCTATGACACCTGAACCGAGATTTGTAACTCTTCTCTGCTCTGGCTCCTGCGGGCCGAAAAATCTTCTGAAAAATGGGTCGTTAAAGAACGGATGCCGCGGCTCTCTTACTGTTTTTGTAGTAGATATGTTTACAACAGCAGGCTTTACACGCTCCGCAACCTTTGCCATTGCATCACCAAATTTTGTGAGCACCTCTCTTGCCTCTTTTTCAGATATTTCCGCTGAAGCAGGCGCAGGAAGCAATATATTTGGCATGCTCACTATGAAGCTGAACATGGCTAAACAACAAACAGCATACAGTAAATAGGTCTTTATATGCTGTGAGCTTATTCCCCGATTAAGCCTGTCCTCGAAGCCTGCCCTCGAGATCCTTTGTCGGGGGGTCGCAATCGAGGGAACTTCGGGGACAAGCTTTTTATTAATCATGGATCCTGAATTCATTTTATGTTCCTCCGCTTAAAACTTTATTGGCATTCAAACTTTCATATGCCTAATTTCTAATTGTAAAACTCTTTTGGTATCTTTATCAACCTTATATCTGTCATCAAGCCTTAAACCTGCTATCCATACTATATTGCCGTTTGAGATTATCAAAGGTATTGCATCTCTTTCATCTTTTGGTATTTTGTCATCAACAAAAAAATCTTGAAGTTTTTTCTTTTTGCCGAATCCTATCGGATAAAAATAGTCGCCAGGCATCCGCGGTCTTATTAAAAGCGGAAAGTTTATTTTTCCGGCGTCTATTACAGCGCTGTTTTTTCCATTTCCGTAGTCTTTAATTTCGCCTATTTCTTTTGCTGAAATTTTAAGCACAACAGATGACTCTCTCAGCACAATTTCTCCAGGACCATCTATAGTGTATGAAGCGAGTGTCAGCGGTTTTTTTGATGTTATGATTACTGTGGAGTATCCTTTTATAGCCCTTATGTTTTTGGGCAGAAAAATCCTGTCACCTGACTTTCCGGATTTTATCAGATTAATTATATCTTCTATATGTACGAAACCAATGCCTCCAAGACCTTTTGTTTCGTGGGCAGAGCGTCTTATTACTCTTCTGAGTATAGCTGTGTCTATGCCTTCCATCGGCGATGAAAACAATTCAATGGTATCTTCAGTTTTTCTTGTAATCAGTTTCATGAGGGTTTTTGTGACTATCATTTCAAAATATCTTTCTTCGTCCCTGAAAATATTAGATGTTTTTGAAATCGTATCTATAAAGCCGTTGTTTATTTTTTTAATTTCCGGGACTATAAAATGCCTTATCCTGTTTCTGATGTAATCGTCTTTTAAATTTGATGAGTCAACTATGAAGGTTATCTTTTCAGTAGATAAGAATTTTTCTATAGCAGCCCTTTCGATTTCTATCAGCGGCCTAATTATCTGTAAATTTCTAATATTGGTTTTTCTGGCAGGCGGAATCCCTGACAGTCCTGTTGGCCCAGAACCCCTGATAAGCCTCATAAGTATAGTTTCTGCCTGATCATCCGCATTATGCCCGAATGCGAGCTTATTTGCACTTATATTAAGGGCAATTCCTTCAAGGGCTTCATATCGCAATTGCCTTGCTGCTTGCTGCCTGCTCATTTTTAGATTTTTTGCATGTGATTTAACATCTACTGCTTTTGTGCTAAAAGGTATGTCAAGCAAGCCGCATAGCTTTTTGCAAAAGTCTATTTCTAAAGGGGACTCATCAGGCCTGAGTCCGTGGTCTATATATGCTGCTGACAGGACAAAATTATATTCGGCTTTCAGTTTATTTAGAATGGTCAGCAGGCATACCGAGTCAGGACCTCCTGAAAGCGCTGCAAGCACATGGTCTCCTTCAGACAGCATGCAATACTTCCGGATGGTCTCACCGGCTTTTTCGATAATCTCCATAATGCTGTTATTTTTTTCCTATTAGCACAGAGCATTCGGCCTGCCCTAAAATTGTTCTTGATGCACTACCGAGCACTCCTTTTATGCCCCTCATACCGCTGCTGCCTGCAGCGATTATATCTGCATTCAACTCCTCTGCTGCATTCAATATTTCTACAGAAGGGTCGCCGAGTTTTATCATTGTTTTTATTTTTTTAAACCTCTTATTTATGATTGATACAGCCTGCTCTATAATTCTATCTGCTACACTATATTCCTTTTCCCTTATGCCAGCCACAACCTCTTTAATCCTGTCATCCACTGCCATCCTGTATCTATCAGGCAGATCTATATAAGATGATGATATTACACTTAATACTGTAACTTCCGTATCATCAGGAAACGGCATTGAAGACAGGAGTTTTCCTGTTTCTGTAGAATATTCCGATCCATCTGTGGCATACAGAACTTTTAAAGATGCTTCAGTTTTCATCTGCCGGGGTTTAACGATTAATACATGTTTTGCAGAATTAATTGTTACATATCTGGCTGTGCTGCCTATCAGCAGGGATTGAATGCCTTTAATGCCTCTTGATCCCATAACTATAAGATCTGCATTCATATCCTCCGCAGCATCAATAATGGCTTTGTCAGAATAGCCGTCAAGTAAAGCAGTGCTGATTTTAACATTCAGAGGTTGCAGGATGCTGACGGTTGAGTCGAGTATTTTTGGCGCTACATCTTCTTTTATCTTTTTGATTGATGCATAATATAAAGCCGCTTCTTTTTTAATAAAAGTTATATCGGCTATAACATGCACGACTGTAAATTCATCCTCATGGGAGAAGTTAAAGTGTGTCAGAAATTTCGCAGCTCCCTCTGCGCATTCCGAGCCATCCGTTGCAAGCAATATCTTCATACCCTACCTCCATTTTAAAGATTTATTCACTTTAGGATAACATAAGATTTGAGGCTTGAGCAAAAATCCATCATACCTGTGCTCCTACCCCCAAAAATCTTGCGATTTTTTAGGTACCACTGATATTATTTATTATTGAGCCTATTGCAAACGTCCTGAAAAATGGTTCTTTTGTTATTGACCCGAAAAATACCCCTCTTTAGCAAAGAGGCCTGCCTGTGCGTGTCCGCACGCAGACAGGGGTTATGGGAGATTTTAATGACAACTTTTTACAAAAGGCTCAATACAAAAATTTTTATGGGTTGAATATGAAAGAGAAGGCAGAGCCAGTAAAATGCCTATAAAAAGGATAGAAATTCTGGATTCAGAGAGATGTGTTGGGTGTGCATCATGCATGTTTGCATGCACAAGGAGAGATGGTAAGGCATCTTTAGAGGGCACGAGAATTTATGTGAGATCTATAGGAGGAATGGAGAGGGGCTTCATGGTAATTGCGTGCAGGGCATGCGATGATCCTTCTTGTTTGCATTACTGTCCTGTGGATGCATTGAAGAAGAGAAAGTATGGTGGTGTGACACTCAATAAAGAAAAATGCATAGGGTGTGGCAGTTGCGTAGAGGCATGTCCGCTTTCTGCAATCACTATGGATGAAGAGAGGAATAAACCTCTTATATGTATATATTGTGGTTTTTGTGTGCAGTATTGTCCGCACAAAGTGATAGGGATAGAAAGGGTTAAAAGTGGATCAGTATTTGAATAGGGTTTTAATAATTGATCTTTCAAAACACTCCTATCATGTTGAGGAGCGGGAGGCTTACTTTAAAGAGTATCTCGGCGGCACTGGCGCTGGACTTCAACTCCTCAAAGAATTCCTTGACCCGAAAGTAGACCCCTACCATCCTGACAATGTCATTGTATTTTCAGTGGGCGCTCTGACAGGTAAGTTCCCTATGGTATCTAAGATTGTCTCTCTCTTTAAGTCTCCCCATAATCATTTTTTAGGAGAAAGCCATGTTGGTGGAAGAAGTGCAATTGCTCTCTGGCAGGCAGGCTATGGTGCAATTGTGATCAAAGGTGCGAGCCAGATACCCGTGTACGTGACTGTTGAAGGCAAAAAGGTTTCCTTTAAAGAGGCGAGAGCTCTATGGGATATGGGTGATACAAGAACCATTGGAAGGATAATGAGAGAGAGAGCAGGCAGGAGCGGACTTCGAACGATCATGAGGATTGGAAAGGGTGGAGAGAGGCTCATTACTTATGCCACTGTCACTACAGAGACCTACAGGCATTTTGGCAGGCTGGGGCTTGGGTCTGTCTTTGGAAGTAAAAAACTGAAAGGACTCGTCATATCAGGCAAAAGAAGTACATTCCCCCTGGACAGAAAAGAATATAAACATTTATATGACGAGCTATATAATCTCTCTATATCCTCTGCCACAAAGAAATATCATGACCTCGGAACAGCAGGAAATATTCTACCTCTGAATTCTATTAAGGCTTTGCCAACGAGGAATTTTAAAAAGGCTACTTTTGAAAAGGCAGAAGTTCTATCAGGAGAAAATCTCGCAGCAAATTATCTTGGCAGAAGAATTGCCTGCACCCATTGCCCTGTAGCGTGCATCCACCTCGCTACATTGAGAGAAAAATACCCTGATAAACCATATTTTTACAAAACAACCTTTGTTTCCTATGATTATGAGCCGCTGTATAGTCTGGGAACGCTCCTTGAAATAGAGAGGGTTGAGGATTTCTTGAAGATTCTTGAAACTGTAGAAAAATTTGGCATCGATGCTATGACAATGGGAGTGGTGTTAGCATGGGCAACTGAGGCTTTTGCAGAAGGGATTATAGGCAAAGATGAGACAAAAGGGCTTGAGCCTTCTTTTGGAAACGGAAATGTGTATGTGGAGATGATAGAGAAAATGCTGAAGTCCAAAAATGAATTTTATGAACTCATGGGCAGAGGGGTTGAAGCCCTTGCAGAGCGATATGGTGGGAGAGATTTTGCAATTTCATATTTCAGGAATGAAATGTCTGGGTATCATACAGGTCCTGCTGCACATCTCTCTCATATCACAGGAGGAAGGCATAGCCATTTAGATAGCGCTGGATATAGCATTGACCAGAAATTACTCATGGAAGGCACAGGCATTGGGCCCGAGGAGATGGCAAAGACACTCTTTGAAGAGGAAGCAATAAGACAGGTGCTTTCGAGTCTGGTTATCTGCTTCTTTGCAAGGAGTGTTTATACCCCTGAAAGGATATCTAGATGCCTCAAACTTTTTGGATGGGATCTAAAAGAGAAAGATATCCTTGAGATAGGAAGAAAAATACTTGTAGAAAAAAATATACTAAAAAGAGAAATGGGATTTGATATGGAGAATTTCTATATACCAAAGAGAGTTTTGGAAGTGCCAACATCCCTCGGCCTTATAGATCCTTCCTATATGAAAAAAACAGTAGAGCACTTCAAAACCCTTGCTTTTAAGAACTAATATAAGAGGCTCTTGCAAAAGTA
>DBNT01000141.1 GCA_002299835.1 Nitrospiraceae bacterium UBA665 | reverse complement strand
TTGTGCCCTCATATTCGTAAAATCTGCAATAAATCCTGTTTGTTGCGTCGTCTATATATGCCGTGAGTTTCTTGGGCAGTTTCCTGCTGGATTCCTTACCCCGTGATTTGTGAATTATACTAATGTCCCCTTCCTGCCTTATACGGCTCACTATTCGCCTTATCTGTCGCTCACTTAATAAGAGCATTTCCGATGCCTCATCTTGCGTTATCTCTCCATTTAATACATTGTGAATTACATGCAACCGCTTTAGTTCCTTCTGCCTTATCATGATTATGTCCTTTCTTGCCATCCTGTCTCCTCCTTCCAAAAAGAGACAGTTTAACAATTCCAATATAGGACATTTTCATTTTGGTATATTAGGACATTTTCATGTTGGCGTTACATTGCCAGATTGCCAAACCCTTATTTCACATGGATACACTGATAACTTTCTGAGCTTGACGCATTATTTGGCATCGTCAGAGCGCCAACAAGTTGAGCGATCAACCAGAGCGCCAAAGGTTTTGGCGCTCTGGTTTGACTCACCATATATCCCAATGATAATATTACACATTGCGTCGTGCGTCGAGAGTCGTGCGCTTGGCGCTCCACGCCTATGGACATAATCACCTCTCACATAAATGCGGACTTCGATGCTTTTGCATCTGCATTGGCTGCAAAGAAATTGTATCCGGATGCAGTTATTGTGTTTCCGGGTTCAATGGAAAAAAAAGTAAGGGATTTTATAGACGCATTTCAGCCGCTAAAAATAAGCAAAATTAAAGACATCACTTTTGAACAAGTCAGGCGGTTGATAATAGTTGATACAAAAAGCCCTGAAAGAATAGGCAATTTCAAAAAACTTCTTTCATCTAAAGAAGTTAAAGTTCACATTTATGACCATCATCCTTTCAGCAAAGAAGACATAAGAGGAGATGTAGAGGTAATAAAAAATGTGGGCGCTGTATCTACCATATTCACTGAAATAATCCAGAGCAAAAAAATACCCCTAACCTCTTTGGAGGCGACAATCTTATGCTTGGGAATATATGAAGAGACAGGCTCTCTGACATATACATCAACTACTTATAGTGACCTTATGGCAGTAGCATATTTGCTGAAGAGGGGGGCTAATTTGAATATTGTTTCCAATTTTCTCAGAACCGAATTGAGCGTGGAGGAGTTTGCGCTTTTAAATGATATTGTCCGCTCTCTGAGGGAAGTAGTAATTCACGGCGTAAGGATAAAAATAGGTAAAGGCACTATTGAGGGCTTTGGCGATATAGCTCATCTTGCGCATAGAGTTATGGATATGGAGGAAATAGATGCTACAGTACTGCTCATTGGAATGTCTGACAAGATATTGATGGTTGGCAGAAGCAGGGCAGCAGAGATTGACATGTCAAAGGTACTTTCAGAATTCGGCGGGGGCGGGCATCCTTTTGCTGCATCTGCGACAGTAAAGGAAGTTCCCTTTGAGATACTGGAAGAAAGACTAATAGAAGCATTAAAAAAACATGTGAGACCCTTGAAAGTTGCAAAGGATGTGATGACAACGCCTGTTATAGTAATACGGCATGATAACAGCATTAAAGATGCCGAGGATATGATGACGAGATACGGCGTTAATGTTCTTCCGGTTGTAATAAAAGATAAATATATTGGCATTCTTTCGAGGGAGGTGGTTGAAAAGGCGATTTTTCATGGTTTTGGTAAAAAGAGGTGTGCTGATTTTGCGACAGCTGATGTTTTTACAGTATCGCTTGATACCCAGATTTTTGAAATTGAAAAGACAATGATAGAACAAAACCAAAGGTTTGCCCCTGTTATAGAAGGTGAAAAAATAATTGGAGCTATAACAAGAACTGATATTTTGAGGGCACTTTATGAAGATTTTTTAAAAAAGCAGAGGATTACTTCAAGGGAGACAGCAGAGCAGGTTTCTGTTTCAGAAAGAATCCTCTCAAGAGTGCTGAAAGAAAAACTGCCTTCGCATTTATATGAATTCCTTGTGATTGCCGGTAAAGTGGCTGATGAATTGAAGTTTAATGCATATTTAGTTGGCGGCTGTGTGAGGGATATACTGAGGGGAGAAGAAAACCTTGATATTGACATAGTTGTTGAGGGAGATGGCATCGCATTTGCGAAAAAGCTGGGAGAGCAGATAGAGGCAAAGGTAAAATTCCATCATAGATTTGGCACAGCACAGGTTATATATCAGAAGACAGAAGACTCGTTACTAAAAATTGATGTAGCGACTGCAAGGACAGAGTATTATGAATCTCCAGCAGCACTACCAAAGGTAGAGGTATCATCAATAAAGAAAGACCTTTACAGACGTGACTTTACAATAAACACGCTTGCAGTAAAATTGAACAAAAAAGACTTCGGTCTTTTGATAGACTTTTTCGGCGGTCAGAGAGATTTAAAGGACAGGGCTATCAGGGTGCTTCATAATCTGAGTTTTATTGAAGACCCCACAAGGGCGTTTAGGGCTGTAAGGTTTTCTGAAAGATTTGGCTTTAAATTGACAAAGCACACAGAAAATCTTATAAAATCCGTTATGGCGATGAATATATTTGAAAAGCTTTCTGGCACCAGGCTTTATGACGAGCTAATACTAACTTTTAACGAAACCAATCCCATAAAAACACTAAAAAGGCTTGGAGATTATGACCTGCTGAGTGTAATGCATCCGAAAATCTCTTTTTCTTCAGAATTAGAATCTTTTTTACAATCAGTGCATGACACTATTACATGGTTTGAACTACTTTTTTTGAATGAGAAATATGATAAGGCAATTATATATATAATGGCATTATTGGATAAATTGAGTAGACAAGAAAGAGAAGCTGCCCTTACAAGGCTTTCCGTTCCTTTAAATATAAAAGACAGAGTTTTAAAAGGATTTGAGGCAGCAGAAGCAATCTTAAAAAACCTTAAGCCGGACAGTCCTGTAGATATATATCATTTATTAGTGGGCCGCTATATAGAGATTGTCCTTTTCAGTATGGCATTAACGCAGGATAATGAAAAGAAAAAGGCAATATCTCATTTTCTCATTGAATTAAGAAATATCAAACCCTTGCTTAAAGGGCACGACCTGAAAAATCTTGGCATTCTCCCTGGTCCTGAATATTCAAAGATATTACAGAAGATATTGGATGAAAAATTGATGAAAAGACTGCAGACAAAACAAGAGGAAATAGAATTTGTGAAAAGGAAATTTTTGACATGATTTGATTTTTTAGATTGAAATGTTTTATTAATTATAATTGAGGCTCTTGCAAAAGTAT
>DBNT01000100.1 GCA_002299835.1 Nitrospiraceae bacterium UBA665 | reverse complement strand
ACCTGCTTTGCTTATGCAAATGCTTGGCTACGGATTACGGAAAGTCAATAATAAGGAGGAAACATGATAAGAATTGATTTCTCCAATTTAATGCAAGACAGTATTGGCAAAAACGGGCTGACAAAACAAGATTTTAAAAATATAGATATTGCAGGAATTATAGAAACAATAAGAGCAAGAAAATATCCAGAACTGCAATTTCTCGATCTTCCGGTTCAGGATACGCAAGATGTCAAGCACATGGGCAGATACGCACGCCAATTTGAAGACCTGCTTATACTCGGCATAGGCGGTTCAGCCTTAGGCCCAAAAACGATACTTGATTCATTGAAGCCGTTTCACAACTATACCGGAAAACCCCGGGTTTTTATCTATGACAATGTTGACCCAATGACATTAAGCAATATATTAAAAATCATAAGCCCAAATACATTAATAAATGTAATAACTAAATCAGGAAGCACAGCAGAAACCATTGCATCATTTATGATTATGTGGCAAAGGCTGACAGAGCAGTCTCTTAAGCCTGTGGAACATATAATTATAACAACAGACCCTCAAAAAGGCAGCCTTAGACAAATAGCGAATGAATACAGCATCAGATCTCTTCCGATTGCACCGGGCGTAGGCGGAAGATACTCTGTGCTCAGTCCTGTCGGGCTTCTGCTTGCAGAGGCAATAGGTGTAAATTCTGATGAAATGCTCAGAGGAGCTAAAGACATCCATGAAAGGTGCATGAGTCCTGATTTATGGCAAAACCCTGCCTTATTGTTTTCAGTAGGGCTTTATCAGATGCATAAACTGAAGGGCAGAGATATAACTGTATTTGTCCCGTATGCCGACCGGCTGAAATCTTTTTCCGAGTGGTTCTGCCAGTTGTGGGCAGAAAGTCTCGGCAAAGATGGCAAAGGGCTTACGCCATATCCTTCTGTAGGTACGGCGGACCAGCATTCACAGCTTCAGTTATGGATGGAAGGACCTGATGACAAAGTAGTAGTATTTCTATCTATAGAAAATTATGGATCTGACTTAGAAATACCAAAAGTATTTGAGAATCTTGAAAGCCTCGGTTATCTCGGAGGACACACCCTTTCTGAACTGATAAAGACCGAACAGGAAGCTTCAGAAATAGCCCTTACAAAAAATGGAAGACCGGGCATCACAATAAAAGTGCCGGAGATAGACGCCTATCATATAGGTCAATTATTCCATTTCTTTGAAATTGCTACTGCGATGACAGGGTTTTTATTCGGCGTCAATCCCTTTAATCAACCGGGTGTTGAAGAAGGAAAGAACCTCACATACGGCATGATGGGCAAAAAGGGGTATGAGGAAAAGAGGGAAGAGTTCGTAAAATATAGAGAGAGAAAGAGATTGACAATATAAAGAGTGTCAGAGTGTCAAGGCTTTTTACTCTGATACTTTGACCCTTTGACTCTAATTTACTGTCTCGGATTTTCCCTTCTCCACTCCTTTGGGCTTTTTCTGAGTCCGCCTTCTTTCCAGAATCCTGCATTCTGTCTACGCGCATTTTCCTGGGCAATCTTAAATCTTTCTGCATATTTCACATTCGGTGGGATTGTATAAACCAGAGCATATCCATCTCTTATCATCTTCTCGTTTATCAATCTTCCTTTTTTATCCCATAGATAAGCAAGCGGCCTGCCGTATTTGTCTCTCTGCCTTACATCAAGCTCAACTCTTACAACCCAATCGCTTTCACTTAACACTTTTTTGAGATGCCTTGTAGACCTTCTACCCCACGGCTCCTGCTTAAGTTCAGGGGTATCAATTCCAATAAGCCTTACCCTTTCTATATCTGTTTTTTTACCAAAATAACCTTTTGTTTTTATGCTTACTGTATCACCATCGTGGACTTTAACAACACGAAACTCCTCTGGTGGAGCTATTGGTCTTTTATCAAAAAAGACATCAGTTAACAGAAGGTAGGCAATGATTAAAAAAGGAATAAAAATTATTATAATTTTTGTATAATAAGATGGTTTCATATGAATATAATACCATATCCGCAAGCAAGCAAAGCAGGCATGGCTTTTATAAATGCTTGGCTATGGATTAGGTCAAGAGAGAAGTAATATGAAAAATGTCATCCTTACAGGATTTATGGGTACAGGCAAAACAGAGGTCGGCAGAATGCTTGCCCAAAAACTGGGCTATAAACTCATTGACGCAGACACAGAAATAGAAAAAGAACAGAAAATAACCATAACCGAAATATTTAAACAATACGGCGAGCCTAAATTCAGAGACATAGAAGCAGATGTTATAAAGCGGCTTTCGCTGATAAAAAATTCAGTCATATCAACCGGGGGAGGCGCTGTTTTAAGACAGGAGAACATTGATAATCTTAAAAAAAATGGGATAATCATTTGCCTTACGGCATCTCCAGAGACTATTCTTAAAAGAACGGGCAATAACAATGACAGGCCGCTCCTTCAGGTGGAAAACCCTCTTCAAAAGATAAAGGAACTCCTTGAATTCAGGAAGCCATATTATGAGAGATCTGATGTAATGATAGATACAGAGGGCAAAAGCCCCCTTCAGGTGGTGGAGGAGATAATAGAGAAGGTGAAGAGTTTAAAGGGAGGTGATTTAAGTTGTAAGGAGACATTATGCAGACAGTAAGAGTTGATCTCGGCGAAAGAAGCTATGACATTGTGATTGACAGCGGAATCCTTCCGAATATCGGAGAGGCGATTAAAGGATTTGCTTTCAGCAAGGTGGCTGTAATAAGCAATCCCACAGTTTTTAACCTTTACGGAAATGTAGTTATAAATTCAATAAAAAATGCTGGATTTGAGCCTATCCATGTCATTATCCCTGACGGCGAGGAGTATAAGAATTTTAACCAGACCTACCAGATACTGACTGAGCTTTTAAAAAATAAACTTGACAGGAAATCATGTCTTATCGCATTAGGCGGCGGTGTGATTGGAGACATAACCGGCTTTGCGGCCTCAATATACATGCGCGGCATTCATTTTATTCAGGCTCCAACAACACTTCTGTCTCAAGTTGATAGTTCTGTTGGCGGAAAAACAGGTGTAAATCACGAATTAGGCAAAAATATGATAGGAGCTTTTTACCAGCCAAGGCTTGTCTGGATAGATATAGATACGCTTAAAACCCTGCCAAAAAGGGAAATCCTGTGTGGCATTGCTGAGATTATAAAATACGGAGTCATATGGGATGAGGGGCTTTTTGAATTCCTTAAAAAAAATAAAGACTCCATATTGACGCTCAACACTGAACGGTTAATACATATTATAAGGCGCTCATGCGAGATAAAGGCAGAAGTGGTTTCTGCCGACGAGAGGGAAACGGGATTGAGAGCAATCCTTAATTATGGTCATACCATTGGTCATGCCATAGAAACAGAAACAGGCTACTCAAGATTCCTTCACGGCGAAGCGGTTGCCATAGGCATGAATCTTGAAGCATGGCTTTCCGAGATAATGGGTTTTCTGGATAGAAAATATGCCCTGAAGATAAAGGCTGTTATAGATTCATACGGTTTGCCTTCCGAATTGCCCGCAGACTTGAATGCCGATAAACTTATCTCGCATATGAAGCTGGACAAAAAAGTGGAGGCAGGGGAAATGAAATTTATACTGCCCGAGAATATCGGGAAGGTGCGGATACAGAAAGGAATAGGCATAGAAGATATAAAGAGGGCGATTGCGAAATGAAGATGAAGCAGTCATGTCTATCAGAGACACAAAAAGAGAATAAAAATGTCATTCCTGCGAAAGCAGGAATCCAGACATGTCCCTGCGAAAGCAGGGAACTATATAGAGGAACTGGATTCCCGTTTTCACGGGAAACCCTGGATTCCCGCTTAAGAACTGCGGGAATGACGGAAGATGAGGTGTTTTAAGGTGAAAAATATACTTGTCATAGACGATGAAGCAGATATTGTTGAGTTAGTATCATATAATCTCAAAAAAGAGGGCTTTTCTGTAGATTATGCCTATGACGGAGAAGGTGCCCTGAAAAAAATAAGAGCCAACAAGTATGACCTCATCATTTTAGATCTCATGCTTCCGGGAATTCAAGGGTTTGAATTATGCAGAATTGTCAGAAACAGTCCGGATACATCAAACCTGCCTATCATAATGCTGACTGCAAAAGGTGAAGAAGTGGATAAAATCATCGGTCTTGAAATTGGAGCAGATGATTATATAACAAAGCCATTTAGTATAAGGGAATTAGTAGCAAGAACAAAGGCGATTCTCAGGAGGGCAGAAAAGGCAGCAACTCAAGAACTACCGACAACAGAAAACTTATTAAAGATAAAGGACTTGATTATAGACAAAGAAAAGTATATGGTTACTATAGACAACCGTCAGATAAAGCTGAGCGCCACAGAGTTTAAACTTCTGCTTTATCTTGCAGAAAGACCTAATAAGATTTATAACAGGGATCGCCTTCTTGATGCGGTCTGGGGAGATGATGTCTATGTGGAGCCCAGAACAGTTGATGTGCATATAAGAAGGCTCAGGACAAAGATAGAGAAAGACCCAAATAATCCCAAATATATAAAGACAATGCGCGGGGTTGGATATTTTGTTGAATCAGGTAACCTATGACCTATGACCTGTTTGTAATTATAATCCTATCCATAATAGTAATAATATTACTCATTCGTCTGAATCGCATTTCTAAATCCACAAAAGAAATAGGCTGGCTTCTTAAGGAATTATCATCTGGCAATTTCAATGCAAGGCTTTTTCCAACAGGAAAAGGGGAATTAGACAGCATTATAATGAATATTGCCTCTTTAATAGAAAATACAAAAACGCGCCTTGATTTTGCAGAAGCTGAAAAACAGAGAATGGAGGCGATATTAAGGGGAATGACTGATGGGGTATTGATTACCGACACTAACGGAGTTGTTATTTTAGCCAATCAAACCTTCAGCAATCTTATGGGCAGCAATGAAATCATAGAAGGAAAACAGATAATGGAGATCTTAAGGAATGCGCAGCTTATAGATATTTTCAGGAGTGCGCTGGAATCAAAAAACATCGTATCTAAAGAAATAAGCATAACACGGCGCCATAAAGAAATGCATCTTATAGCAACAGCAGTGCCAGTATATTCTACCGCTGAGCACAGATTTGTGAATAAGGAGTTTTTTAACTCCAAAATCGTCAGCGGCATAGTCCTCACCCTGCATGACATCACAAGGCTAAGGCAGCTTGAAAAAATCAGAAAGGATTTTGTGGCAAATGTATCCCACGAGATTAAGACGCCTATAACCGCAATAAAGGGATTTGCAGAAACACTTTTAGATGGCGCAATGGATGATAAGGAAAATGCAGTGAGGTTTTTAAGCATGATAAAGTCACACAGCGAAAGGCTAAACAGTCTTGTGGACGACCTTCTGACCTTATCAAGGATAGAGCTTGGAGATATAACCATTCAAAAAACCAATGTCAATGCCGAACAGATTATCGACACTGTTTTCATGACCCTGAAAGATACGGCTGACAAGAAAGGGCTTTATTTAAAAAAAGCAATACCCAACAGCACACAGACAATATATGCTGATAGAGACAAGCTCATTCAGATAGCACTCAACCTTGTTGACAATGGCATAAAATTTACAGAAAAAGGCGGCGTAACAGTAGGCATAGATGAGGCAGGAGGCAAAATTACCTTTTATGTTGAAGACACGGGCATTGGTGTATCTTTAAACCATTTAGACAGGCTTGGCGAAAGATTTTACCGTGTTGACAGAGCGAGGTCAAGGGAGTTGGGCGGAACAGGGCTCGGTCTTGCTATAGTAAAACATCTCGTAAATGCCCATGGATGGGTCATGAGGATAGAGAGCAAACCCGGACAGGGAACAAAGATTAACATAATAATTGACAGGTATCTATGAAAAATTCAAAATTCAAAATTCAAAACTTAAGGCACCCATTATTTTTTTATGCACCAGCTTTTTACTTTACCCTTAGTTACAGTTTGGTTACAGTGGGGAATCAAAAAGGGGCTGTGTATGCCACAACCCCTTGATTTCATTGGCGTCCCCAAGGGGATTCGAACCCCTGTTACCGCCTTGAAAGGGCGATGTCCTAGGCCAGGCTAGACGATGGGGACAAAAGTCCCAAAAAATCTATAATTTTTTTGGGAGAGCCTGAAAACATGAGCCGCGTTGGATTCGAACCAACGACCCACGCCTTAAAAGGGCGTTGCTCTACCAACTGAGCTAGCGGCCCTCAGTGCCAAAAAATCTTCGATTTTTTGGAGAACTTAAGACTAATAATTTACAATTTGTACGGCTTTTTTGTCAATATTAACGCATTTTGCTTTGTAAAAGGCAAAAGGCCGCCGCTAATAATTAACTCCTTTTCTCTCTCATTAAGGTTTGCAACAACTTCAAAAGCATAATGCTTTGTCAGGTTTTGAACTTTAAAGTTCTGGTTTCCCTTGACAGAACCTATGACATCCCCTATTAAGAGCCTGTCTCCCTGCTCAATCTTATCATAATCTGCCTCTGACTTAAACAAAAGAGGCAGTATTCCGAAGTTTATAAGATTAGCCCTGTGTATCCTTGCAAAAGACTTTGCAATTACCGTCTGAATGCCTAAATACATAGGAGCAATAGCCGCATGTTCTCTTGATGAGCCCTGTCCGTAATTTTCACCTCCAATTACTATTCCGCCGCCGTTTTCCTTGGCCTCAATAGCGCGTTTACTGAAGGTGCTGTCGAGGTTTTCAAATACAAACTCAGAAATGGCAGGTATGTTAGACCTGTATGGAAGCACCTTTGAGCCTGCGGGCATTATGTCGTCTGTTGTTATATTGTTGCCGGTCTTCAAAAGCACTTCTGCTTCTATATTCCTTTTTAAATGATCCTTTACAGGCACATCTTTAATATTCGGGCCCTTTATTATCTTTACCTGAGCAGTATCAGCCTTTGGAGGGATTATGAGATTGTCATTGACAAGAAATTTCTCTGGCTCTTTTATTGTGTCAATATTAATATCTGCGTCTCTCGGATCAATTATTTCTCCTTTTACTGCCATAGTAGCGCAGGCAATAGGGTTTGTCAGATATACAAAGGCATCCTTTGTGCCTGACCTCCCATGGAAATTCCTATTGTAAGATCTTATTGATATGTGTCCGGATCCAGGCGCGCCGCCCATGCCTATGCAGGGACCGCATGAGGCTTCCAGCATTCTCGCACCGGAAGCAATCATGTCTGCCACAAGACCTTCCCTTAAAAGCATTTCATAAACTTGTTTTGAGCCAGGATTTATAAGAAGATTCACCCAATCTGGCACTGTATTTCCCCGCAGAATGGATGCTACTGTTTTCATTGCCTGATATGATGAATTTGTGCAACTTCCAATGCACACCTGATTAATTTTTTTACCTGCTATTTCTCTTATTGCTACTACATTGTCTGGACTATGGGGCTCAGCAATCATTGGTTCAACAGTGCTTAAATCAAGCTCTATAATTTCTGCATATTCGGCATCGTCATCAGCCCTTAATTCCATCCAGTCCTTTTCCCTGCCCTGTGCCTTTAAATATTGCAGTGTCTTTTCATCGCCCGGAAATACAGAAGTAGTCGCTCCTAATTCTGCTCCCATATTGGTAATAGTCGCCCTTTCGGTTACATTAAGATCCCTGACGCCGGGACCTCCATATTCAAATATCTTTCCGACTCCTCCCTTTACGGTCAGCATTTTTAATAGCATGAGAATAACATCCATTGCCGTAACCCACGGCCTCTGCAGCCTTCCTGTCAGATTAACTTTAACAACCTTTGGCATCGTAATCTCAAACGGGGCGCCTGCTGCCACCGTAGCCGCTTCAAGCCCTCCAACGCCTATAGCAATCATTCCCATGCCGCCCTGCGTGGGGGTGTGGCTGTCTGTGCCGAGGGCAATTTTGCCCGGTGCTGCAAACCTCTCAAAATGCACCTGATGGCATATTCCGTTTCCGGGCTTTGAAAAGTATGCGCCGAATTTTGCAGCTGCGGTCTGCAAAAACAGGTGGTCATCTGCATTCATAAAGTTTGACTGAAGCATATTGTGATCAACATAACTGACGGCAACAGGAACCTTTACCCTGTTAATGCCAATTGCCTCAAACTCAAGCCATGCCATCGTGCCTGTTGCATCCTGTGTATAAACCTGATCAACCTTTAAGCCTATCAAAGAGCCTGGAGTCAATTCTCCATATGCCTTATGTGCCTCAAATATTTTCTCTACAATGTTTTTCCCCATTTTTACCTTATTTAAGTTATTATTTTCCATTCATCGAGTTGGACAAATTTCCCACATTTTCCGCCTATTCGCCTTTAACCATAATATCATAAAATACGAAATACTGAAATATCCTATATTTGATTTTATGGCTTTTTTTATTTTCAAAAATCGGTAAAGTATGCTATATTTGAGCAGCAAATGGGAAGGTCGTATAGTATTATGTTATGCTAAAATAATAAAATGAAGAAGATAATAAAAAGAAATAAGAAAGTCATCCCAATTGCAAGATGTGGTTTATGTGGGAAAACAGGGAAATTGACAAAAACAGAATGTTGCGACCAATGGATTTGTGATGATGAGGATAAATATGTAATGTTCTCGTATGCACGAAATAGTTGCTATAGAAATCATCGTCGTTACACACTGTGTGGGTATCATTTTACTGAAGAACATGATGGTCATTGGAAAGACTGTCCTGAATGCAGAAATTCTTTTGAAACCGAGATGTATGTTTATTATGGGACAAACGAATATAATTTTGAAAAGCTTGAAAATCCTCCTGAATATGAACCTACTCGATGTGCAAAATGTAATACCATAATAAATCTTGGTGAAGATGCCTATTCAATAAAAGGTAGAAAATATTTCTGTTACAATTGCTCGG
Organism: Nitrospiraceae bacterium UBA665; assembly: GCA_002299835.1. Lineage (GTDB taxonomy): Bacteria > Nitrospirota > Thermodesulfovibrionia > Thermodesulfovibrionales > Dissulfurispiraceae > UBA665. The sequence continues at coordinate 3,698 of DBNT01000100.1, read as the reverse complement.
AAATGAGATTTTAATTCAGTCTGCCTAACGAATCACTCCACTGGACGGGCAATAGCCCGCCCGTGACTTCGGTCGTTCTCGGCGTGCGCTGATTCGCATCCGAGAACAATCCGCTTGAGCCGAAATCAGCATAATATGCCTTCGGCAATTATGCTAAATCCAACTCAGCGGGGTCGTTAGCCCTAAATAAATTACAAAACCCAACAAAACCCAAGAAAGTTGCATTTTGCTATACAATGAATTATAATGATAACAATTGAAACAATATGGGGGTGAATGCTATGGCAACAGCAGTGCGAATATCTAAAGAACTGGTTGATGAGGCAAGGAAATTCAGCCGTATAGACCATAGATCCTTAACTGGTCAAATTGAACATTGGGCAAAAATAGGCAAATGTGCTGAAGAAAATCCAGACTTAACCTACAGTCTTATCAAAGACATACTTATAGGAATAGAAGAATTAGAACAAGGTGAAAGGTCAGAATACAAGTTTGGATAGTAATGGATGAAAATCTATCAGTCAAGAATTTTTGAAAACAAAATCAAAAAGTTTTCAAAGCAAGAAAAAGGAATATTAGATGAAGAAATTAAAAAGATAATAGGGAATCCTTTTGTTGGAGAAGAAAAGAAAGGAGACCTTCGTGGTATATATATTCATAAGTTCAAAATCAAAACTATTCAGTATCTCCTTTCCTACAGGATGATTAATGATGGATTAGAATTAATTATGATTGGCCCACACGAAAATTATTATCGCGATTTGAAAAGCTATTTGAAGAGAAGATAAAAAAAGGCTAACAATTAAATCCAGCGGATGCGTAATACGCACCGCTGATTCTGGTCGTTAGATAAAAAATCATGGCAAGTCATCTTTAACAGCTTTTAGTAATGGCCGTGACTGAGGCAGAGAATTTGTAGCGAAGCATTTATTGAGACTTCAGGGGGAAAGATTGCAATTATGAAAGATATGATTTTAATTATAACCAACTCCAAGGAAGTGGCAGTCCAAAAAGTTGTAGGTTATCTGAATGAACTACGACAACATTTTTTCGTAATTAATACCGATAGGGTTGACGGACACTTCGACATGGGATTACACTCACGACGACTGATGCTGACTGACATGCGGGAGCCCTTTATCAAAGGGAAGCATAGTAAGAAAAGAGGCAGCTTACAACAACGCCATCGAGCCGACCGGGAATAGCCGCTGTGGTTTTTTGCAAAGGTTGGTAGCCCCGGTCGGCTCATGACCAGCGTTATGCCATAAAAAATGATAAAATAAAGTATGCAATTTGAATGGGATCCAGATAAGTCTAAAGCGAATCTAAAAAAACATGGCATCTCTTTTCATGAGGGGGCAACAGTATTTGGTGATCCACTGGCGATAACCTTCAACGATCCTGATCATTCCATTCGTGAGCATAGATTCTTGACTTTTGGATATTCCAGAATGGGTCAGTTATTGGTTGTCGTTCATACGGAACGGAATGGAAAAACAAGAATAATAAGCGCAAGATGCGCAACAAAACAAGAGAGGGAAATATATGAAGACGGCTAAAAAAGAAGAAATGCGTAAAGAGTACAAACGGGAAGATTTGGGCAAAGGAATTAGAGGCAAATATTACGAGGAATATAAAAAAGGAACTAATCTAATCCTTCTCAGTCCTGATGTTGCAGCAGCATTTCCCGATGACGCCTCGGTCAATGAAGCACTGCGAAGCCTAATGAAAATAGCACGGCAATCAATAGGCTAACGGGCGCTCCACTGGATCGCGGCTTGCCAGCCGCTCCCAGTGAGATTGGTCGTTAGGCAAATAAAAAATGAAAATACCATAACCAGTGGACTGGAAAACCGACCCTTTCCCGGCAAAACACACAACCATTTCACTTGATCAGCGATTTACCCCAGGTGAATGATTTTGACTTTATCCAAATTATTATGTTAAAAAAACATATAAAAAATCAAACAAGTAGAGGTCTTTATGCATTTTTTTATGTACAAAAACGGCGAATTATATGCAGAAGATGTACCTATAAGAAAAATAGCAGCCGAGTTCGGCACACCTGTCTATATTTACAGCTACAACACACTCCTTAGACATTTCAATGCATACAAAAACGCCTTTGCCGGGTATCCGCATATTGTCTGTTTTGCCCTAAAGGCAAACTCAAATGAGGCAATAATAAAACTATTCGCAAACAACGATGGTGGCGCAGATGTAGTCTCTGGCGGGGAACTTTTCAGGGCAATGAGGGCAGGCGTTCCTTCTGAAAAAATAGTTTATGCCGGTGTTGGAAAGACAGAAGAAGAAATAAGATATGCATTAAAAAGCAAGATATTGATGTTTAATGTTGAATCTGAAGATGAAATGAAAGAGATTGATAGAATTGCAGGCAACATGAAAGTCATTGCCCCGATAGCCTTGAGAATAAATCCTGACATAGACCCCGAGACCCATCCTTACATAGCAACAGGACTGAAAAAGCATAAGTTCGGAATACCCATAGAAGACGCCCTGCAATTTTACCAGCTCGCCCGGAGCCTGAAAAATGTCAAGATTATGGGCATACATAAGCATATAGGGTCGCAGTTGACTAAAATATCGCCTTTTGTTGATGCGTTAAGAAGAGTTTTGATGCTCGTTGATGAACTAACAGCGCAGGGGATAAATATCCAGTGCCTTGATATAGGCGGCGGCCTTGGCATAACCTACAGGGATGAAACGCCGCCTGATCCTGCCCAACTGGCAAAAAACATCCTGCCGCTCCTTAAAGGAAGACAATTTACCCTTATTCTTGAACCCGGCAGATCTATTGTAGGCAATGCGGGCATTCTTGTTGCAAAAACTCTTTATCTTAAAAAAGGAGAAGGAAAGGAATTTATTATTGTAGATGCCGGTATGAATGACCTGATCAGACCGTCCATCTACGGCGCATATCACCATATACAGCCGGTGGTTAAAAACCGCAGAAAGAAAATAATAACAGATATTGTTGGCCCAGTCTGTGAATCCGGAGACTTTCTTGCCAGAGATAGAGAGATGCCACAGATAAAAAAGGGGGAATACATAGCTGTGATGAGCGCTGGGGCTTACGGCTTTACAATGTCATCTAACTACAATAGCCGTCCTAAGGCAGCAGAGGTTATGGTTAAAGGCAGTGAATATGCCCTTATCCGCAAAAGAGAAACATATAATGATATTATCAGAGGAGAAGTAGTTCCGGAGTTTGTTTAACCTAAATAAAGCAATTTGAGACACCTGAAAAAGTCCTAATAGAATAGATCAGCATCGTAAGAGAGATAAAGAAGAAAAGAATCATAACAAGTCCGTGCAATTGGAATGCGTGACAGCGGGGACCTTTTTCGCATATGTTTGTTTTTAGTTTTTCAGATCAGTTTTCAAGCAAGATATCACGCTTCAGTCACGCATCCATGAAGTCTGCGTTGGGCGTAAAATATAAAGGAGCATTAATGTACAAAGACGATATTCTTACCTTAATCAGGCAATCCCCGCTGGAAATTAACACTGAAATTCAAATAGAGGGGCGCCCTCCGACAATGGCAAATTCTGAATTTCTTACAAACAAAGGGCAAGGCGATTGGGCGGAAAAAATTGTCTTGAAGGCAATAAATGAATACTCATATGATTATTAAGGCTCTTTCTCAGATGATTATTAAGGCTCTTTCTCAGATTGA
>DBNT01000014.1 GCA_002299835.1 Nitrospiraceae bacterium UBA665 | reverse complement strand
ACTTGAAATGAGAAAGAACCAGATATTTTGACAGGTAGAGGAGGCATGGCGTTATTTGTTCGTTATATAAGTAGAATTGGTATTTATGGATTGTTACTGGGGCAGTTTGGCTGGATACTCAAGTCAAATAGAGCCTTTACAGAAAATAAGGTCATGTGCTAACCTATTAAACTAATAAAAATAAAAGATTAAAGTTAAAAAAGAAAAATTAAATGAATTTTATTATATTTTATTTTTGCTTTTTAATCTTTGATTTTATTAATTTGATTTTATTAATATGAAAGGTGGTGATTGAATGTCAATCGATACAGCAAAGAAAAAGGGGATAATAGAATCTTTCAAGATTCACGACCACGATACAGGCTCGCCTGAAGTGCAGATAGCCCTTTTGACCGAAAGGATAAATTACCTTACCGAACATTTTAAGATTCATAAAAAAGATCACCATTCAAGAAGAGGGCTTTTAAAGCTTGTTGCGCAGCGTAAGAAGCTGACAAGTTATCTGAAAACATCTGATAAAAACCGCTATGACAAGGTTATAGAGCGACTTGGACTCAGGAAATAAAAAGTAACTATAGAAAGGATAGATGATTGATGACTAATGTAGAGATTGAAATTAAAGGCAAGAGCTTGATTTTTGAAACAGGGCAGATGGCAAGGCAGTCAGGAGGCTCTGTAGTTGTAAGATACGGAGATACAGTTGTCCTTGCAACAGCAGTTGCCGATAAAAGAGTGAAGGAAGGGCTTGATTTTTTCCCGCTCACAATTGATTATCAGGAAAAGACTTATGCAGCAGGCAAAATCCCGGGGGGGTTTTTCAAAAGGGAGGGCAGGCCGTCAGAAAGGGAGGTTTTAATTTCCAGGCTTATAGACCGCCCTGTAAGGCCTTTATTCCCCAAGGGCTTTTATTCAGAGTCACAGGGAATAGTATCTGTGCTTTCCTATGGAACGGAAAATGTAGCGGATATTTTAGGCATAATCAGCATGTCTGCAGCAATTCATATATCTGATATTCCATTTAACGGTCCTGTTGGCGCTGTCAGGGTCGGCAGGCTGAATAGCAGCGGCAATTTAATAATCAACCCCGATGCCTCTAAATCAGAGGAACTCATTCTTAACCTTGTAGTAGCCGGCACCGAGGATGCTGTGCTTATGGTAGAAGGTGGAGGTTCCGAGGTTTCCGAGTCTGTGCTGCTTGATGCTATAGATTTTGCCCATCATGAAATTAAAAAGATCGTGGGTGTTCAGAACGAACTAAAAAGGCTGGCCGGAAAGGAAAAGAGGGGTCTTGTGACCATCGAAGAAAAGCCCGACTTTAAAAAAGCAGTCAAAGAATTAATAGCAGACAAACTAAAGGATGCAATAAAAATCCCGGGTAAGCAGCGCAGGCAGGAGGCGCTTGATTTAATACTTGAAGATGTTATTAAGAACCCGAATACCCTTGAGAGCGCAGAAAAATATTTCGGTGACGCCACAAAGGATCTCACAAGAGAAATCGCAAATATATTTTATGACTATGAAAAAGAGATTGTCAGGAATATGATAGTTTATGACGGCATAAGGGCAGACGCCAGAAAGCCCGATGAGGTAAGAGAAATATCATGCCATACTGGATTGCTTCCGCGCGCTCATGGATCAGCGCTTTTTATAAGAGGAGAAACACAGGCGATTGTGGTAACCACCCTCGGCACTGCCGAAGATGAACAGAAGATCGATTCCCTTGACGGTGAGACATATAAAAGGTTTATGCTACATTACAACTTTCCGCCGTTCAGCGTCGGAGAGGTCAAGCCATTGCGCTCTCCGGGAAGAAGAGAGATAGGGCACGGCTCGCTTGCGGAGAGGTCGTTAATGCCTGTGATACCATCAAAAGAGGCTTTTCCATATACAATAAGGGTTGTTTCGGATATACTTGAGTCTAATGGGTCATCGTCAATGGCAACAGTATGCGGGGCAACGCTTTCGTTAATGGATGCCGGCGTGCCGATAACCGCACCGGTTGCCGGAATCGCAATGGGGCTTATCAAAGAAGAAGACAGGGTTACTGTCCTTACAGATATACTCGGACTTGAAGACCATCTGGGAGATATGGATTTTAAGGTCGCAGGAACAGAAAAAGGGATAACAGCATTTCAGATGGACTGCAAAATAAGCGGTGTAAGCCATGAAATAATGCAAAAGGCCCTGGAGCAAGCAAAAACAGGAAGGCTTTATATACTTGAAAAAATGAAAGAATCAATGCCTTCTTACAGAGAGAATCTTTCTCCCCACGCTCCCAGGATATATACGATGCAGATAAAACAGGACAAGATAAGGGATGTAATAGGAACAGGCGGAAAGGTCATTAAAGGTATAATTGAACAAACCGGCGTAAAGATAAATATAAGCGATGCAGGAGTAGTAAACATAGCATCTTCTGATGAAGAGTCTGCTAAAAAGGCGATAGATATTATAAGCGGCATTGTTGCAGAGGCAGAGTTCGGAAAGATATACATGGGAAAAGTGGTTCGCATAGCCGATTTCGGGGCATTTGTGGAGATACTTCCGGGCGTTGACGGACTTCTGCATATATCGCAGATATCTGATAAGAGGATAGCAAAGGTCACGGATGAGATGAATGTCGGTGATGAGGTTCTTGTTAAGGTTATTGAAATAGACAATCAGGGAAGGGTCAGGCTCAGCAGAAAAGAAGCAATGAGAGAAAAGCATTAAGCGTCATGCGTTGAGCGTCTGACGCTTGACTCTCGACGCTTTACGCTTTACGCATGACGCATATGTTTACAAAACTTTACCTTGATAACGGCATTCCTGTGGTGATGGAGCAGTTGAAGAACTTCCGCTCCGTAATCATAGGAATATGGGTTAAGGTGGGCTCCCGCTATGAAGTTCATGATAAAAACGGCATTTCTCATTTCCTTGAACATATGTTTTTCAAGGGCACAAAAAAACGCACTCCAACGGATATTTCCATTGATATAGATTCCCTCGGCGGCGACTTGAATGCATTCACATCCAGGGAAAACACGGCCTTTTATGTGAAAGTGCTTGATGAGTATGCCGAAAAAGGCGTTGAGCTTCTTTCGGATATTTTTCTTCATTCAACATTTCCTGAAGAAGAGGTGGAGAAGGAAAAAGGCGTAATAAAGGAAGAGATAAAGCTTGTTGAAGATACACCTGATGATTACATCCATGATCTTTTCAGCAGAACTGTCTGGGGCGATACAGGTATAGGCCAGCCGGTTTTAGGCAGGCGCGAAAGTATAAAATCATTGACAAGGGAAGACCTTGTTAGCCATGTCCGCAAATATTACGGCACAGCAGATACGGTTATTGCCTGTGCCGGAAATTTTGACACAGACGCTCTTATGGCTATTTTGAGCCATCATCTCGGCAGCCTGCGGAGGGGGTCTGAACCGGAACTACTTCAGCCTCCAAGATTTAAAAGCGAGATAGCTGTTTTTCAGAGGGATCTTTCTGAGGCCCACATATGCCTTGGGGTTGAAGGATTATCCTATGCAAGCGAAGAAAGATATGCCATAGCACTACTGAACTCTATTTTGGGCGCCAGTGTCAGTTCAAGACTTTTTCAGGAAATTAGAGAGAAAAAAGGATATGCATACTCTATTTATTCGTTTGCATCATCATATCTTGATACAGGTGTATGGGCTGTATATGCCGGCACAGGAAGAAAAAAGGCCGTAACCGTTACAGAGCTTATAATTAAAGAGATGAAAGGTCTTTGCGAGACTATTTCCGATATAGAGGTAAGAAGGGCTAAAGATCAGTTAAAGGGCAATATTGTTTTAGGTATGGAGTCAACAAGCAGCAGGATGCAGAGCATTGCCCGTCAGGAAATCTATTACCGCAGGTATTTTTCTCAAAAGGAGATAATTAAAGAAATAGAGGCTGTAACGCTTCACCAGGTAAGGGGGCTGGCAAATAGGCTTGTAAACAATGGCAAAATGAGCCTTACAGTTTTAGGTCCTGTGAAAGGAGAAGATTTTAAAGGATTGTTTTGATGTGATTAATACCTATGATAATATATAGTATAAAAGATGGACATACAGCGGATAAAGAATTTTTGGGTTACAGAAGCAGATGAGGCATTAAAGGTTGCTGGCCATCTGTTTGAAAAGGAAGACTATTCCTATGCCCTATTTTTTGGACACCTTTCGCTTGAAAAAATATTAAAAGCTGTCTATGTCATAAAAAAAGGCGAACATGCCCCGTATATTCACGACCTTGAGAAGTTAGCCGTATTAGCCAGTATTGTATTGTCTGACGAGAGAAAAAACGAACTGCAAAGGATAAGCCGTTTTAATCTTGAGGCTCGTTATCCTGATGACAAGAGGGAATTTAGAGCCTTATGCACAAAGGAATTTACAGAAAAAGAGATGCAGAAAATTGAGGAGATTTACCAATGGCTCAAGTCAATGATAGAGCAATAAAACTGGCAAAGAAATTTCTTGAGAAATTAAAATCCGAGGGCATTAATATTGAAGGACTCTATCTTTACGGCTCTTATGCCAGAGGCACAGAGCATAAATGGAGCGATATTGATATAGCTGTGGTTTCTTCGGATTTTAAAGGCAGTCGTTTTGATGAAGGCGTTAAATTAAGAAGCATAGCTTCAAATATTGACATTGATATAGAGCCAGTGCCTTTCAGGACTGACGCATTCATTGACGAAGACCCTCTTGTTTGGGAGATAAAAAAGGAAGGAATTAGGATAGCTTAATTAATGATTTTACATTGGTAGAAGGGCATAAAGAAGTTGCCATAGCAGTTTAACATGAGAGAGGAACAACAAAACTACTAATGCTTCGGGAATTAAGAATCAAAAACTTCACCATCATCGATGATCTTTCCATAAACTTTGAAACAGGCCTCAATGTCCTTACAGGAGAAACAGGTGCAGGGAAATCAATAATCGTGGATGCAATCAGCCTCATCCTCGGTGATAAGGCCTCTCTTGATATGATAAAGACAGGGAGCAAAGACGCAAGCATCGAGGCATACTTTGACAATAAAAACCATTCTCTCCTTGATGAACTTAATATAGACAGTGATGATGGAATAATTATCAGAAGAAACATATCTGCTCAGGGTAAAGGAAGGGCGTATATAAATGACACATCCGTAAGCCTCCAGACACTTGCCGGCATTGGTGAATGCCTCATCGATATTCACGGGCAGCACGAACATCAAGGTCTTTTAAAAAAGGACAATCACCTTTTTTTTCTTGATAGCTTTGGAGGGTTAACAGAGGAGGTTGCCTATTTGCATTCACTATATAGCGAAGTAGCCACTTTAAGAAATCAGGTGAGTGAATTAAAGGAGCGTATCCGGCAGAGGAGTCAGAGGATAGAATTTTTAAGATTTCAGATAAATGAGATAGACTCGGCAAATTTAAAGGCAGGAGAAAAGGAAGCCATTGAAGATGAAATGAAGATACTCCTCAATTTGAGCAAACTCAAGGAATCTTCAGAAACAGCATATAGCCTGCTTTATGATTCTGAAGGCTCATGCCTTGAGCAAATGTCTAATGCCGCATCAAGGATAAGGGATATGCTCAATTTTGACCCTGATGCAAAGGAACTTCTTGACATTGTTGATTCAACGATTCTGCAGATAGAGGATGCTGCATTGCTCCTCCGTAAGTTTAAGGATAAGTATGATATAGACCCGCAAAGGCTCACAGAACTGGATGAAAGGCTTGATCTGATAAAAAGACTTCAAAAGAAGTACGGAGAAGATTTTGATGAAGTGATTAGATATAGAGATAAGGCTGAAGAAGAGTTGAAAAGTCTTAAATATGCAGATGAACAGCAAGAGGCATTTGAATTAGAGCTTAATGCAAAAGACAAAGAGATTAAGGCAGTGGCAGAGGGGTTATCTGAAAAGAGGCAAGCAACTGCAAAGAAGATGGAAAAGATGGTTATTGTAGAACTCCATGAATTAGGATTTCAAAAGGCTGTGTTTAAGATTGATATGAAGAGAAAGGAGACTGTTTTGGCAAGCGGTATTGATGATATGGAGTTTTTGTTTTCTGCTAATCCGGGTGAGCCTGTAAAGCAGCTAATAAAAGTTGCTTCCGGAGGAGAACTTTCAAGAATAATGCTTGCGCTGAAATGTATTGAAATAAGTCAGCAGTCAGCAGTCAGCAGTCAGCAGTCAAAAAAAGATAAAAGCTCTGAACTCATAACTTATAACTCTGAACTCCGAACCCTTATCTTTGATGAGGTAGATGCAGGCATAGGTGGTATTACTGCACAGCAGGTAGGAAAGAGGTTGAAGGCTATTTCAAATAATTATCAGGTGCTCTGCATTACTCATCTGCCCCAGATAGCAGCTATGGCAGATAATCACTTAAAGGTCGAAAAGGTTATGGGCAAAGATGCAGTAAAGGTTAATATAGAGCCATTAACGGGCAATAAGAGGCAGGAAGAACTTGCGAGAATGATGAGTGGCACGGTTACCGAGGTATCATTAAAACATGCAGAGGAGTTGCTGAACAAATGGTAAGAAATACGAAAAAGAAAATAAAAGGGAAAGTTGTCATTGACACGGAATTATGCAAGGGATGCAAATACTGCGCCATATCATGTCCTAAAGGTTTAATCTCAATAGACAAAAAATTCAACAGTAAAGGTTATTTCCCTGCCCTTTTTGCACATCCTGAAAAATGCACCGGCTGTGCAATATGTGCGTATATGTGTCCTGAAATAGCAATTGAGGCATGGAAAGAAGAAAGGTGAGAAGAAAATTAAGGGCTTGCCCTGACCGTAATTGTTTTGGTATATTAAAACATCATGCAGTTATCAAGAGCTAATCGAATTTTTATCATAATATTTTCTGTATTAGCATTTATTTTAACCCCGCCTTTAGCATCTGCGTTTGTAAAAGAATATACCCTTGACAATGGACTTAAGGTCCTTATTATAGAAGACGATAAAGCTCCGCTGGTTACTTTTCAGATATGGTACAGGGTAGGCTCAATGGATGATCCTGCTGGCAAAACAGGGATAAGCCATTTTTTAGAACACATGATGTTTAAGGGAACTCATAAATATGGACCAACGGAATTTTCCCGCATTGTCCAGCGTAACGGCGGCATAACCAATGCATTTATAACAAGAGACCACACTGTATATTTTCAGACGCTGCCTTCAGACAGAATTGGATTGTCAATAAAGCTTGAGTCAGACAGAATGATAAATCTTATTATTGACCCGGATGAGGTTGAATCAGAAAGAAATGTAATTAAAGAAGAGAGACGTTTGCTGGTGGAAGACGATCCACAAAGCCTTCTTTATGAAAGCCTGCTTGCTGCTGCATTTAAGGCTCATTCGTACAGGTGGCCTATTCTTGGCTGGATGTCTGATATTGCAGCAATAACGGTGGAAGACCTATATGAACATTACAGGACATTTAAATCTCCGGATAATGCTTTTGTAGTTGTGGCAGGAGATGTTAAGGCAGAGGACATAATGCCTGAGATAAAAGAGGCATTTGGCAGCATACCTTCGCACGGCAAAAAAATACCCAGGATTAAAACCGAAGAGCCGACGCAAAGAGGCGAAAGAAGAATATTTCTTAAAAAAGAGGCTGAACTACCTTATATTCTTAAGACATACCATGCACCGAATTTATTAGGTGAAGACGGCCTGAACAAAGACAGCTTTGCCCTCGATGTGCTTTCTTCAATTCTTTCAAGTGGCAGGAGTTCAAGGCTTTACAAAAGCATTGTATATGAAAAGAGGCTTGCTCTCAATGTCTTTGCCCATTACAGCGGGCTTTACAGAAATCCCTTTCTTTTTATTTTTGGCGGAACTGCTGCGCCCGGAAGGGATATAGAGGATGTAGAAAGGGCAATCTATGAAGAGATAGAGAGGATTAAAACAGAGCCTCCCTCAGAGAGAGAAGTGCAGAAGGCAAAAAACCAGATAGAAGCATCTTTTATTTTTGCACAAGATCATAATCACTCAAGGGCGCTTTATGCAGGCAGGTTTGAAATGCTCGGCAGTTGGAGGCTGATGGATAAGTATCTTGAAGGGATAAGAAATGTAACGGCTGAAGATATACAGGCAGTAGCTAAGAAGTATTTAACAGATGATAATAAAACAGTCGCAATATTAGTGCCAGTAGATAAGTCAAAAGTCAGGAGTCAAGAGTGATGTTAAATCTCAAAGTTCAAAGTCTAACTTTTAGCCTAAAACTCGTTACTCGTTACTCGTTACTCGTTACTATGTTATTGTTTACTGTCTACTGCCTACTGTTTACTTCTGTTGATGCTCATGCTATTGAAATCAAAAGACAGACACTTCCCAATGGTCTAACAGTTGTTCATGTAGAAAGGCATAACCTTCCGATTGTTATGGTCACTTTGCTTATAGAGGCATCTCCGCTTAATGAACCTGAAGAAAAGGCAGGGCTTGCAAATCTAACTGCTCGGATGCTTACTGGCGGAACAGCCAAAAGAAATGCCTTAGAGATAAGCGAAGAGATAGAGTTTATCGGTGCATCTTTGTCTGCATCGGCATTTAGCGATTTTACTACTATATCCCTTTCGGTATTAAAAAAGGATGTTGAAAAGGCGCTTGAAATATTCTCTGATGTGCTTTTAAGCCCTTCCTTTCCAGAAGATGAACTAAAAAGACAGAAGGAATTGATAAAAGGCTCTATTATGAGGAATGAAGATGATCCTTCTTTTGTTGCATCAAGGGCTTTCATAAAAGAGGTTTTTGGAGATCATCCCTATGGAAGACTTATCACCGGTAGTATTGAAACTATTAATGCAATTTCACGGGATGATGTTGTAAGTTTTTATAAAGAAAATTATCTGCCTGACAGGGCAATACTTTCAGTAGTAGGAAACATTACTCAGGAGGAACTCGGCTTTTTAATAGAGAAATATCTTGGGCAATGGAAAACAGCAGGCAGAGCCAGAACACCAAAATCTTTTGGTGTTCGGCCGAGCACTCACGAAGTGAGTGATATGGGACATAAGGGGTCCCCAAAAAATCGAAGATTTTTTGGGGCAGAGATAATAGAGAAAGAAGTTAATAAGATAAGAAGCTCAGAAGATGAGAAAGACAAAAGGATTATAGTAATAGACAGAGATATTACTCAGGCAAACATTATTCTCGGACATAGCGGCATATCTCGTGACAATCCTGATTTTTATGCAGTTTTTGTTATGAATTATATTTTAGGCGGAGGAGGTTTTGCATCAAGACTGATGACGACCGTAAGAGATGAGATGGGTCTTACATATTCAATTCATAGTTCTTTTGGAGGAAGAAAAGAGCCGGGTCAGTTTGAGGTTACAGTCCAGACAAAGAATGAATTTGCCGGCATAGCTATAAAAGAGATACTTAATCAGATGCATAAAATGCGCAAAGAGCCTGTTACAGATGAAGAGCTTAAAGATGCAAAATTGTTTCTCACGGGCAGTTTCCCCAGAAGACTGGAAACGAGCAGGAGGATTGCTGATTTCCTTGCAGTAAAGGAATTTTATGACCTCGGAGATGATTATATAAAGAGGTATCCTGAATACATAAACAGCGTAACTAAAGAAGATGTTCTTATGGCAGCGCAAAAATATCTTGACCCTGAAAATTATGTGCTTGTAATAGTCGGCAATAAGGAAAAGTTAGACCTGCCTGATTTTTAGCCTTTTGAAAATGTCCATTAACTCATATACTGACATCTGTCCAGGGGCAGATGATGTGTTTATGTAACCATATGTTATCAGGGAGCCAAAAAGAGGACTGATTATACGGGACGGTAAACCGGCATCTCCCATTGATATTGTAATGACCCCTTTATCCTTATGTTTTAATGTAAACATTAGCAGCCTGACCATGTCGTCTCTGTTTTTAGCCATTGCCGCTATTTTTATAATATCAGCGCCTACTTCAGCGCCTTTTGATATTATGCTTTCTAAAATAGTGTTATCCGGGGTGGATTCAAAATTGTGATAAGAACCGATGAGTATCTTTTTAAAGTCAATACATAGTTTTTTAATTTCTGTAAAATCCTCAGAACTTATTTCCATATCCAGAGCGTCTGAAAGAGGGATAATTTCTCTGTAGATACTTATTTTGTCATTGATTTTTTTTTGTCCGCCTTCTTTAATATCCCGAACAGTTGCGATTACAGGCTTTTTAAAATTTTCCTTGGCAGATCTGAAGATATTTTCGATGTGGCACAAGGATATATCTTCAAACATGTCGACCCTTAGTTCTATCAAATCGGCAGAGTTCAGGGAATCCTTCTTGGCAGTAAGGACATCTGTGTCTGTAAGCACTCCAGCAATAAGAGGCGCTTCACCAAGTTTGAAATTGCATATGTATATTTCCATTAATCCACCTCCAAAATATTACAATATTATAATGATTTACTATAATGAAAAACAAATGATATAATTTCAAAATGAGAGTATGTCCATCCTATCTTTCATTTATCTTATACAACCCCATACGGAAGGCATTGACGGATAGGAAAAGCGTGCTGGACGAATCAGGAATAACCGAATCCTCTGTTGTCCTCGAAATCGGGGCAGGCAATGGATTTATCACAGAGGTAATTGCACGAAGGGCAAGGGAGGTTTATGCAGTTGAACTCCAGCCTGGCATGGTGAGAAAGCTCAAGAAGAGAATAGATAGATTTGGGAGCAAAGTAAATATAACATTGTGCGATATAGCAGCATGCAATATTGGCGATGAATTTGCGGATGTTGCTATAATGTATTACAGTTTTCATGAAATCAGCAACCAGACTGATGCGGTTAAAAACATTGCCAGAGCTATGAAGCCAAATAGCATCTTATCTATTTATGAGCCGACTATAGAGGTCAATAAAACTAAAATGGAGCAGACTGCTAAGATGTTTGAGGACATTGGCTTTGAGAAGGAAGTAGAGCGTGACGGATTGTTCACGAGATTTGTGAGACTCAGAAAGACAGTAACAAGTGACGAGTAACGAGTTAAAGACTGAAGACTGTTGAACTGCTCGTTACTTGTTACTCGTTACTGATGTTAACAAAGGGCGGTTAGATCAGTTGGGAGAGCACCACGTTCGCAACGTGGAGGTCGGGGGTTCAAATCCCCTACCGTCCACTTTAAGTTTATAAGTAAAAAGGCCTATCTCTATAATACAGGAGTTGTGCAGGAAGTATCAGCTTATATAGAGGGGCAATGAATTAAGCTAATTTTATAATGTCACGGCAGAAAAAGAAAAACTCCAACGGTGGCAATCTTGGCTTTGAGGAGAAGCTCTGGCAGGCTGCTGACAAGATGCGTGGTCATATGGACCCTGCCGAATACAAGCATGTTGTTTTAGGATTAATCTTTCTCAAATATATATCAGATGCCTTTGAGGAAAGACATATCCAACTAAAGCTTCTCACCGCTGAACCTTCCAGCGATTATTGCGTTAGTGAAGAGCAGGCGCGTTATAATGTCATCGAAGACAGGGACGAATACCTTTCTGAAAACATCTTCTGGGTTCCAAAGGAAGCCCGTTGGTCATATCTTCAGGCAAATGCAAAGCAGCCGGCCATAGGAAAGCTCGTTGATGATGCAATGGTCGCCATTGAAAAAGAGAATCCAAAACTTAAAGGCGTTCTTCCAAAGGAGATATTTCTATTTATGGTCAGGAGTCGAATCCTACCACATGGCGACTATGCAATATAAACCTCGCCATCAGAGGCATCGAAGGCAATATAGGCACTCACCATGCAGATAGTTTTAGACAGGACATTCATAAAGACCTGAAGGCAGATTTTATCCTCGCCAATCCACCATTCAATGTGAGCGATTGGAAAGGGGAACTTCTCCGTGAAGATGTAAGATGGAAATACGGAGTCCCTTCGCTCAACAATGCCAATTTCGCATGGGTTCAGCATTTCATCCATCATCTCGCACCAACTGGGATTGCTGGATTTGTTCTTGCAAATGGTTCCATGTCTTCTAATACATCAGGAGAAGGTGAAATTCGCAAGAATATTATTGAGGCAGATTTGGTTGACTGTATGATTGCTATGCCCGACAAACTTTTTTACAATGTTACTATTCCCCATTGTCTTTGGTTTGTTACGAGAAATAAAAAGAATGGAAAATTCCGTGACCGCAGAGGTCAAACCCTGTTTATAGACGCCCGGAAGATGGGCTATATGATTGACAGGAGACATAGAGAATTATCTAATGAAGAAATAAGCAGAATCGCACAGACCTATCACGCATGGCGATTACAATCTCCCTCTCCCCTTGTTGGAGAGGCCACCCAAAAATCTCCCTCTCCCCTTGCGGGAGAGGGTCGGGGTGAGGGGTATTATAAAGACATCCCCGGATTTTGTAAAAGTGCAACCATAGAGGATATCCACGCTCATGGTTATGTGCTTACGCCCGGCAGATATGTAGGAGCAGAAGATATAGAAGAAGATGACAAGCCGTTTGATGGGAAGATGAAAAGACTTACTGCAAAGCTGGAAGAACAGTTTGCGGAGAGTGAAAAGCTTGAGAAACTGATACGAAGAAATTTAAAAGAACTTGAAACATGAACTTAATATCGCAAAATTGCAACCTCAAATTGTAAGATGGGGTATAAATGGCGTTCATATTTATGGATGAATCAGGAAATTTAGGATTTAATTTTAACAAGAAAGGCACTTCCACATACTTTTTAATCACCTTTCTTTTAACTAAAAATAAACGCTCTATAGAAAAATGCGTAAAAAAAGTTCATGCTGGCTTGAGGAAAAAATACAAAAAGGTGGGCGTGTTACATGCATATGCAGAAGAACCTGTGACCAGAAAACGGTTGCTTTCTTTCCTTTCAAAAAAGGATTACAAAATCATGACAATCCTCTTAAACAAGAAGAAGGTTTATACAAAGCTCCAAGATGAAAAACTTGTGCTTTACAACTATGTTACTAATATTTTACTTGATCGAATATTTACAAAGAAACTTCTTCACTCAGACGATCCGAGTTCTATAGAGATTATAGCTTCCCGTAAAGAGACCAATAAGTTTTTGAATCAAAATTTCAAGTTTTACCTGCAATCTAATATAGCGAAAAATCACAATATAAATGTTACTATTTCTATTAAAACACCCGCTCAAGAGAAGGCATTGCAGGCTGTGGACTTTGTAAGCTGGGCTATTTTTAGGAAGCATGAATACGGGGATGAGATTTATTACGACATAATAAAGGAAAATATAATTGAGGAGAACCCGTTATTCCCCTAAAAATAACAAAGCCTCGTTCGCTATTAGAGGCGCCCTGCGGTACCCCACGAACGAGGACTTACTTGTTAAATTTATGTTACTTAATAGTATAGACAATGTCAAGCTCAATTTTTTTTGTGAAAAATGAGGAGAATTTGAAGGGGTTGGGAAATGGGGGATAAGTGGAAAGAATATAGGATTAGTGAGATTGGCCGTGTGATAACGGGGAAAACTCCGCCAACCGCCGAATCTGAAAACTATGGAGGGATTCTTCCTTTTATAACGCCTTCTGATATGAAAGGACAGAAATATATCGATGTCACGGAACGCACCGTCAGCATTAAGGGTATCAAATATGTAAAAACTCTTTTAATACCTCCAAAAACAGTATTTGTCTCCTGTATCGGTTCTGACATGGGAAAAGTTGGCATGACAAAAGTCGAATCGGTTACGAATCAGCAAATAAATTCCATTGTTGTAAATGAAGGCATCGAGCCAGATTATGTTTATTATAATCTCTATTCGCGGAAAGATGAATTACAGCGATTAGCAACAAGCGGTTCAGCACAGCCAATTTTAAACAAAGGACATTTTTCACAACTTAAAATTTTAGTCCCCCCTCTCCCTGAACAAAAAGCCATCGCCTCAATACTTGGCGCGCTGGATGACAAAATTGAACTGAACAGGAAAATGAACGAGACATTGGAGGCTATGGCAAGGGCGATATTCAAATCATGGTTTGTGGACTTTGATCCCATCCCCGGCATCGGTCCTCACAAGGAATGGCAGGACTCCCCGCTCGGAAAAATTCCGAAGGGGTGGAGGGTAGGGACATTAGGGGAATTAGTTGATTTTATTAATGAGAGAGTAGAAGTAACTCCAGAAAAAGATAATGAAAAATATATTGCTCTTGACGATATGCCACTTCGTTCTATTGACCTTGCACAATATAGGGCGGGTGTTGAAGTCAATAGCAGTATTATCAGATTTAGGGAAGGCGATGTTTTGTTTGGAGCAATGCGTCCATACTTCCATAAGGTTGGTTTAGCACAATTTGATGGGATAACTCGAACAACTACTTTTGTATTACGACCTAAAAAGTCAAATGCATGTTTGTTTGCTTTAATGAATTTTTTCAGTGACACAGTAATTGAATATGCCACAAGTGTCTCAGTAGGTTCAACAATACCATACATAAAATGGGATGCTCTTTCAATTTTTCAAATTATATTGCCTACTGAAGATTTGATAAAAAAATATAATGATTTTACTACGCCTATGATTCATCAAATCAAAATGAATTCAAAACAATCCCGCACCCTTGCCTCAATCCGTGACGCCTTGCTGCCGAAGCTGTTGTCGGGAGAGATAAAGGTGAAAGATGCGGAGAGGTTTGTGGAGGCTTCCGCATGAAGAAGGAAGCTGGAATTCTATTTAATAAAGCTCTTAACTCTTTGATCTTAAGCATTGAACATTTTAATAGACCATGGGACAAAGGAAGGGCTGAAGCTGTTCTTATCTTTTTAGATCACTCTTTTGAAATGCTTCTTAAATCTGCGATCTTACACCGTGGTGGCAAGATTAGGGAAAAGCGAGCGAAACAAACTATTGGCTTTGATGGCTGTATTAGAAAAGCCCTTTCCGATGGAACTGTACGATTTCTTATAAATGAGCAAGCATTGTCTCTTCAGGCAATAAACAGTCTTAGAGATGCAGCACAACATCATATTGTAGACCTCTCAGAGCAACATCTTTATCTTCATGCTCAAAGTGGCTTAACTATTTTCCGAGAAATACTGAAGAAAGTATTCGACCGTGACCTAATAGGATTATTACCGGAAAGAGTGCTCCCGATTTCTACATCAAGTCCAAAAGATATAGCCTCTTTTTTTGAGACTGAAATAGATGATATAAAGAAATTGCTAAAACCAAGAAGCCGGAAACATGTTGAGGCGTTTGCAAAGCTACGTGGGTTGACAATATTAGAAGGTGCAATTCAAGGGGGAAGATTGCAGCCGAGTAATAGTGACCTCAAGAGAATTTCAATCCAGATTCAGTCTGGTCAATCATGGGATAAGATTTTTCCGGGGGTTGCCTCTATTGAATTTACAACAAAAGGTTATGGACCTTCTCTTGATTTAAGAATTACCAAGAAAGAGGGAATACCCGTTCATGTCGTACCTGAAGGCACACCAGAGGCAGCGGTTGTTGCAATAAAACGAGTTGATGAATTGGCATTTTATAATCTTAATCTGACTCAACTATCGGAAAAAGTTGGATTAACAGTACCTAAAACTCTGGCTATTATAAGGCACTTAAATCTGTATTCTGATCCAGATTGTTTCAAGCAAATTGTTATTGGAAAAACTAAATTTAATCGTTATTCTCAAAAAGCTATTGATTATATTAAAAAAGAATTGCCTGCTGTATCCATGGAAAAAATTTGGGCACAATATGGTACGAGACGTAAAGCAAAAACGACAATGAGGGAATAAGGAAACAGGGCAAATGGCAGAAATAAATCTTACACAGGCAGAAGCTGATACACTCATCGCTATGGAGAAGCATCGCATAGATGACACAAGATGGAATTATCCTGGTCTTGGAGGTTCTATCTCAATCCCGCTGATGTCCACTGACAAAAGAGAAAACTTTTTGCTTGATGTAAGCCGAGGGAAAATTGACCTTGCGTCTGTGGCTAACATTGGAAGATTTTATGCGATTTTGTAATATTATAGAGCCACCTATAATCGAAAGAGGGCTATTTGGATGATTGATGAAATTCAGAAATTATTGGATCAATATCTTGCTTGGCTAAAAGACAAGACAACTCTTCGGCAGGTTAAGGACTGGATTGAGATCACAACTCCTTACCTTGACAGGCACAACGACTATATGCAGATTTATGTCAAACGTGAGAATAGCGGCTTTATAATTACGGATGACGGCTATACAATTGAAGACCTCAGATTATCAGGCTGTGAACTTGAGAGTAAAAAGCGAAAGGATCTTCTTAACCTCAAGCTTAATGGTTTTGGCGTAAAATTGGCGGGTGATGAATTAGTTGTGCATGCTTCGCCAGATAATTTTGCTTTGCGTAAGCATAATCTGGTTCAGGCCATGTTGGCTGTAAATGACCTCTTTTATTTGGCTGTACCTATGGTTGCCAGCCTTTTTCTTGAAGATGTGACTTCATGGCTCGATTTGAGCGATATTCGCTATACGCCAAAGGTGAAATTTACGGGCAAGAGCGGGTATGATCATTTATTTAATTTTGTAATCCCTTCGTCAAAAAAGCAGCCTGAAAGAATTTTGCAGGCAATCAATCGCCCAAGCCGTGAGACTGCACAGGCAGTTGCCTTTGCATGGATTGACACAAAAGAAGTGAGGCCGATGAACTCACGGGCATATGCATTTTTAAATGATTCAGACCATGCACCTACAGTTTCTGTTTTGGATGCTTTAAAAAACTACGATGTTCACCCTGTTCTTTGGAGTAAACGTGAGGAAATCAGGGAAGAATTGGCAGCCTAAAGGAGGATGTGATAAATATCGGTACCGTCACTGAATCCATCATCGAACGAGCAACCCTTGACTGGTTCAAAGGGCTGGGATACGCTGTTCTCAATTGTCCAGATATTGATAGAGCATGAGGTAATGGCATATGATTATTTGCTGGAGATTCAGATGAAAATATATAAAGCTTTGATAAACGGTATATGAAAACTACTTTGGAAGAATTAAATCGCTGGATGTCATCGCCCAGAGAAGGCGAAAATCTGGAATTCAAAGAGGCAAAGAATCAGTTCGATTTGACAAAGCTTTTCCGCTACTGCGTTGCAATTGCGAATGAGGGCGGCGGGAAATTAATTCTCGGTATTACGGATAAACCGCCACGTAAGATAGTTGGCAGTAAGGCTTTTCAGGACATAGTTGATATGCAAAGGAGGTTATTGGATAAACTACGATTTCGGGTAGAAGTCGAGGAACTCTCACACCCTGGGGGAAGATTGGTAATATTCCATATCCCCTCTCGTCCTGTGGGAACTGCTTACCAGTTTGAAGGCGCTTATCTGATGCGGTCTACCGAAGATACCGTGCCAATGACTGAAGACCGATTGCGCCAGATATTTAACGAAGGGAAACCAGATTGGCTTTCCAGATCTGCACGGAAGAACTGTTCTGGTGATGATATAGTCCAGTTGGCTTGATACGCAAAGTTATTTTGATCTTCTTAAACTGCCTTATCCAACCAACCGGGAAGGAGTTCTTGACCGCTTCGAGCGTGAAAAACTGATTGTCAGAAAAAATGGTGTGTGGACTATTACAAACCTTGTCGCAGTCTTATTTGCCAAGAGACTTGAAGACTTCGAGGGGCTTTCACGCAAAGCGCCTCGTGTTATTGTTTATGAGGGCACAAGTAAGCTTAAAACCCGTTTGGATAAAGTAGGAACAAAAGGTTATGCAGTGGGTTTTGTGGGACTTATCGATTTCATAAACAGCCAAATCCCTACAAACGAGATAATCGAAAAAGCTATTCGAAAAGAAGTAAAAATGTTTCCTGAGATTGCTATTCGTGAACTTGCAGCAAATGCAATGATCCATCAGGATTTTGAAGAAATCGGGAGCTCAGTGATGGTTGAGATTTATACCGACCGAGTAGAAATTACAAGTCCCGGTAAACCATTCATCCCGCCGGATAGATTCATTGATGAATATCAATCGCGGAATGAACGGTTGGCCAACCTGATGCGAAGGTTTGGTATTTGCGAAGAAAAGGGTAGTGGTATTGATAAGGTAATTGATGCATCTGAAGTATTCCAATTACCGGCACCAGATTTTCGCGTTAGCGACCGTCACACTATTGCTGTTATGTTCGCTCATAAAGAATTTGAAGATATGGACCGTAATGACCGGATTAGAGCTTGCTATCAGCATTGCTGTTTGCGATATGTCATGAATCAGAAAATGACAAATCAGAGCTTGCGCGAACGACGGTTCAATCTTTCCGAAAAGAAAGCAGAGTCTGTCTCAAGAGTTATCCGGGAAACAATGGACGATGGACTTATAAAATTGTCAGATCCAACAGTAACTTCTCTCAGGTATCGAAGTTATGTGCCATATTGGGCATGAGTTTTATTTAGACGCTATTGAGATTTTATTGTTTATAATCATGTAATATGTTGAAATTACTGATAAATTTTATTTAGACGCAAAATGCTTTTTACCGAATCCATAATCGAACAAGCAACCCTTGACTGGTTCAAGGGGCTGGGATATTCCATCCTCAATGGTCCTGATATAGCGCCGGGCGAGTTGTTTGCTGAGCGCACAAGCTACAGTGATGTGCTGTTAGAAAACAGGGTCAGGTCAGCCTTAGCAAATATAAATTCTGCCATTCCACAAGAGGCCATCGAAGATGCATACCGAAAGCTCACGAGAACTATTCATGAATCGCCCCTTCTTGCTGCTAACAATCACCAATTCCATAAAATGCTCACAGATGGAGTTGATGTTGAATACAAGGATGAAACGGGCAGGATTGTCGGTGATAAGGTCTGGCTTATAGATTTTGACAATCCTGATAACAACGACTATCTGGCAGTTAATCAATTCACTGTTGTTGAAGGACAAAGTAACAGACGGCCTGACATAGTTGTTTTTGTAAATGGTATTCCATTAGGCGTAATTGAGCTTAAAAATCCTTCTGACGAAAACGCAACAATAAAGGATGCCTTTAATCAGTTTCAAACATACAAGAATGAAATCTCTTCTCTCTTTCCTTATAACGAGATTCTTGTTGTCTCTGATGGCATAGAGGCAAGGGCTGGAACTTTAACAGCAGACTGGGAATGGTTTCTGCCATGGAGAACAATAACAGGAGATGATTTAGCTCCGAAGGGGCTCCCTGAGCTTGAGGTATTAATCAAAGGAATATTTGATAAGCAAAGATTTCTTGATCTCCTGAGATATTTCATAGTTTTTGAAGTTGACGGCGCTGAAATCATCAAGAAGATAGCCGGCTATCACCAGTTTCATGCGGTGAATAAGGCTGTTGAGTGCACCATCGAGGCAGCATCTCCAAAAGGCGATAAGACCTGAATGGCACAGCGAAGACGATGACAAAGGATTTCTGAAAGTTGTTATGACAGGCTCTGCATCTGACCCGGTTGAATGGCAGCAGCATATAAGAAACAAGAATAGGAGAGAGGCGCTTGCAAATAATTTCAAGAAACCTGAACATGCTTTTAAACTTGTCATTGTCAGGGATATGTGGCTGACAGGGTTTGATGTCCCCAGCCTTCATACAATGTATGTTGATAAGCCAATGCGCGGACATGGACTTATGCAGGCAATAGCAAGGGTTAACAGGGTATTCAAAGATAAGCCCGGCGGTCTTGTTGTTGATTACCTGGGCATTGCCGATGAATTGAAGAAGGCTCTTTCTGATTACACTGAAAGAGACCGTGACATGACAGGCATACCGCAGGATGAGGCTGTAGCTATTATGCTTGAGAAGTTCGAGATTGTTTTATCAATGTTCCATGGTTTTGACTATACACGATTCTTTTCAGGCGACCCATCCGGGCGATTAACAGTGATAAAAGAGGCAATGGAACACATCTTATCACAAGATGACGGCCAGAAAGATGGGCGAACCCGCTATATGCAGGCTGTAACAGAACTATCAAAGGCATTTGCACTCTCAGTTCCCAATGATAAAGCACTTGAAATAAGAGATCATGTTGGATTCTTCCAGACTGTAAGAGCTTCTTTAGCAAAGAACACAGTTACAGAGGGCAAAAGCCCTGATATTCTTGACTCTGCTATAAGGCAGATAGTTTCAAAGGCTATTGTGTCAGATGAGGTCATAGATATATTCGCATCAGCAGGTTTAAAGAAACCTGACATCTCTATCCTCTCCGATGAATTCCTTGAGGAAGTCAGACATATGCCGCAGCGCAACCTGGCTCTTGAAGTTCTCAAGAAACTGCTCAATGACGAGATAAAGTCACGGTCAAGGAGAAACCTTGTCCTGTCAAGATCCTTTGCTGAAATGCTTGAACAGACTATCAGGAAATACCAGAACCGCACTATTGATGCAGCAAAGGTGATTATGGAACTGATTGAACTTGCTAAAGAGATGAGAGAAGCCCATAAACGGGGTGAGAAATTAAACCTTACCGAAGAAGAACTCGCTTTCTACGATGCCCTTGAGACAAATGATAGTGCGGTAAAAGTGCTTGGAGATGAAATCCTCAGAACCATAGCACGTGAGCTTGTGGAGACAGTGAAAAGAAATGTAACTATTGACTGGACTGTTAAAGAGGGTGTTAAGGCAAAACTGAGGACGCTGGTAAAACGAATCTTACGCAAATACGGTTATCCACCTGATAAACAGGAAAAGGCAACACAGACCGTCTTGAGCCAGGCTGAATTATTGTGCGCTGAATGGACAAATTAAGAACAATGGTAAACAATTCCAGAAAAACAGAGATTGGCCGTATAGTAACATTATCGATACTTCTTATTTCTCTCTCTTTCGCTCTTGTTCAAGATATAAAAGCAACAGAATGGAATGATTCATCGGAGTGCTTTAACTTGTAATTCCCTGTAGTCTTGCTACAGGGTTTTCTTATATTTCCCTCCCCCTTGA